>JANXSK010000044.1 GCA_025352695.1 Ferruginibacter sp. | reverse complement strand
TATTGTGCTTTGATGTGCTGGCGCAATACCTCTGCACGCTAGCGGTATCGGATGGTTTTATACCTGCTGAAATATATGAAGAAATAAAAAAAACACATTGCTATCAACATATTAATGAAAATGAATGGCAGGAATTATTATATTTTTTAACTGCTGGCGGCGCTGCTTTGCAACAGTATGATGAATACAAAAAAATTGAAGTAATTGAAGGTGTTTACCTGATAACAAATCGCCGCATTGCCATGCTTCACCGGATGCATATTGGCACCATCGTTAGCGATTCGATGTTAAAAGTAAAATTTTTAAGCGGTGGCTATGTAGGGGTTATTGAGGAGTATTTTATATCAAAATTGCAACCCGGCGATGTGTTTACTTTGGCGGGCAGAAACCTGGAATTTCTGTTTATTAAAGATATGACGGCCATTGTAAAAAAATCTACTTCCAAAAAATCAATTGTCCCAAGTTGGAATGGTGGGCGTATGCCGTTAAGCGCCAACCTAGGCTTCATGCTTCGTAAAACTTTTGATAAAGCTTTTGAAATGAATGGCCTTTTACTAACAAAAAAAGAAAAATTAAATGATCCGGAATTAACGGTACTACAACCATTATTTAATTTGCAGCAATCGCTCTCCCACATACCAAAAGAAAATGAACTGCTGGTAGAACATATTGAAACCAAAGATGGGTTTCATTTATTTGTGTATCCATTTGAAGGAAGATTGGTGCATGAAGCCATGGCTGCAATATTGGCTTACCGCATCAGCCGCAGTACGCCGATTACTTTTAGTTTTGCTATGAATGATTATGGTTTTGAATTATTAAGTGATCAGCCCATACCAGTAGATGATACCAATGTGTATGAATTATTTAGTTTGGAAAATTTATTTGCAGACATTCAACGATCGGTAAACAGTGTTGAAATGGCCAAGCGAAAATTCAGGGATGTGGCAGTAATTGGTGGATTGATTTTTCAGGGCGTACCGGGTGAACAGGTAAAAACAAAACACTTGCAAAATAGTGCCAGCCTACTGTTTAGTGTTTTTAGTGAATACGATTCAAAAAATATTTTATTGCGACAGGCGTATCAGGAAGTACTTGACCAGCAGATGGAAGAAGTGCGGTTACGCAACATGTTACAACGGATACAAAATGGCCACATCGTTATTAAATTTCCGGAGCGATTAACCCCTTTTTGTTTCCCGTTAAAAGTAGATAGTTTGAGAGAAAATCTTTCGTCGGAGCAACTGGAAGATAGAGTAAAAAGAATGCAGGCTCAACTTGAAAAATAAATTTTATCAAGCCAAACCTGGTATTCCAATAAACAATTTACTATCAATTAAAAATCAATATACCAGGTATTTTCTTTGCACGGCATACAGAATTATAAATATAATCGGGAAGAGTAATCCTATTAAACCAAAACCATTAAACATGCCGGTACCAATAAAAATAATTCCGGCAACAAGGGGTAATATTTCTCCTGCTAACCAAAGTATAAATCCCTGCTTTTTTAATTTACGCATTTCTAAAGCTCCATATACGCAAAGCGTTGTGGCAACAAGCCCCAACAATAAAATAGGCAATTTATTCTCCATGGACTTTTTTGCAATTTCAATCATTTCAGGGCCCATCATTTTTTTTGCCCATGCCGGGGCTTCTGCTATTTTATCCTGCGAATCTTGTAAATTTTTAAGTGCTTTATCTGCATTCATATAAGACCAAATGGAACTTATATAAGAAATACCACACCAAATAAAAGTAAGAATCGTTAACACATTTAATCCTGAAGGTAGGGTTGGTCTGTCGCCTTCAGCAAAATCTAAAACTGTGGAAGTTGAGTTAGTTGTTGTCATGTTGATAATTTTTTTCTAAAGTAAGTACTAATTTTTTCATTTCAAAACCATTCCTCATTAAGTTAATAATCTATCAGGTTACCTTTACAAACAATGTCAGCATTACATCCACAAACGATACTAAATAATACTTTTTGGCTTTCGGCCGATCGCTGTATTTTTTGGGAAGAGCAGCAAACATTAATTCTTTCTGATCTTCATTTAGGAAAAGCAGGACATTTTAGAAAATCGGGTATCGCTATACCACAGGCAGTTTTTAAAGAAGATATGCAACGGTTGGTAACACTATTCCAACATTTTAAACCACAACAGGTAGTCATCATTGGTGATATGTTTCACAGTGAAAGTAACAAAGAGCATGACTTTTTTTTAAAATGGCGTATGGATTTCGGAGCATTACCCATTCATCTTGTAAAAGGCAATCATGATGTTCTTAAAAAAGAATGGTACGCCCTTGCAGACATTACCATTCACCCATGCGAAATGACAATAGGCGATTTTATTTTTGTACATGATGTAAATGATTGCACTGCACCAGATAAAGGCTATGTTTTTAGCGGCCATATTCATCCATCCATTACTGTAAGAGGCTTGGGCAAACAAGCATTAAAATTTCCCTGTTATTATTTTTGCAAACAGTATGCGGTGCTTCCGGCCTTTAGCAAGTTTACTGGCACGTATACGATTGAACCAAAAACAGGTGAAAGTGTTTTTGCATTAGTTAAACAAAGCATTATATCTATTTAATGACGACGAAAATTTTAAAAATTGCTTACGATCCTATTTACGCACATCCCTTACCAGAAGGCCATCGGTTTCCTATGTTAAAATATGAACTGATCCCAGCGCAATTATTACATGAGGGAAGTATAACAATAGATAACATTTTTTCGCCCGCTGTTTGCAAGGATGAAATTATTTTATGGACGCACGATAAAGCATATGTAGAAAGACTACAGCAACAAAAATTAACTGTAAAAGAGCAGCGCCACATTGGGTTTCCGCAATCACCGGCACTAACAAAAAGAGAATTAATTATTGCTCAGGGCACTATTGATTGTTGCCATTTTGCCCTTAAAAATGGAATAGCAATAAATGTAGCTGGTGGTACCCACCACGCTTTTGCAGACAGAGGCGAAGGCTTTTGTATGCTGAACGACATGGCCATTGCTGCTAATTACTTATTGCATAATAATTTGGCTACACAGATTTTGATTATTGATTTGGATGTACACCAGGGCAACGGTACTGCTAAATTGTTTGCAGAAGAAAAAAGGGTTTTTACCTTCAGCATGCATGGTGAACACAACTACCCTTTTCATAAAGAAAAAAGTGATCTTGATATTCCTTTAAAAGATGGTATTGCTGATAACGAATATTTAGAGTTGCTCAAAGCTATCTTACCAAAATTAATCAATGAAGTAAGACCTGATTTTGCGTTCTTTTTATCAGGTGTTGACATTTTAGATACTGATCGCTATGGCAAGTTAAAAGTATCTCTGCAAGGTTGCATGCAAAGAGATGAATTTGTGTTTACCTTGTTGCAACAGCAGCATATTCCCTGTGCAGTGTCGATGGGTGGAGGGTATAGTGCTGATGTAAAAATAATTATTGAGGCACATTGCAATACTTTCAGGACTGCGTTAAAAGTATTCTTTTAAAAATGATTTATTTCAATTGTATGTTTGTATTAAAACAGATAAAGCAGAAAATTAGAATACCTATTTTGTTATTTTCTTGACACCCTATTTTATCAGTTAGTAGGATTAGCCATTTAATTTTTAAAGCTTTTACACTTTTGTATCAGACAATTATTTCTATTTTTAACTTCGAAAAATAAGGCTAAACTTTCATATATGAAATGGATAACAAGAGAAAGACCAAAAATTGACAGGCTAGCTTGTCCCTGGTTAATAAAAAAATTTGTAGATAAAGAGGCTATATTTATTTACGTGCCTTTCAACCAGGTAACAGATAAAGCAAAAGAACTAAATGCCATTCCGTTTGATATTCCAAGTGTGGAACTAACCCATTATGAAGATCAATGCACATTTGATTGTATCATAAAAAAGTACAAAATAAAAGATCCTGCCGTTGCAATAATGTCAGTCATTGTTCGGGGTGCAGATACTGACCGACACGATTTAGCCAATGAAGCTGCAGGCCTTTGGGCGATCTCTGCCGGACTGTCTCATAATATTACTGAAGACGACAAGCTCTTGGAAACAGGAATGATTATCTATGATGCGTTGTATGCCTGGGCTACACATTTATACAAACAAAAGCATTTACAAAATAACCCTTTTGAAAACTTATTACATGATGTATATACTAAATTTTTAAAAACTAAACCTGTAAATAAAAAGAAAATTCCAGATTGGGTGAAAGGGCTGAAAGAAATTATCCAGGACCAGGTAGATACACAATTTACATTTGATCTTAAAAAAATATCGAGTGAGTTAGCAATGCATCCTTCCTACCTTTCAAGGGAGTTTTCAAAATATTTTGAAGACCTGAACTTTGGCGAATATATCCGGAAAATACGTATTGAAAAAGCAATTTCTCTTATTCAAAACTTCGATTATTCGCTTACAGAAATTGCTTACCTAACCGGCTTCTCTGACCAAAGCCATTTTACAAGAATATTTAGACAACATACCGGAAACAATCCTTCTTTGTACAGAAAAAATTTTAAAAAAAGTAAACCCTTTACAAAAGGTAAATAACATCCTATTTATTTATCACGGACCTCAATAAATTTGTATTACAAATTGTGCAAAATCTGCAATAAAATTTTATTATCGTACTAGTTTTTAGAAACAGGTTGCAGTAATGTTGTCATGTTTATAATATCATTTTAAATAATGCTTCGATGAACAAGCAGCCGGCATATAGTTTAAAACAACTCGTTTTATATTTCTTACAACTTGGCGCAACCGGCTTTGGTGGCCCGGTTGCTCTGGTAGGTTATATGCACAAAGATCTTGTGGAAAACCGTAAATGGATTACTGAAGAAGAATATAAACAAGGTTTGGCGTTGGCACAATTGGCTCCAGGACCTTTAGCTGCACAATTAGGAATTTACCTTGGCTTTGTACATTATCGAATTGTTGGTGCTACTTTAGCTGGCCTTGCATTTATTATTCCATCGTTTATTATGGTAGTATTGTTGGGCATGGCCTACAAACTATACGGCGGACTTGCCTGGATGCAGGCAGTTTTTTATGGCGTTGGTGCAGCTGTTATCGGTATCATCGCTAAGAGTGCGTACAAACTCACTACCAAATCTATAGGAAAATTTAATGTAACCTCCTTTAAAAAAGACTGGTTGCTTTGGTTATTTTTTATTGCGGCAGCTGCCATTACTTTTTTTACGCAACAGGAACAGGTTTTATTATTTGTTGCAGCAGGACTAATTTATATGATCATAAAAGCCCCTCCTAAATGGTTTACCAATAAAATTACAAATTCGCTGGTACTATTACAAATAGATTTCTGGAATTTTGAACCAGGTATATTAGGCAAAATCGCAATATTCTTTGCCAAAGCAGGTACCTTTATATTTGGAAGTGGCTTGGCAATTGTTCCATTTTTACATGCCGGCGTGGTAACCGAAAATCATTGGTTAACAGAACAGCAATTTCTGGATTCTGTAGCAGTGGCAATGATAACACCTGGCCCGGTTGTTATTACGGTAGGCTTCATAGGCTATTTGGTGGCAGGGTTTCCGGGTGCATGTGTTGCAGCAGCAGCTACTTTTTTACCTTGCTATTTGTTTACCGTTATTCCTGCATCCTATTTTAAAAAAATAGCAGCCAATCATTCAATCAAAGCATTTGTTGATGGTATAACTGCAGCTGTTGTTGGTGCATTGGTGGGCGCAGTAATTATAATTGCCACAAGAAGTATAGTAGATGTTAGCACTGCATTAATATCAGTCGCCACAATATTTTCTTTAATCTATATAAAAAAAATTCAGGAACCATATATAATTGCCATTGCAGCAATAATTGGTATCCTGATAAAACTAATTTTATGAACAGAGCCAACTTTTTAAAATCAGGAACACTATTAAGTGCAGCATCTTTACTTTCAACAAGCAATGCCTTTGCACAAAATTTAACCAACAATGGTATTGATAAACTAGTGGATGCCGATGGTAACTATGTGCTGCAACCTTTACCTTACAATGAGAATTTTTTAGAACCTTACATGGATGCTGAAACCATGCACCTGCATTATACTTTTCACCACGGCGGTGCAGTAAAAGGCGCTAATAAAGATTTACAAATAATTAAAAAAGCATTAGATGAAAATAATTTAGAAACAGTTGATTACTGGACAAAAAAACTATCTTTTCATTTCTCATCGCATGTGCTGCATTCAATTTTTTGGACAAATCTTACAAATAAAAAAAATGAGCCTTCCGGTGAATTACAGAAACGCATTGAAAAAAACTTTGGTAGTTTCGACAGACTGAAAGCTTTGATTGCGGCAACTTCTAAAAATGTTGATGGCAATGGCTGGGGTATTATTGCTTACCAACCATATAGCGATAGTTTAACTGTTTTGCAATGTGAGAATCATGAAAAACTAACACAATGGGGTGCCATTCCAATATTAGTGATAGACGTTTGGGAACACGCCTACTATTTAAAATACAAAAACAAAAGAACAGATTTTGTAGATGCTTTATTCAACATCATTAATTGGGATAATGTGGCACAACGCTTGAATGATGCACTTAAAATAACCAAATAATCAACAAAGTTTGCTGTTAAAAATTATTAGCACATTCATTTATTTAAAAGAATACGTAAGCGTAGTATAATAAAATGCGCCAACTTGCGGGCCACCTAAAATAGAAAAATAATAATTATTTAAAACATTGCTTGCGCCCATTTTGAGATCAAGATTAGGCTTGGCAATCGTATATCGTACCATACAATCTGCATTAAACGTACTAGGTACATTGCCATTGATTAAAAAAGATTGCCAGTAATAACTGCTTTGGTATTTTAACGTAATACCAAAGCCCAGCTGCTTGTATATATTTGTTGCGTTGATGCCTGCAGTTGTTATCCAGGCAGGTGTATTAAATCCATCTTCCAGCCCATCATTTGCCATTGTTTTTTTTAAGGTTTGATAACTGCCATTGGCGGAAAATGAATAATGACTGCTGAGTACATAACATATATCTAGTTCTGCACCATAATTACGTACCACAGTTTTCGAATTAGTCCACAGCCTGTAACGGGCCTGCCCATTTTTATCAAACAGGGCCGCTGGTATTTTTGTTTCATCAGTAGTGTTGGGAATACTTGCTTCTATTTGAGCAATAAAATTAGCATAAAGGTTGTAATAACAATCTCCATCAATAAACAATTTGTTATCCAATAAAATGCTCCTGTATCCCAACTCAAAAGAATGCATTTGTTCTGGCTTTAAATAAGTATAGGTATTGCGTTTAAGCAGTATTTTATTTTTATCAATTGCTGCAGTTTGTGTTAGTCCCGAACTGTTTACATCTTTATTAACAGCAGCTTGAAAAGTATCAATTGAACTTTTTAACCAGGATTGTTCAAAAATTCCATTCGACATAACTTTTAATCCCCCGACTCTTTTTACACCTCCGCTATTAATGTTGGAGAAGCCTTCAAAAATACTTGGATACCGATACCCGTTTTGGTAAGAGAAACGTATAAAATTTGATTTTGAAAGCTCATAAACTATCGTTGCTCTTGGGTTCCATTGCAACTTAAAATATTCATACCGGGTTGCACGGAGTGCCGCACTTACCTGCACCCTTTCTTTAAAAAAACCTTTGGATACATGAGCAAAAAATCCAACGCTGGTATAGTTTAAATTATGACCTGAACTTATTGGGTTAATAAAATAATTTCCATCTGGCACAATGATGTAATCTCTAAAATCTGCACCTACCTGTAGTTTATATTTCAGGTGTAAAAACTTTCCTACATCATAGGTTCCTTCTGTATGCACCAAATTGGCTTTTACTTTTAATGCCGCACCAATATTCCAATCATTTACTTGTTGCAATTGTTGCAATTTCTTTTCAAATGCATCCGTATCGGGTTGCAACCTGCCATTATCCGCAGCTTCCCTTGCAACATGATGTGCAGCGGCAATGTTATTATTTGATGCAGTAGCATTGTTATAAGCAGTTGTATAATCTGCATACCATTGTTTGGTATTTTTAAAACCCAAATCAATATTTTCTGCCATTGAACGAAGGTTATAAGAGTTACCTGAATTTTCTGTTGTCACATATGCCCAAAGCTGAAGGAAAGAATTTTTATATTGCAAAATATGTTGCTGCAACAAATAATCCTGTAACCGAAAACGGTTAGACCTCTGATACACACTATTTAAAAAAGCTGTTCGGTAGGTGTAGGTAAATAAAGATTGCTCATTGGGTTTAAAATAAACAGATACGTCGCCTTTAAAGTTTTGCAAATTATAATCTACTACTTGTCTTTCTGAATAACCTGTTCGTGCAACCACATAATTCTTTCCGCCCAGACTAAGTGTTTTACGATTGCTCGCTTCGTTCCCATAACCATTAACCGCATCATAACCAGGATTATCTTTGCCCAGTAAACCTGTAGTCTGATTGGCAGTTGGATTTAAATCATCTTTATTATCTGCAATCCAGTCGTACCCTTTTGTAAACCCTGCATTAATTTTAAAAGCCCATTGGGGAGATAGTACTTTTGCCCAGCGGATATTGGTTTCGTTGTACAGTTTTGCCCCAATATTATTTGGATCATTTACATGATTAACAGCAACCTGTTGTTGTATGCTGATACCTTCTGAGGTAAATGGATTTTTTGTTGTAAAATTTGCCAAGCCATTTGTAGCATTCATCCCATACAAAGCAGAAGCCACGCCCTGTATGATTTCTACATTTTCAATATCCAAATTACCAGGACACAAGACATTGGAAATGGGTGCACCAATATGTGGCGACTGGTTATCTATATTATCTACCAATTGCACAAAACGTACATTGGTAGTGTTAGAAAATCCTCTTGTATTGATCACTTTAAAACCCAGACTTGGCACAATCATTTGAACCCCTTTCATATTTGCAATGGCATCAAAAAAAGAAGGCGAAGTAGATTGCTGAAGCTGTACAGCATTCATTTTGGAAACACTAACCGGTGCTGTTAATTGTTTTTCGTAAACCCTGGAAGCTGTTACTACCACATCCTGTAAAAAAACAGCATCGACTAAAACGGTATCGGTTTTAAAAGGCTTGTTTTGCGCAATACAATCAATATTATTTCCTAAGATAAATAGTAGAATAGCAGTTAAGGGAAAACAATATTTATTTACTAAATAACGATTCAGGTAAACCTTTTTCATAACAATTTTTATCTTGGTTTAAAAATCATTAACAAATTTATTAAAACAAAGATTAAAAAATATATGTGGCCTCATTACTTTCTTTATTTCATATCAACATCACTTCAAAAAAAATGATAACTTACTACTGCTTTCTTCTATCGAGTTCCTTCTTTATCAGCCTTAATTCCCGGCCTGTTTGTCCGCTTACAGAAGAGTTTTCCTCGGCCCTTCTCATCAGGTATGGAATTACATCTTTAATGGGGCCAAATGGCAAATATTTGCTTACAGAACAAGCGGCTTTGGCGAGGTTAAAAGTAATGTTGTCGCTCATGCCATATAACTGCGAAAAATGTACATGCGGATGATTGAGTGGAATATTTTTTTGTTGTAATAATTCAGTAGCAGTTAAATTGGATTGTTCATTGTGCGATGCAATGATGAAGGCTATAATATCTAAATGATCAATACAAAATTTTACAGCAGCATTGTAATCCCTGTCTGTATTTTCTTTATCTGTTTGTATCGGAGATGAATAGTTCATTGCTATTGCACGCAATCGTTCTTTTTCCATATAAGCACCTCTAACCAGCTTTGCACCCAGCACAAAATTGCGCTCTGCTGCAGCCGCGTAAGAATCTTGTAAAAATTTAAAGCGGTCGTGACGGTAAAGTTGTATAGTATTGAACACCACCACACGTTGTTTGTTAAAAGTATCCATCATTAAAATGGTGAGGGCATCAACAGGATCTTGTATCCAGGTTTCTTCTGCATCTACCAGCACCCCAATTTTTTTTGCTGCTGCTGCTTCACAAATACGCAATATCCGTACCCTTACCCTGTGCCATTCTTCCTTTTCGGCTTCCGGCAAATTTTCTATAACTGACAAATAACGTCTCATCAATGTACCAGTTGCATTGGTCATCAGCGCATCAATTTTTTCTAACAAAGCAAAACGTGCAAACCCCGTAACCTTAACACTCATAAACGGAATATTGGGTTGCGTGGCTGCATAATTAATTACCCTTATAAATTCTTCAGTAGAATGATCAAAACCATTTTCGCCATCATCACCACCTTCTACCCCATAATCAAGAATTACATCTACATTATAAACACCTAATTTTTTGGCAACAGTAGCCGTTTCTTCCAGCGTTTCTCCTCCAACAAATTGTTGAAAAATAGTTTTCTTTATTATAGAAGTTATAAAAGGTACTTGCCATTTTATTGCCAGAGGAGTAAGTTTTAAACCCAGGTTAACCAGCCATGGTTTGCCCATGGCACCAAATAAAAAATGAGCTGTTTTTAATTCATTTTCCTTTTTGTAAGCAAAAGCAGTCTCCGTATTGTCGAATGAAATAGATTGATCGAAATTCATAAAAAATAAAAATATGCACAAATATAATGAATCCAATTTCGCTGTATCCTTAACAACTATAGCAACATTTACCTTTTTACTAACAAGTAAATTTTGCAATTTATAAATTAAAACAAGTATTAAATGACAATAATTTCTTACTAAATCATTTAAATAATTTTTATATGGCTTGGTGATTAAAAGGTTGCAACACCATTTCGCTTACCACTCCACTGCTCGGCTGCTGGCATAAAAACCAGATCGCTTTGGCAGCTTCTTCAGCCTGCACCATTTTTTCTCTTTGTACTTTTAATTCGATGGTATCCCAAAAAGGTGAATCTACGCCACCTAAAAATAAATTTGTAATGCGAATATCCGTTCTCTTTAATTCTTCCCTAATACTTTGCAGCATGCCCACCAATCCATATTTACTGGCACAGTAGGCAGCTGCGCCGGCCATAGGCACTTTTCCCAATACGCCCGGAATATTGATGATAAGGCCCTTTTTAACTTCCTTCATCGCAGGTAAAAAAGCTTTTATCAATAAAAAGGGAGCATACAAATTATAGTTAAGTGTTTTAAAAAAATCAACTTCGGTTAACGTATCCATCGTTTTTATAATGCCGATGCCTGCTGCATTTACAAGAATGTCTATCGAAGGAAACTGCTGAAAATATTTTTCTTTTAGTTCAGTTACTGCATCAGGTTGAGAAATATCCAACACAAATATTCTTTCCGCAGGTACATTGTTTTCTTTTGCTACCTGTTGCAATTTATCTGAATTTCTGCCTGCCAGAAATAACTTTGCGCCACTACCTGCCAGTAATTTGACAGCCCTTGATCCTATACCACCTGTAGCACCAATTATCAATATATTTTTTCCATTTAATATTTCCATAATAAACTATTTATGTATTAAACAAAATGCTTGTCGTATTGTTTGGAACGTCGGCAGATCAGGATGCAAGTCAGGCAACCGTAATTATTCAGGTATTTTTGTTCGTTGTCCCGTCTTTCAAATTAATAGGATATTATTTAAAAACACTTAAAAAAATTTACCGAATAATATAAAGTAAAGATGAATCAGCACATAGATAAAATACAAAAAAATATTGAACCGTTAAGACAACAAATAATCAATCATAAAGTGTATGGTGTTATAAAAGATATTGAAGACCTTAAATTATTTATGCAATACCATGTGTATGCAGTTTGGGATTTTATGTCGTTATTAAAAACATTACAACAAAATTTAACTTGTACATCTGTTCCCTGGTTTCCAAAAGGATATGCTGATACTAGGTTCCTTATTAATGAAATTGTAGTGGGCGAAGAATCCGATGTTGATAATTTTGGCAATCGTACAAGCCATTTTGAAATTTATTTAGATGCGATGGATCAATGTGGTGCTAACACAGAACAAATACATCAATTTATTTCTACTTTATTGAAAACGAACAATTTTAAAGAGGCATTTTTGGTATCCGATACACCTGCTGCTGCTGCTAATTTTGTTGATTGTACTTTCGAAATAATTAATAGTGATAAAGCATATTTACAAGCTGCCATTTTTACTTTTGGCAGAGAAGATCTGATTCCTAATATGTTCATTTCTATTATCAATGACTTGGATAAAAATTTTCCTGATGATATTTCTATTTTTAAATACTACCTGGAAAGGCACATTGAAGTAGATGGTGGGCACCATAGCCACCTTGCATTACAAATGACTGCTAAGCTTTGTGGCAACAATGAATTATTTTGGATTGCAGCAGAAAAGGCAACCATTAATTCTCTAAAGAAACGTATTGAACTTTGGGATGGCGTATATGAAGCTATTGTAAATAAAAAACAATTGATGACGACATAAATGTTTTTAACAAATCAAATACTTTATTTGTTGTTTTAAATTAATGCAGATAATGCGCTCTTAACTATTTAAATGTATTCAACCTCCTAGGGCTCAATTTATTTTATGCATGAGATTGTTATTATATTTCCACACCAGCTTTTTAAACAACATCCTGCGGTTACAACCGCACGTACTGTTTATCTTATTGAAGAAACACTTTTCTTTAACCAATACAATTTTCACAAGCAAAAATTAATCCTTCACAGGGCCAGCATGAAAGCCTACGAAGATTACCTCCTAAAAAAGAAAATAGTTGTTGAATATATTGAAGCGGATTCCCCCTATTCGGATATACAAAATCTGTTAACACACCTGAGTAAACAAAAAATTACTTCCATCCATATTGCAGCTGTAGCAGATAACTGGTTGCATAAAAAAATAAAGGAAAGTTGTAAAAAATATGCCATTAATATTATAGAATATGCTTCACCCAATTTTTTAAATACGCAGGATGAAGTAAGCTCGTATTTCGATAAAAAGAAAAGCTATTTTCAAACGGGTTTTTATACAGCCCAACGAAAGCAACGAAATATTTTACTGGATGCAGGCGGACAACCCGAAGGTGGGCAATGGACTTTTGATGCAGACAACCGGCAGCGGTTTCCAAAAACAGCAGTAGCCCCATTGGTAACGTTTGCTAAAGAAACTACTTATGTTAAAGAAGCAAAAGTATATGTGGCCACAAATTTTGAAACAAATTATGGTGATGGCAAAACATTTATTTACCCTATTGATTTTGCAGGTGCCGAAAAATGGCTGGATGAATTTTTACAACAACGTTTTTCAGCATTTGGCATATACGAAGATGCAATCGTTGCCAAAGAACATTTTTTATACCACTCGGTATTAAGCCCGATGTTAAACATTGGTTTATTATCGCCTCAACAAATTATAGATAAAGCCATGGTGGGTGCAGCAAAGTACAACGTGCCTTTAAATTCTCTCGAAGGATTCATTCGCCAAATATTGGGTTGGCGGGAGTTTATAAAAATTGTGTACGAAAGAGAAGGCAGTAAACAACGTACAAAAAATTATTGGGGCTTTACAAGAAAAATAACTGGCAGTTTTTGGACAGGCAAAACTGGGATTGTACCTGTAGACAACGTTATAAAAAAAACGTTACAGAACGGCTATAGCCATCATATTGAAAGGCTAATGGTAATGGGTAATTTTATGTTACTCTGCGAATTTGATCCCGATGAAGTGTACCGCTGGTTTATGGAAATGTATGTTGATGCATACGATTGGGTTATGGTACCTAACGTTTATGGGATGACGCAGTTTGCCGATGGAGGACTAATGACCACCAAGCCGTACATCAGCGGTAGTAATTATTTATTAAAAATGAGTGATTATCCCAAAGGAGAATGGACTGAAATATGGGACGGCTTATTTTGGCGTTTTATGCACATGCACAGAGACTTTTTTTTAAAAAACCCGAGGCTTGGCATGTTAATAAAAACCTTTGATAAAATGCCTGAAGAAAAAAGAAAAAAGCACATTGATATAGCAGAAAAATATCTGCAAAAATTAGACAAAGAAAACCTCAGCGATCGTGAAAGAAATTAACAACTCAACTATTCTTTTAAAGTCTCCTTCAAAAGAATTTATAAAGTCTTCTATCAAAAGCAGTAAGCGCCCATGGAATCGTGTAAATCTTCCCGTATACAGCATCAGCAGCAAAACTGATGGCAATAAAAACATGCATATTATAACCTATGCTTCTCAAATAAGTATGCAACCCAAACGTTTTGTATGTGGCATTTTCAAAGGAACCCAGACCCTTGAAAATGTAACAAAGCAAGGAGAATTTATTTTGCAGTTATTAGCTGCTGCCCAATACCGGCTGGTAGATTTACTGGGTAAACAAAGTGGTAAACAAATTGATAAAATAAGCCGGTTAACAAAGAGATCTGAACTGGCAGAATGGAATGGTTACCCTATTTTAAAAAACTGCCTGGCAGTAATGCAGTTAAAAGTAATCAGCACATTTGAAGGTGGCGATCACCAGGGATTTGTATGTGATGTAACTGCATACAAAAATTTGAATGAGGGCGAAGCACTAACATTAGATATTTTAAGAGCACATAAATTAATCAGAATATAAAATGGAGAAAATAGTATTTACTGATAAAGATATAGACCGCATCATTGAAATGGCATTGGAAGACCGAACCACATTTGAAGCCATAGAAATACAGTTTGGTTTAAAAGAAAAAGAAGTGATTGAGTTGATGCGTAAAGAAATGAAAACCTCCAGCTTTAAAATGTGGCGAAAACGCACCAACGGAAGGAATACTAAACATGCTGCTTTAAGGGATGATGCAATAAACCGGTTTAAATGTAAAAGCCAGCGCACTATAACACATAATAAAATAAGTAAAAGGTAATAACGAGATATTTAATTACCAGTCCCATCAATGGAATATTAAAAATAAAAAAATGTCTGCACCTAACTTTCCAACAAACTACAAAAGCATACTTAAAAGACTGGATAATATTGACCCTGTAAAATATGCCCGAACAAGAAATTTTATTGGTGGCGATGTAACTTATTTGTCGCCTTATATTTCAAGAGGTGTAATTAGTTTACAACAAATATTGCAGCAGGTACTAAAAACATATAAGCCTTACCAAATAGAAAAATTTATTCAGGAACTTGCCTGGAGAGCCTACTGGCAAAGGACTTGGCAATCTATCGGCGATAATATTTTTACCGATATTAAACAGGAGCAGCCTAAAGTAATACACAGAAAAATGGTAGCTGCGATTGAAAATGCAACTACCGGCATTGAAGCCATAGACGAACAAATTGAGTTGCTATATGCTACTGGTTATATGCACAATCATGCTCGCATGTATATAAGCAGCATTACCTGTAACATTGCCAACGCACATTGGTTACAACCTGCGCAATGGATGTATTACCATTTACTAGATGGCGACCTAGCCAGCAACAGCTTAAGCTGGCAATGGATTGCCGGTACTTTTAGTTCAAAAAAATATTATTGTAATCAGGAAAACATTAACAGATATACCAATAGCAACCAGAAAGATAGTTTTTTAAACAATTCGTATGAAGCTATTACTACGATGCAGCTACCTGAAGTGTTGAAAGAAAAAAGTAATTTTTTTGCAAAAACAAATCTACCTGCTACAGAAGCGCTTGTATTAAAAGATGAGCTGCCAGTTCTTATTTATAACTCCTACAACATAGATCCAACATGGCATGCAGGTGAAACTGCCAATAAAATACTATTGCTTGAACCTGCTCATTTTAAAAAATATCCGGTGAGTGATACAGTAATGCAGTTCATCAGCAACCTATCTAAAAATATAGAAGGCATACAAATTTTTGCAAATAATTTTAACGAATTAAAAAAAATTTCAGGTAGCAGGCAACTCATTTATAAAGCCCACCCTACCACCATGCATTACGAGGGAATTGCAGAAAAATACGATGAACTTTTTCCTGAGGTAACAGGTTATTTTTCTTCCTTTTCTGCTTATTGGAAAAATTGCGTCAAATATTTAAATTAAGGTATAACAGAACTTGTTATAAACTGGCTTTTTTTCTATCAGTTTGCATACTGTCAAATACGTTCTTGTAAATCACGTGCTAAAGCTCAATGGTAGCAATTTAATGATTCGCCCAACCAACGTAATTAGGCTAAAGGATGGCATACTGATGATTAATAAAATACCCAAAAATTTCAGAGTGAAAAATCAACCAGCATAAAATCACACATCAACCATTGCCCCTTATCTTTGCGAAAATTGAATACATGGATAAGAAAGCAAATGAATCGTTGGTAATAATGACAGAACTGGTACTGCCAAACGATACCAATACATTTGGAAACCTGATGGGTGGCCGCCTGATGTATTGGATGGATATAGCCTCTGCCTTATCGGCGATGAAACATTGCGGATCACCTGTAGTAACAGCTTCTGTAGATAATATATCTTTTGAAAACCCCATTAAACTGGGTAATGTAGTACACATTGAAGCAAAGGTTAGCAGGGTGTTTAACAGCAGCATGGAAGTACATATAAAAGTTTGGGGAGAAGATGCCATACACCAACATAAATACAAAAGCAACGAAGCCTATTTTACGTTTGTAGCACTTGATCCTAACAGCAAGCCAAAACCAGCAAGCCCTTTAATTGCTGAAACTGAAGAGGAGAAAAACTTGTATGAAGGTGCCTTAAGAAGAAGACAATTAAGATTGGTTTTGGGCGGAAAAATGAAAGCAGAAGATGCAGGAGAATTAAGAGCTTTATTTACAAAATAAAATTACTCTGGTACATAATTAAAAGGCAGCATATTGGCTGCCTTTTCGTATATCCAATAACCACTGTATTCTACTTTCATCGGATTGTTGATGATGCCTGCATTATTAAGACTTAAAAAGGGCGCTTTAACAGTTACATACGACCGAAAGCCTGAAGGCAAATTGCCCTGAATAAAAGTATTTTTCAACAAATATTTTTTAGACGAAGGATCTTTTTCATACTGCACCATTAATTTACCTGGAATGGTAACAACATAATTAATGCTGTTAACGCTATCTGCGGTAATAATTTGCCCTGCAGTTACGCTTATTGCCATCGCCATCTCTTCCTGTTGATCTGGTTGGCGGATTGATCTTTTATTACTGCTATTTGTACTGTTGTCATTTGAAAAATGTACCGGTTTTATCAGGTAAATCTGGTATCCTTGTTTTTTAAGATCGTTGTTTATAAGCGACTGGTAAAAATGCACTGTACCGCCATAATAACAATTCTTACGGTTTTTAACCCACCTATTTTTGATGCCCATTTCTTCAAAGCGGGTGTAGCCATAATAAAAGGTACGGCCGCTTTGTTCATCGTAAAAAAATTCCCCCAGCTCAAAACTAATTTTGTACCCAAGCATTTTATTGATGATCACCAAAGGAGTATCGCTGTAAGCCATAAAAGAATTCTTTGCACCGCTGGAAGTAAAGTAAATATCTTTTTTATTTTTTATACTACTTCTGGAAGCTTCCTCGGTTATACCTAAAAAATTTTTTTCAAAAATAGCCAGGTATTTTTTTCTTACGGCATCAGTCAATATCAATACTTCTTTCAACTGCTGCTCTTTTGGTGAAAGTTTAAATACTATGTTGTTATTTTTAATAACTGCAGCATCCGGTTTAAAAACTATTAGCTGAAAACCTACTGCTGAAATAATGAGTTCTGCATTTGCTATTTCTGGTAAGGTAATGAAAAATTGGCCTGATGCATTCGCACTTGTACCAATCGAAGTGTTATTAAAATATACGCTAGCACCTTCAAGCGGTAAGCCCGTAGCTTCGCTTAGCACAGTACCCCTAATTGTTTTTTGTGCTATCAAATTAAAGGGTAAAAGAAAAAGTACAACCAAAAAAAATAGGTTTCTTTTTATCATTAAAAATATCATATGGCTTGCTTATTTGCTGCATACTTTACCTGAATGTGTAAAGTAGCTGTTTCCCTTTGCAAGGATACAACTTTTACTTTTCCCCTAGCAAACTTAACGATAGAGTTCATTCAGTTAAGGTATTTTCTGTTGGTTATGGGTAGTATTTCCAATACCAATACCCCTTCACAATCTTACAAATTGTAAACGCCAAGAAAGTAATTAAGTCTTATTCCGGCTGGTAATCATAGGGCAATATATTCGCTATTCTTTCATAGTTCCAATAACCGGTATAGCTTATGGCAGCTGCATCACTTAAGGCTCCTGCATTGTTAATGGCGACTGACGATGTGTTAAGTGAGAGGTAACTTTCAACACCCGTAGGAAGTACTCCCTGTACATAAATATTTTGAGAAAGATACGCCTTGCCATAAGGATTTTGGTAGTATTGCACTAATAAACGACTGGCAAGCCGAATAGAAAAATTGTTACTGCTATCTATGTATAACAGTTGCTGCGCAGTTACCGGAACAAAAGCATCCAGGTCATCTTCCTGCAAAGTTGTAGTGGTTTTATCTCTTCCTTTTACACTATCCGTTTTTACCAAAAAAGTACCAAACCCTTGTTGCTGCAATTGGTGGGTAACTAGGCTGCGGTAAAAGTGCAAAGAGCTTCCATAGTACGAACGCTTTCGATTCTTTTCATATTTTTTATTAGCACCCGTTTCTTCATACCTGCAATAGCCAACAAAATCACTTTTTCCGGTTGCATCATCATACCAAAATTCAACCAGGTCGAAACTAATTTTGTATCCCAGCATAGGATTATTAATTACCAGTGGCTCATCAGCATAGGCAAAAAAAATGTTGCTACCCGATGCAGATAAAAAATAAATACTGGTATCGTTCAATATAGTGCTTTTAGCAGCTTCTGCAGATATCCCCAAAACGGTGCTGTAAAAAATCTCAAGCCATCTTTTTCTCAAGGGAACAGTCGGAGGTATCTTATCTTGAGGTGGAGGTTCTTTTGCCTGTAGTTTAAATACAAATTTCCTTGTTCCTTTCAGTTGTACTGCAGTTGGTTTAAACACCAGTAACTCGTATCTGCTACTCGATATCAGCAACGCTGAAGTAATAAAATTGAGGGCAGTAAAATTAAATTCACCCTGTAGGTTTGTTTTGGTAGCAATTGTTGTATTGTTAAAATAAATGCTTGCATTGGTTACCGGTATGTCCGTAATTGCATCAACTACTTTGCCAATAAGGGTTATTTGTGTGTATGCAGGAGTATAAAAAAACAAGAGTATTACTAATTTGTAATGTAGCAAGTTTATTCGCAGTGTTCCCATAATTTAATCTTCCGGTGAGCTTATTAAATGATGCTTTCCTTTTAACATGTATTGTTTGCTTTGTTCGATAGCGTCCATTACCTGTGCCAAAATATTTTCGCAGGTATCGTTGTAATTAATTATCAAAGGTTCTTTAAAAGTAATCGAAAGCCTTGTTCCTTTCTTTTTAAATTTCAAACCCTTTTTATCAAATGCCCTCCAATAACCACCTATAACAACAGGTACCACTATAGGGCGATGGTGCTGAATAATAAATGCTGTACCCTTTCTACCTGGCGCAAAGGGTTTGGTAGTGCCCTGTGGGAATGTAATTACCCAGCTATCTTTCAGCGCCCGTTCAATTTTTCTTGTATCGCTTGGGTCTAAATTTCTTCTAACTTCCTTACCGTCTTTTACCCAGGTACGCTTAACCGTTATGGCTCCGCCCAAACTTAATATTTTACTTATCCAGTCGCTTTTCATCGTTTCTTCTGCGGCCACATAATTTATTTTTGTAAAAGGCCATAGCAAGTAAAATGGTATGCCGAGGCTATGTTTTTTTCGCCAGCTAACAGCACAAAAAATATGTATAAAAGTAATAACCTCTGCAAAATATGTCTGGTGATTGCTTACAAACAATACATTTTGCTTAGGTAGTTTGTGCAGGTTTTCCATCCCGTTTACCTGCAACTTATTAAAAATGTTAATACCGGGATACGTTATAGCGCCCACAATAGCATACACTATTCCTTTAACAAACCTGCTCTTCTTAAATTTTATAAAAAAATTAGACATGTAAAAATTTTAAACCTGCTATCACCTGTGCAATATACGGATTAATCATTTTTTTTAGTGAGCCGGGCCGTATTTATTAGGTGGTTTTTTTTAACAATTAATAAGCAATACCTTTTAGTTGAAAATATTTTTTTGCTTTTTTTTCCTTCTTTTTATCGGTTTAAACGAAGAGGGAAACGCTTAACAAAACAGCATTGAATTAATAAGTTAATATCTTTACCGCTATGCAACTTAACACAGTAATTTTCGATATGGATGGTCTGCTCATAGATTCTGAGCCTTTGTGGGGAGAAGCAGCCCATGAAATTTTTATCCACTATAATTTTCAATTAACAAAAGCACAATATGCCACAACTACGGGTATGCGCACAAAAGAGTTTGTAGAGTGGTGGTTTACCCATTATAAAATTGATGCCCGGCACAATGCCGAAGCAGAAACTGCCATACTAAAAAATGTGGTAGATAAAGTTGCTGACAAAGGAAAAGCCTTGCCCGGCGTAGCACACATTTTTAATTTTTTTATTGAACGTAATTTTAAAATCGGGCTAGCTACCTCTTCGGGCACACCGCTAATAGATGTGGTGGTGGATAAGCTTGGCATCCGCAATTATTTACAGGCCATCGAATCTGCCGCTGACCTGCCCTATGGCAAACCACATCCGCAGGTATATTTAAATTGTGCCAATGCGCTTAACAGCCATCCCACGCAATGCATTTGTTTCGAAGATTCTTTTAATGGCCTCATCGCCGCTAAGGCTGCCCGTATGAAATGTGTTGTTGTACCTGCACCACACGATAGTAAAAATGAAAAATTTAATGCGGCAGATTTAAAAATTTTTTCACTCAGTAATTTTAATTCGCTGCTGATGCAGACTTTATAATATTTTTTTATCCGGGCTACAAAGCAATGTTAAATATTGTTGCGTAGTACACTTGTACTTTTTAGCTTTGTGATTCGCTTTAAATGCGAAGCAATATTAAATTATAGAAGGTACAAGCATCCGTATAATTAAACGCAGCTATGCAGTGCAATACTAATGGCACAGTATTTTAGAAATTATAAAATAATTCACTAAATTTAAATACGTAAAAAATAAAATCGAAACTTAAAAAGTAACTGCAGCAGTTGTTGCTATTACTTTAAATGCTGCAGAAGCTGCACAAACTATCGACGCTTATCAAGACCCAAACATTGTAAGTAATGTAAGGGCATTTTTAAAAGTTCTAAATGCTGGTACTGGTATACCTTTGGAGTAATTAACGCCTAAAGATGCAAGATTGGTTTTACCAGGCGCATAGGCTTCTGTAAAAGTTGATTTATGTGGTATTATCGTTACACAAAAAAAATTACACAAGATTGTCAAACCATCAAACTTAACATTGTAAAACCTGCAACTACTAAATGTATATTACCCGTGTTTATGTTTTTTTATGGTGGTGGTTAGGTATTGGGAGATTTTCCTACACATCATAGAATAGCAAGAAATTTAGTGATAGAATCAGGTGCAGTAGTAGTTTTTGTAAATTACACCCCTTATCCTGAAGCACATTATCCTGTTGCCACTAACCAAGCTTATGCCGCAACAAAATGTGTGGCAAAACAAGGTAATGATATTGGTATTGATGGTAAACGATTGGCTGTAGCAAGTAATAGCGTGGGTGGAAACATGGCAACAGTAATAGCATTAATGGCTAAGGATAAAAAAAGCCCTAAAATAAAATTGCAAGTTTTATTTTGGCCAGTTACCAATGCTGATTTTAAAACATCCTCCTACAACCTATTTTGAAAAGATAGATTCTTAACCAAATCTTTGATGAAGTGGATGTTGGATAATTATATCACAGACCCTGATCAACGCAAAGATATATACGCTTCCTCTTTGCTGGCAACAACCGAACAACTAAAAAGTCTGCCGCCTGCATTAGTGCAAATTGTAGAAAACGATATTTTGGGAGACGAAGATTAAGCATATGCCGTAAATTAGATGAAGCGGGTGTAAAAGTTACCGCTACCCGTTATAATGGAATGATACATGACTGGGGATTACCAAATGCAATTAGTAAAATACCAGGAACTAAATCTGCCATGTTGCAAGCAGCTGCAGAATTAAAAGCTGCACTCAAATAAATTTATAGGATTAGGTATTTGCTTGGTAAGCTAACGGTTATTTTAGCATTTTTATTGAATATTGAAAGCCTTTTTTTTAAAGAAAAAAAGAAAGTAGCTTTTACCACAATAGCTTAAGTCTTTGCTAACTAAATACCTAATCTTACATTTTAAAATTGAATACGATATAAATAACAGCATAAATTATCTCAACAACACCTGACTGTAAAATTGTAAGTTTAAGAATTGTAAACGCATCAAGAGACATTGTTTACATCGCTGGACTAATCCTAACTATTTAAAAAATTGGTGGGGACCAGGCGGCTTTACTAACACTTTTAACGAGTTTAACATACGGCTAGATGGTAAATGGAGTTTTATTATGCACGGACATGACAACGTAAATTATCCTAATAAATGTGAATTTATAAAAATAGACAACCCGACAGTTCTTGCTTGAAAACGCCTTTCCAAACCTATATTTCAAGTAGTTGCAACATTTGAAATAGTCTCCACCGACAAGACAAAAATTATTTTTAAAATAATCTTAAATTCTGCTGCCAAGTTCAATAAAGTAAAAGTATTTGCTGTTAAAAAAAATGAATAAAATTTTGACAGCCTTGAAATTGAGTTAGTAAAAATGATTTAATAAATAAATTAATTGACAGAACAATTCACAGAAAGTATACCTGTAGCCAACAGCAAGCGAAGGAGAAGCAATACCCAGTAAAAAAGCTTGATATATAAACTGTTGTCAGGGCTTATTTGTTACTACATCTTGAGCATACACAAAAATTTACTTCAGCTTTCCGGCAGGTGTAATTGTAAGCGCTTTATTTTATTTCCCATTAACTATTAAAAATATTGTGTTGAGTTGCAGTATGCAAATTTCTCCAAACCCTGTTAATTTCCGTTTCTGGATTTGCAGCCTGCATGCCACAATAAGGATATAATGCATCCACTACTTTACGGGATGTAAATGCCAGCATTTTACTAGCGATACTTACCTGATGCAATAATTGAGGGGTAATCAGTAAATGATTACAACCTGCTTCACATGATGCTGCTGCTGTTTTGTAAAACAATTGTCTTGCTTCGTTCATTTCTATCACCGAGTTAATTAAAAGCTGCTGGCTGGTACTGGTTGATTTTTGTACAAATAAAAGTTTACATAAATCTAAAAACCGAATGGCCATACCGCTATGATTTACCGCTAACGTAGTTTCGGCAAATTGTAAAAACGGATATTGATAAACGGGATCTTTTAATATTGCATGCTGTGGATCAATAAGGAATGTTCTATTTTCTTTTACCTCTATTTTGTTTACTTCAAAACTATTGCTACCAGTTGCAATCATCCCTATGCGCTTCCAGTTTTCATGCACCGTTACTTCGTTACGTAAAAATAAAAAAGATTGAACAAGCGGATCACCCACTGCATTTTTTAGTGCAACTCCATTTTCTACTATCATACAATTGGCCGTAAAAGCAGTTGCACAATAGGCGCCTGTGGCATAATCCCAATAACCGGTTATTTCGTATCCGCCAGCAATTTTTATTGCAGTGCCCGAAACTTTTCCACTACCTGCCAAACAAAGTTTTTTATCATTAAAAACATCGGTAGTTAATTCAGCATTTAAAAAGCCAATAAACCAGCCGGCTCCTGCGCAAAGTGTAACAGTCCAGCCAACAGCACCGTCTGCCCACGCAATTGCTTCTTCCAGTTGCAATGCTTCTGTCAGGCATAACTGCAAACCGTTGTACTGTTTTGGTACAAATAACTGGAACCATTTTTGCTTAAGGATAATTTTCATTTGTGCAGGGTACAGCTGCTTTAGTTGCTCTGCATCGCCAGCAACTATACGTAAAGCAATTGAAAGCTCGGGTGCTATATGTGTAGCGGGATGATCCATAATTTTCATCAGTATAGTATTTTTTCTTGTTGGATAATTTTTCGCCAATCGTAGTAACCTACAATGGCTACAACAAATAAAAACATGGTTAGTGCAGCAAAAAGCGGTAATTTTTTATATACCAATAACGGAATGGCAAATAAGTTTGAAATATTGAGCAATACCCAATTTTCTATTTTTCTTTTGGACAGCAGCCACATACCTGCACATGCAGTAGCACTTACCCATGCATCCCAAAAAGGCACAGTAGAAGCCGTAAAGTATTTTAATAAAAATGCTAACAGCATAAAACTTACTGCCACAATCAGGACAATGATTATCCAGTCTTTGCAATTGCAGTAACTAGCGGTAACGGGTGTACTATTTCTCTTTTTAAACCAGTACCACCAGCCATAAATACTCATTACTAAGTAATAACCGTTTAGGAAACATTCGGCATATAAACCTACCGATAATAAAATGTATATGGAGATCAGTGTGCCTGCAATGCCAACAGGATAAAGCGCTATTTTATTGGCTTTGGCCAGCAATACTTCCACCATACCCAATGTTACAGCCAGCCACTGCAAAGTATCGGTTGCTTTGATTTGCTGCCAAAATAAATTCCCCCAATCGTGTAAATGCATGCATGTTATATTGAATAATTAAGAGATTACTCAAAGCGTGGCCGGGATGTAAAATGAGTCGTTATTATCCTTTATTCCTACGCCGGCATTATCCGGATCAGGTGTATGAAAAAATGCCGAAGCAGTTTTTCAATGGGTATAATCTCAGCCTGTTTTCATCGCAAAAAGTTGTAATCAGTTAACTTTTCCGTAAGGCACCCCTTGAGTATAGCTGTAAAGATATGGCTTCAATTTTTTTCTGGGAACGAAATAATAGCCGGGCTGGTAAACAAGATACAATATAGCTTCCATGTAATATCTCTACCTTGATAAGAAACTAGGAGATTGCCAGTAAATATTTACGCCATTTTTTTAAACCATCAGCTTGTTGTAATCTTTAAATGGGTAAGATCATTTTTGCTTTGTAACCGAATCTTTTACTAGAACAATTCGAACATATTGAAATCAATAATACACAAATATTTCTTCAACATCCCTAACAAGCTCACATACTGTTGCTATTAAAAACAATATTTTTACCGGTTTCATTTATTCCATTAATTTCAACCTGCCGGATAACGGTATTATACTACATAACTACAACGAATGCAGCAAAAGCAATATGGTATTTTTTCCCTCCCTGTCATAGTAGGATCTTTAGGTTTTTTTGTAGATATCTACGACCTGTTGTTGTTTAGCATTGTACGAAAGTCCAGCTTCCTGGAATTAGGAGTGGCAAAAGATGCCATGAAAAATGTAGGGGAAAATATTATCAGCTGGCAAATGCTTGGGCTAACTATTGGAGGAATTATCTGGGGAATCATCGGTGATAAAAAAGGAAGAAAAGAAGTACTTTTTGGTTCCATTCTTTTATATTCATTGGCCACAATTGCCAATGGCTTTGTACAAGATATTAATACTTATACTTTGCTGCGTTTTATTGCAGGCCTTGGCCTTGCAGGTGAGCTGGGTGCCAGCATTACACTAACTAGCGAATTGCTACCTAAAGAAAAACGAGGTATTGCTGCTGCCATTATTGCCACGAGCGGGGTAATGGGTACCATTGCGGCTTATTTTGTTTTTTACCTGAGTGATGAAAACTGGCGGCTATGCTATTTCCTCGGCGGAGGCATGGGGATTGCATTATTGTTTTTAAGAGTTCGTGTGCTGGAAAGTACTATGTACGATACTGTAAAAAAAGCGCATGTTAAGATGGGTAATTTTCTAATGTTACTCAATACAAGGGAACGTTTTTTAAGGTACTTCAAAGCAATCCTGATCGGCTTGCCGGTTTGGTATGTTATTGGTATGCTTATTAGTTTTTCTGATGAATTTGCTACCCGTTTTGGCATTACAGGTTTTGATCAGCCAAAGGCATTAATGCTGCAATATGTAGCTCTTGTTTTTGGTGATATGACGGCAGGTATATTGAGTAACTACATTAAAAGCCGCAAAAAGACATTGCTCATTTTTTATGCAATCCTATCATTTTTCCTGCTACTTTTCTTTACTTTAAAAGGTGGAGGCAGTACTTTCAATATGTATCTTATTTGTATGGGACTTGGCTTTGGCGCTGGCATTTCGGTGCTGTATATTACAATGAGTGCAGAACAATTTGGCACTAACCTGAGGGCAACAGCGGCTATTTCTATCCCTAATCTGGTAAGGGGTTTTCTTCCATTAATCTTGTTACTCTTTAAATTTTTACGAAGCCCGAACATCTTAAATAGCTATGTTACTGCGGCATGGGTTACCGGTATATTTATACTCATGATTGGTTTTATTTCGGTACTGTTAACAACAGAAACTTTTGGCAAGGATTTAGATTTTATTGAAACATAATATTACAAGAGGAGCGCCCCAACATACAATAGTTTCTTCTGCCTATTTGATACCTTAATCTTTATAGGCACCACCAGTCTTCTTTTAGTAGTTTTAGAATAATGAATTATTTGGGCGAGCAAAATCAGTAATTTATTTAACATACATTGTTGTATACTTGTAACTCATTTTCAGCCTAAACCTCGCCTCATTTTGCATCGATTATTTTTTTTTATTATAGCCGTATTTTTGTTTGTGCCTACTGTTAATGCGCAAGAGCTTTTTGCTGGCTATGAACAATTATTTACTACTCCCAGCCAATACACGGCATACCAAACAACCGGAAAAATACGCATTGATGGCAACTTAAAAGAATCTTCGTGGGAGAAGGCGGAATGGTCAGATTATTTTATTGATATAAAAGGGAGCAAATACCCTGCACCTCCATTAAAAACTCGTTTTAAATTATTGTGGGATTCACAATATGTTTACATAGCAGCAGCGTTGGAAGAACCTGCTATCTGGGCCACCCTTAAACAACACGACGCAATTATTTTTTACGATAATGATTTTGAAATTTTTATAGACCCAATTGGTGATACCCACAATTATTTTGAAATAGAAATAAATGCACTCAATACTATTTTTGATCTTTTTTTAAACAAACCCTATCGCAGCGGCGGTGTAGCCTTATTAAACTGGGATGTACAGCATTTAAAATCGGCCGTATCTATTAAAGGCACCCTTAACTGTGCAATGGATACTGATAAAGAATGGGTTGTTGAAATGGCCATTCCTTTGCGTTCAATCAGCATGGGCAATAAAGTACAGGTGCCAACAGATGGCACTGTGTGGCGCATGAATTTTTCAAGAGTTGCATATGATACAGAAATAATAAATGGTAATCATACTAAAAAAACAGATACCATCCACCACCGCCCTTTGCCGGAACATAACTGGGTTTGGTCGCCACAAGGTGTGGTAAATATGCACCTGCCAGAACGTTGGGGCTACCTGCAGTTCAGCACACAAAAAGCTGGTACTGCAAAAATAAATATTCCTCTTCCGGCAGCAGAAAAATATAAAAAATATTTATGGTTGCTATTTTACAAACAACAGCAATACAGGCAACAAAAGAAGCAATATGCTACCGAACTTTCGCAGTTAAATTTTCCTGCAATAATTGGCGATAGTGACTTAAATTGCCGTATCGTTCTGCAGGCAACACCCCTTCAGTTTACGGCAATCATACAATCAATACCTGGCAATGAAAAATGGCAGATTGATCAGGAAGGTAAAATCAATAAAACAGTAAATCCATGATCAGCAAAAGACAGTTTTTAAAATCAGTACTAATAGCGGGTTTGGCTGGTACACAATTACCTCTTGGTGCATCTGCCAGCAAGAATGATTTTTTAAAAAAGAATAAAAAAAAATGGAAGCATTGGGTATGGATTAATCCCAACCCAACTGATATGGATACTGACGTGGATGCTTTGTATGCATCTTACCATGAGGCTGGCATTAGGGGTATTTTTTTTGAAGCTGATAGTGAAAAACATTTTCGCCTGGCAAAGAAAAATAAAATAGCTGCTCACCGGTGGATGTGGACCATGAACCGGGGCGAAAAGGGTTTGCTGGCAGCTCATCCAGAATGGTATGCCGTAAACAGAAAGGGCGAATCCTGTGCAGACAAACCTCCTTATGTTGATTATTACCGCTGGCTTTGTCCCTCCAGAGAAGAAGTATACCAGTACCTTGAAACACAGGTAAAAAACATACTGAGTAAAGAATATGTTGATGGTATTCACCTGGATTATGTTAGATATTGCGATGTTATTTTGCCACTAAATTTATGGGATAACTATGGCATTGAGCAAACCAAAGAATTGCCGGAATATGATTACTGCTATTGCGATGTTTGCAGAGAGAACTTTAGATTACAAAATGGAACTGATCCATTATCTGTAATTTATCCCGATCAAAATTTATCGTGGCGCAGGTTCCGATACAATAATATTACAAGGTTGGTAAATCGTTTGTCTGCAGTAGCACATGAATTTAAAAAACCCATCACGGCAGCAGTTTTTCCCACGCCAGAAGTAGCAAAAAGAAATGTTAGGCAAGACTGGACCAACTGGAATATTGATGCTGTTTGCCCAATGATTTATCATGGATTTTACAAAGAAGGTGTAGGCTGGATTGGTGATGCCGTAGCCGAAGGCGTGAAAGGAATTGCTGGCAAATTCCCCTTGTATGCGGGCCTTTATTTATCCGATTTTAAAAGTAAGGAAGACATAAAAACTGGCATAGAACTCGCCATGAAAAATGGTGCCGCCGGCGTTTCTTTATTTGGAAAAGTAGATACCCCAATACTGGAAATATTAAAGTCTATTGCATAAATTTTGCAGCGTTTTTATTTAAAAATGATGGAAGGTAAACGTTGCAAGTAAATTAAAATTTACAACTATGTTTAATTAGTATATAAAGTGCCATTCGCTATTTTTTTTCACTCATTATTTTTTGTAGGTGTTTTAAAATTCTTTTTTGAGGGATATTTTCCCGGTCATCACTTAGTAAAATAGACCATGGTTTAAGCGTATCTATTTGTGCAAATATTACATTTATAATGGCAATGGTTGGCAACGCCAAAAAAACTCCTGGCAGGCCAATCAATGTACCGCCTATTACAACACCCACAATGGTCATCAGGGCATTTATTTTAACCTTTGATCCAACTATTTTGGTCATCAAAAAATTTGCATCTAAAAAATGAATAGTCTCCATTCCTATAATTATCCAAATAATATTATTCATAGTGGATGAATTACCCAATGTTACCAATATTGTAAAAATTAATCCTGTAAATAAACCTATGTAGGGAATAATATTAAGTATGGCTGCAAATACACCCAAAAAAATTGCATACTTAACGCCTATTACAAATAAGAGAATAGAATTACAAATAGCTACTATTGCCATTTCAATTAATAACCCCGTCATATATTTCTGAATAATTTGTTTTGATTCAACCACTACCTGTTGAATACTTTCTTTATGCTGGCTACTAAAAACTGCAAATAAAAATCTTTTTATTAAATGCCGGTAGCACAATATCAAAAAAGAATAAATTGCGACTAAAATAACAAGAACAACAGTTTCTGATACTGTAAGAAAAGTTTGACCTATGTATTGCCCACCTGAATGCTTAACCCCTTCACTGGCATTATCAAAAATAACCTTTTGTTGTGCTGTGCTGATATGAAGCTTTTGCTGTACCCAGTTTTGCAAAGTAGCAATATGTTCAGTTAAATGCTCCCGTATAGAAGTGACATCTTTTAAAAAGACAGCCATCTGAGATGAAAGAAAATATATTATTCCTGCAATTAAAGCAAGCGCAAAAATTACCGCAATAAAATTAGCCAGTGTTGATGGGAAATAACATTTTTCTAAAAAGTTTGTAATGGGTAGTAGCAAGATTGATAAAAGGATAGAAAAATATATAGGTACCAACACCCCCTGACCAAGATAAATAAAAATTCCAATAAGTAAGATCATTAAAAGCTGGTAACTCAACTTTTGAGAATAGGATACCCTTTTAATATTGTTTATCATAATTTGCTAAAAAAGGTGTTTAAAATATGGATTTATTACTAATTTTTTCTAATGTAATAAACAAGATAAAATATGTGCCAAAATTTTAGCTCTTAATAATATTTATTTTCATAAATAGTTTGTGGAATTTTTTACTCACAATTTTAATATCTTACCTATTCACTAACTGAGATTTATTAATACAATAATTTTAACTGCCAATCATCCTACAAATACCTAAATCCGTTTTTACGCCTACTTGCATACTTATACATTTGTGTTATAAAAATTAACCACTATGGAATAGAACAAAAATTTTATGAACAACGAAGATAGCAGGATTGCAGGTAGATTAATATTGGTAGGAGTAGGTGCATTTTTATTATTGCGAAATATGGATTTTTTTTACCAGTCAGGTTATTTTCCTAGCCCATGATTTTGATACTTGTTGGTATTTATTCCGGCTTTAAACACAATTTTTAAAATAATTCGTGGTTTATACTAATCGCTGTGGGAAGTTTTTTTTAGTAAACGAGTGTATTCCCCATTTAGCACTTGAGCTCTTTTTCTGGCCGCTCAATATCATAAGCATTGGAGTACTTTTTATCCTGAGGCCAGCCAAAACAAATTGGCAGTTTTTAAAAAAAAGAAAACAATGCAGTATTTTGAAGACAGTTTACCGCCGCAGAATTTAATCCGCATCCATCGCACTTACCTCATTAACCCTGCACTTATTACCCATAATGAACAGCACGAAAAAGAGAGCCATATTGTATTACTTAGCACTGATGCACGCCTGCCTTTAAGTTAGGCTGGCTATACTAAATTAAAGGAAGTGTTGAGGATTTAGTGCTGTATTATTTTGAGTTTTTTACCGTAGTTTTTAAATTAAGCATTGTTATAAGTTTCTACCCAGCGGAGGATCATCCACTTTTATAGGACCGCTTTTAAAGACTCTATTAAAGTATAAATTATATAACAATACATTTTATTTTATGTGCGCCAAATTTATTCTAAATTACTCATCTGGCGCATCGCTTTTGCACAATGTCTAAAAGTTGCTACTCCAGTTTTAAGCGTTTTTTGGATGCAATGGTAAGTCTTTTATACCGTGAGCAAGGCCATCAAATTAAGAATTTAAAATTAACTTTATGACCTTGCTTCAGTTCAATCTTTAAAAATACCTAACAGTCAAAAACCGATAAAAGAAAAGCCTCCAGCGCACTATATCCCTTCCATCAAAGTGCTGTTCCTATTATAAAATTTGCATACAATCCCTGTGTATTTGTTTTAGGGCCATTATCTAATTTTGCATTATTTGTTTTCCAGGTAGTATTCCCAATGGGCGAAATGTAACCTGCTTTAAAACCCATAACAGTATTTTTTCCAATCTTACTATTTAAAAAGGGCATAAAAGAAACATGTAACCCAATATTACTTGCGAAGCTATTGTAATTGATGTGCTGCTGGTTGGCTGTGCTGTTTAAATAGCTATCAAAATTTTCAGTCCCAACGGTACTTTTTGAAATTGTTGCGCCAAACCAAGAGTAGCTAATACTAGCAAAAGGTATAATAAAGGTGGTAGATGACCTTAGTAAAGAATATCCTAAAGAAGTCCCAACAGTTGTACCTCGTAAAGAATTTTCGGCATTGCCTTCATTTTTTGTTGCTGTGTAGGTTTGATAATTAAGTAAAGTAGCAAGCCTTATTTGAGGAAACACAGTAAATAATCCTGCGCCTCTGGAAAAATAAGTCTTATTAAATTTCATAAATCCAGCTGAAGCAAGTTGCTGATTCAAGTTGTCAAAATTTGGGAACTGAAACCCAAATGCTGCATGCAAAAACATGCGCTTGGCAACCAATGGCTTTGTTCTTGCTTTTGCTGCGTCCAAATCAATCTTGCTTGGTGTGTACATAACACCGGCCACTTTAGCGCTGTTATCGATTGTTGCAGGTAGTTTATTCAATAAAAAAAGATATGGTATATGTAGATGATGCACAAAAATACCTGCAGTATCGCTGCTGAATTTTTTATAGTATTCTTCGTCGGGTAACAAAACAATCGTTGTGCCTGTTCTTACATAATGGTTGCTGTTATAATAATTAGGTGGGGTAAAACCAGGTATATTTTTACTTACCATTTTAGAAGTCATACCGCCCAGGTATTTTTGAAAATTACGTTGTGCTTTCCTTGTTGGTTTATCTAACTGGTTATAGGCATACTTCAAAGCTATCCTATTAATAACGCCTTGTTTGTTAATCATATCTTTTGCTCCTTCAAACGGATTAGGTGAATTAAAATCATCCATTGTTTGAATGGAAAATGGCACTTCGGGAACCCAGTCGGCAGCGTTTACCACATTAAAACCCCAGCCGCCCTGAGTCATTGCTTCATACTATACGCATAGTAAAGGTTACCTGGCTTAGGTGCTGCGCTGCAATAAGTTTTAAAACGAATATCTGCAGGCAGCTCATTCATTTTTTGCAGATTGTTTAAATAAGAAGTTAATAAAAAAGAAATAGCACCTCCCTGGCTATGACCTATTATTATAAATTCTTTTGTGCCCTTACTGTACAATTCCTTTATTTTCGGCAACATATCTTTGGATAAATAAGCAGTACTTAACAACCATCCTACATGCACTGCTGCTTTAGGGTTGGCTGCAAGTTGATAACTAAATTCTTCCTTTTCGTTTATTCTTATTTTACCTTTTGCCGGTACCATCGCCGCATAAAAATTGGCCAGCCAGCTTTCCGCTTTTTCTGTGGTTCCTCGTATGCTGATTACTGCTGTATTATTATTAGCAGTCCACAGATCCCATAAATTATCTAACCCCATGGTAGAAGACCGATAAATCATTAGATATTCTTTTGGAAGTTCAAAATCCTTTGCATAATTCTCATTTGCAGTCGTTCTTGCTGATATCAACATCAGTTGACGATACTCTTCTTTGTCAAAGCCAGGCTTTAATTGTTGAGCATTTAAAAAAGATAACGATAGTATAAAAAAAATAAAATAGATGAGTACTGTTTTCATAAATCTGTTATTAAAATTGTTATTTAAAAATTGAGTAACTTTTCGGTGGATTCAAAAGATCAGAGAGAAATAAACAAGTAGAATTTTAAAATGTTTGGAGAAAGTAGCTAAAGATTACCATTCAACCAATGATACACTTAAACCAAATGTAGTTTGACGATGATTGTAATCCATTAAGGTTTCACCATATCCATCCGATACCTGAAACTGACCTCTAAAATTCTTGATTACAGGAAATACCCAGCTTAATTGAATACTTCCTCTACCCCCATTTTTAACCCTTAATGAATGAGTTATAACCACAGAGAGTTGATGTTTGCCCGGATTATAAATTACCACCGCTTCCGCACGGCCTGTATAATCTTCAATTGCAGGATTTTCATCATCTGCATCTTTCAACCTTAACCATGGCCGAAGGAAAACTTGCCAGTTCTTGCTTTCGAAACCAGTCTGCAGTATCACCCGATTCCAGCTCCTTGATAGCGACAATACTTTACCATTTGACTGGTGATTAAATACAATACTCAACATCCGTCCTCTAAGCCCAAATAACTTATAGTTGGTGGCAAAATTCAATATTACTTCCCGCTCATAATTTAATTCTCTGAAACGCCGTGACAATTTTTCATTGTACAATTACCAATGCGCTTTTTGCGCATAAGCTACCCATACATCTCCGGCACCCCAGAATAAATTTGTAGCTACTTTGGTTTTAAAACTTAATTGAAATTTAGCTTCGTAATTGTTATATGGCACTTTAAACGGGAGAGAATAAAAAAGATTTTCACTCGTTGGTTGTTCATTAGGATCGTTAGACAATCTGCCGGCTGTTACATATACCGGCCGATAAGATGTAATCAGAAATAGGCCCTTGTGATTAACAGCACCCAATTCCCATCGTTGATTCATTGTTTTACTATTTTGTAAAAATCCTCCCTTTGTAGTATCCTGTGCGTTTATGCAAAGGGTTGGAAAGATTATTAATACGAAGGCTATTACAAACAATTTGTTCCCTGAACGATTACACTTCATAAATATGTTTTGATAAAAATAGGTGCATGCTATTAGCAGTAAGATTTAAAATTATTCCGTATTACGATAATTTTGATGATAAGTAATTATTGTATAGGGCATTGTATTTTAATAAATTTAGTTCCACTTTTAAAATTGATTTCTTTCAATTCTTTAAACATCATTTTATCCTCTTTTTTTTCCATTGGTGCAAACCCTTCAATTACGCTGCTATCTGTTATTAAAAAAGCCACTTGCCTAATGGATGATTTACCTTCAGATTTAAACGTATAGTTTGCTGTTAGTGTATCGCCGTTTAACAATCCATCAATCGTACCATTGTTATCATCCTTTTCATAAAAATTATACGAAAGGGTACCTGTAACTACGTTGGGAAATTTTTCTAATTTTAAATTAAAAGTGTCTTTACCAGTTACAGACATGTAACAGGTAGATTGAGGAATCATTATCTTGTTTTCTATAGATTTAGTTGTATCCGCCATGGTAGCTTCTTCAGTAGATTTTTTTGATTCATTGTTACAAGAGAACACTATAACAGCTACAATTATTATTAGTAACATTGAATATTTCATAATGGTAATTTTTAAAATTTTGTTTTAAAAAACGGATGTAAGCTTATATATTGTAAATATAACGAAGATTTGCTGTTATTGATTTCTTATATAATAAGTTAATAACAACGTTTTTTTAAAATTTATAGGGCAATAAAATGAGGTGATTTTATAATTAAAAGTTCAAGGGTTTATATTCCGGTAAAGGCAGCTTACGATAAATGATTTAGCCTATTTTTTCCCATAAGAAATTAAATTTGCCATGATGCGATAAGCGCCTTCAACCCCTGCAGGCAGTTGTCGGTGAAATGAGTAAGCGCAGTATGTATAATTTCCTTTACCGTATTTAGCCATCAGCCATCCGCCGCTTTGTGGAGCCTGCCCTTTATCATAACTTGAAATAATGGGGACATAAGCCGTATCCCATGTTGAAAAAAATTTAGATCCCCGTTGCTCTACCCAATTCCCAAAATCAGCTACTGTAATTTTATTTGGATAATTTAACACCCGGTGATGAACGTCTAGTAAGTTAATGGGCGCATCTTCCTCGGAAACTTCTTCCGAATTATCAGGCAATTCAGCAGGAAAAGGAGCCATCAGATTAGGAATAAATTCAGGCGTTTGAAACAGCACCAATAAATGACCCCCAGCTTTTGCATAATTCAGTAACCGCTGGTTATAGGTATTTAAATCCTGCCGCACTGCATACGCTCTTGTGCCGATCATTATTACATCGTATTGAGCTAACCTTGCAAATGCAAGATCATTTGGAGTCAGCAATTTTACTGTCGCACCCAATTGTTCAAGGCCATGTGGCACTTCATCTCCAACACCCATCACATACCCAATCCGGATACCAGCAGGTACATTTACGTTAATACCTTTTATAGTGCAAACGGCTGGATGATACAAAATAGTTTGATCAAGATCCCGGTGGCTGATCAAATCGTATCCCTGCGTGTACACTATATTGTTAGCAGTTGCGATAGCATGAATCATGTAGCTTTTTTTTGTTATGGCAGGTATTAAAATTTTTAAGGTGAAGTTACTTTTCTCTCCGGCCCTGCTAAATGCAAAAGGTATTTTTTGTGGCTCCACTTTCCACCCATCAGGAACTTTCATTGTAAGATTACCTTTGATAGTGCTGTCGAAATTGTTTATCAATTCCACTTGGGCAACAAAACTTTTCGTTTTATTATTTACAGGAATTACGCTCCGTCGCAATTGCATATTTACAGCAATGGCTGGTGCAACTTTTAGTGAATACATATCGTAGCCATAAGGCAAATTAGGCTGCCTAACCAGCACCGGCGATTGTATTTCCACCAGCTCATTATTGATGGAGTAGGTAGTCGAAATTTTCATTGCAGGTGCACCCCAGGGTAAATTTTCATACTGCTTATCTTTAAACTGGTACTGATTTTCCTCCAATGAATTCCTGAAAAAATAGGGCTGCGAATAATCCCCATTTTCGGGAACAATTACGCTGTAAACCTGCTCAATTTTCTTATTGGATTGCAAGGATGTTAGATTTTGCCGATTGGATTCTATTATCCAGTTGGCTGGCGCAATCAAGTGAATATTTTTTGGTTCAATAGAAACAGGACTATTATTTACAAATGCTGTTTCTACTTTAAAAAGTTTACCTGCAACAGCAAATTCCATCGTTGGTAGCGGTTCATAAAAGTTTCTAATTGCATTGGTAGTGCTTGGTACTGCTATGGCTTGCAGGCGAACATTTAATACTGCATTGATGGCATGCATAAACTGCTGCTCTTTAACTTGTAATAGAAACAGCGCTTCCGGCTGATTGGTTAGTAACTTAAGTATGGAACGCACTTTAGTTAGCCCATTGGTAAGAAACGGAATAATAGCCGCAGGATTATTAAGCTGAAATACGGAAATAGTATGCTCAATTTCTTTGGCGACACCTGTAAGTAATGGCATAACGCCGATTGGGATTTTTTCTCCCGTAATTTTAAAAATTCCGGTGATAGAAGTATCTATCCCTTCAAAAAAACTATTTTCTTTTTGATCATTTTTTTTGTCGCCTTCCAGATGTTCATAATATTGTAAGGAAGCTCCATTTATCTCATTCACCTGGCCACCAAACTGCGACCGGTGAAAGCTGTAACCAAGCATTGAAAAATTTTTGTACGATTGTCCTATCCAGGGGCTATACACTCCTGTATTCAATTGCATATTCCAATGCTCCTCTTCGGTAATACCTCCCCGATAAAATTTAAGCGCCTTCCATGGCCTTAATCCTTCTTTAGTAATTTGCTCAGGAAAAGCAGTTGGGTCGCCCGCCAGCAAGAACGCCTGCTGACTCATTTCACCTGCAGCCTGGTGATTGCCATGTCCGTCTCGTTGTGTTCCATAAAAACGTGAAATAATTACCAACGGCCTGTTTATGCGGATAACCCTCACCATTTCGTTTAATACATGTTGCTTACCCCACTTATCATAGGCTTCTTCGACCCGTTTGGAAAATCCATAATCAATAAGTTTGGTAAAATACAAATCGTCTAATCCATAATAACTGGCTGCTAGTAAAAATTCTTCTGTGCGCAACAAACCTAAATTATCAAAAGACTCTTCTCCCAAAACATTACCGCCACTTTCTCCCCTGTTTAATGATAATAAAGCTGTACGGACACCAGTGCCCCGGCTTAAAAAAGTTAATAAGTCAGCCGCCTCATCATCAGGATGTGCCTGTGTATGCAACGCACTTGCTGTAGTGGTAAGCTTTAAAAGTTTTTGATAAATGCCTATTGCTCCATGGTCTTGTGGTAAATCTCTTGCGCCTTGCTTTTCGCCTGATAGCGTTAACACTTTATACAAAGCCTGCGGATTTAATTGTGCTGATATTTCCAAACTATAAAAAGGAAAAAAATTGCTTGCAATGAAGATGCAAATAAGTACCTTAAAAAAAGGGGAAAATTGCCATTGTAGAAATTTCATCTGTTAATAATTTATACCATTGAAATTAGGCTAATTCGATGAAATGTATGTGTACGATTTAAGAGAGAAGGTAAAGCCTAAAAAAGGAAGAAAATCATTTTTCACAATTACATTTCCATTTTTTAGACAGCTTTAATTTTGTGTGTCAAGAATATAAATATACGTGTTGTGCGGCGCCGTTTCATCTCCGCCAAAATAGGGATATTGCCAGTAGCCTGATACCGTTGTTTCATCTAATGCCCGGGGTAATGAAAGTTTTTTTCCACCTACAGAAAAAATATATTCCTTTTCAGAAATGCTGATAGTAATGCAAATTACGGCTCCGATTGCAACAGTTGAAATCTCTTTAAAATTTCTTATACCGTCAGCGTATACATAGGCATATAACCGAAGGGCATTCTTGTTCCAGCTCCAACCAATCCTTGCGCTGTTAAGATGATTATCGATACCTTCAGAAAACCCATACAATTTATTGATGTCATATTGGTTAATAGGATCTATTGTTTTGTAGATGGCAGTGCTGTCGAATTTTACATTAAAGTTGATATGCGTACCTGCAAAAGCTTTGATAGTAGTTTTATCACAATAATGTTCTCCTACTGAAATGCTATATTTTGTATACAAGGGATCAGTTAATGAGGAGTCAGAAGAAATTTTAACTGCATCTTTTTTACATCCGGCAAATAGCAATAATGCCAGGATGATGAACGAGTTCTTCACGATATTTTTTTATAAAAAGTATATATTTCACACTTTTTGGATGTTTGGATATTGGTGTGCCCAGATACAATAGTTATATTTTGCAACCTGAAAGCATTTTGTAAATATATATATTTTAAGAAGAGTAATGATAAAAAGAGTAGCCTTTTATAACTAATTAATTCACTACAAACAGACTAAAATATTTTCAATCGTATTGGTATGGCTATTATAAAATAAAGAAAATAAAAATATCTTCATAAAATAAAACTTGTCCTAGCCTCCTGGCTGGTATGCTCTAGCTATTTTAATATTAAAAATAAATATGGCAAATTTTGTAGGCAACCCCTTTACACAGGTTCCATTCCCTTGTACCATAGGAAAGTTAAAATCAAAAATAAATTAGTATAATTGTTTCTACCTATATAATTTTTTAATGACAATCAGGGGTATTTTTTTATATATGAAAAAATGTTACGGCTGTAAGAAATCAAAAAAATAAGGTAGTAATTTTACCCGTGGTGAAGAAAATACTTGTAAAACAAGTCGTTGATATTAACTTGTCTTTAAGTTTTAAATATTGGGTGATGGTTAACCGATAAAACATACTTTTATTTTTTACTACTTTTAAAAAATGTATGGACAACAGAAGAGAATTTCTTAAGCGTGCCACGTTGCTTGCAGGCGGAGCCGGTATGTTAAATGTATTGCCTATGTCAATACAAAAAGCCATGGCGATTAATCCGGCCACAGGCAGCACTTACCTGGATGCGGAACACATTGTAATATTGATGCAGGAAAACCGTTCTTTCGATCATACTTTTGGTACACTGCAAGGTGTACGTGGATTTAATGATCCCAGAGCTATCACACTGCCCAATAAAAATCCTGTATGGCTTCAAACAAACAAAGAAGGCGAAACCTATCCTCCCTTTCATCTTGATATAAAAGCTACCAACGCTACCTGGATGAGTTCGTTACCCCATTCCTGGAGTAACCAGGTAGATGCACGAAACGATGGCAAATACAATAAATGGCTAGATGCAAAACATTCGAGCCATGAGGAATATAGTGCCATGCCTTTAACAATGGGCTACTACAACCGTCAGGACATTCCCTTTTATTATGCGCTGGCAGATGCATTTACAATTTGTGATCAGAATTTTTGTTCGGCGCTTACAGGTACTACGCCTAACAGGCTTTATTTTTGGTCGGGAACGTTGCGAGAAAAACAACAGGCTGATGCAATGGCAAAAGTATGGAATGGTGATGCTGATTATGATAACTGGGCTAACTGGACAACATTTCCTGAAAGGCTGGAAGAAAATGATATCTCCTGGAAAGTGTACCAGAATGAAATTAGTGTAGGTGTAGGTTTGGAAGGTGAAGAAGATGCCTGGTTAGCAAATTTTACTGATAACCCACTGGAGTTTTTTGCTCAGTATAATGTAAAACTTTCTGCAGGCTATATTGCCAATCTCCCTAAAGCAGCCATAGCAGCCAAAGCCAAAATAAAAAAAATGGAAGGCGAGTTACCTTCTTTAACAGGTGATAAAGCAACAGCACAAAGAAAGAAAATTGGGGACTATAAAAAATATCTTTTAAGAAACTTACAAGAGCAACAAATTTATACCCTCGAAAAATACAATCAGTTAACCGAACAGGAACAGCATATTCACAATAAGGCTTTTACCACAAATAAAAATGATCCTCATTATCACGAACTGACTTCTTTAAAATACCAGGATGGCACTACAGAAAGGGAAGTGAAGGTGCCCAAAGGAGATGTATTGCACCAGTTTAGAACTGATGTAAAAAAAGGGGAGCTACCCACTGTTTCATGGTTAGTTGCGCCAGAAAACTATTCGGATCATCCGGGTGCAGCCTGGTACGGAGCCTGGTATATTAGTGAGGTAATGGATATTCTTACGCAAGATCCTGAAGTGTGGAAAAAAACAATTTTCATTCTTGGCTACGATGAAAATGATGGCTACTTTGATCATGTTCCACCATTTACTGTACCACACCTTCATAAAGCAGCACAGGGTAAAACATCTGCGGGTATAAATAGCAGCTTAGAATATGTTACAAAAACACAACAGTCTTCCGCAGAGGAGGATGTAAGGGAAAGCCCTATCGGGCTTGGTTTTCGGGTACCCCTAGTGATTGCTTCGCCATGGAGCCGCGGAGGTTTTGTTTGCTCACAGGTATTTGATCACACTTCCTCATTACAATTTCTGGAGCATTTTTTAAATACTAAATACAAAAAGAAAATTATAGAAACCAATATCAGCCAGTGGCGCAGGGTGGTATGTGGAAATCTTACTAGTACTTTCAGGCCTTTCAATGGCGAAAAGATAATTATGCCTGCATCATTAAAAAGAAATGAAGTGGTAGAAGGTATCCACAAAGCCAAATTTAAAGAACTACCTTCTAATTATAAAAAACTATCCAGCGCAGAAATTGCAAAAATAAAAAAAGATCCTACTGCTTTTACCTTTATGCCTCGTCAGGAAAATGGTACCCGTTCGGCCTGTGCATTGCCTTACGAATTATATGTAGATGGACGGCTTAGCAACGATAAAAAATTATTTGAAATACAGTTTAAAGCTGGCAATGATTTTTTTGGGCTGCAATCTTCCGGCTCACCATTTAATGTGTACGCACCCGGCAACTATCGCAAAGAAGCAGTTGAAACATGGGCGTACACAACTGTTGCCGGCGATACCGTGAAAGATAGTTGGCCATTGGCAGATTTTGAAAACTATCATTATCACCTGTGCATATATGGGCCCAATGGATTTTTTAGAGAATTTAAGGGAAACAGTAATAACCCTGCTATTGACATTGCCTGCGGTTATGAACAGGCGAAAATGAATGCAAAGAGACTTACCGGTAATATCACATTGGGCATTAAAAATAATAGTGGCCAGCAACAGATTATTCAAATTACAGATAATGCGTATAAATCTCCTGTTCAAACAAAAACATTGGCTGCCACAGCGGATGCAACCAACATTATTTTAAACCTCAGCAAAAGCCAGTATTGGTATGATTTTACTGTAAAAATAAAAGGCAATGATTTGTTTGAAGTAAGATATGCCGGTCATGTAGAAACAGGTGAGGATACAACAAGCGATCCTGCGATGGGCAAGACAGTTTAATACATACAGCAACCTATTTGTATGTTCAGTAGCTGTACTGAATAAAAAAAGGAAATCAGAATCTTTAATTTTGCTTGCCTTTTTTTATTATTTTATAGGGGCCATATTTATGCTGCTGTGCAGAAAAACTATCTGCATAAGGACCAAAGGGATAATCAAATGGTTTGGTAGTAATATTCGGCCAATCTTCTTTAAATATTTTTCCAGGCCGCTCTTGTGAATTGATATAAGCCGCCACGTCCCAGGCTTCTGCATCTGTAAGTGCAGGAACCTGCTGCGAGGAACTATAGGGCATATTGTATTTTACAAATCCTGCATTTTTTGAAAGCATAAAAATTCCTGCACTAACATTGTAACTGTGAGGACCCCAAAGCGGTGGAAATATATAGCTTGTTGAATCGGGTGTTAATATACCCAACCCATTGGTGCCGTGACAACGGCTGCAATTATTAAAATAAACATGTTTGCCAATATCAATTGATGCAGCCCGTTGCAATACCGGAATTTCTGGAGTGCCCATCCCTTGCAACAAAACACTTTTTGGTACATCTGTACCGAGCCATTTTATATAGGCTACAATTGCCTGCATTTCTTTGCTGTGATCGTCAAGTTTTTTTCCATTCAAACTTCTTTCCATACAATCATTTACACGATATTCTATCGATTCTAATTTGCCGCTCCTATTGCGAAATTTTGGATAGGTTGATGCCACCATAGCAAAGCAATTTCCATTGAGCCTTGTACCTGCTTCCAAATGACAATTGCCACAATTCATACCATTGCTAATCTGTTTAACTGTTCCTCTTGGGCCTAGGTAAACTGCAGTATTAACAATCAGTTCTCTGCCATAGCTTATCAATTTAGCCTCGGGAGTTGATTTTAGTGAAATGGTATCAGGAAAATGCCAGACATACGTATCCATTTTATTTATTAACTCACTTTTACCCGGCATGTATATGCAGAAAATTATTATACCCGTAGCAAGTAGTAGTAACCCAATAATCATGGTTTGTTTTTTTATTCTGGTTGACTTCATTTAATTTATTAACTGTTTATCCTGGTAAATAACCTTACCATTAAAAATGGTCATCAGCACTTTTGTTTTAAAAATATCCATAGATGGTATGGTAAAAAGATCTTGTGAAAAAACAATAATGTCTGCGAGGTAACCGGGCAAAATCTTACCCTTTATTTTTTCATCAAAAGAAGAATAAGCCCCTTCTTGTGTGTAAGCAATCAATGCCGCTTTAACTGAAATACATTGCTCCGGCACCCATCCTCCATCAGGAAAACCTTCTGGGGTGCGTCGGTTAACGGCATTGTGCAAGCCACGCATAGGATCGGGTGTTAGGCATGCTGGCCAGTCGCTGCTAAAAACCAGGTGCACTTTATTTTTTAACATAGAAGCCCAAACAAATGAATGAGACAATCTTTTTTCACCCATAGCTTTTTGCCAAACAGCAATCGTACCTGGGTCCGCATGAATGGGTTCCATAGAAGCCATCACACCCAATTTTGCAAAACGGGGAATATCATCAGGAGAACTTTGTTCAATATGCTCAATACGATGGCGTTTGCCTTTTGTACCATTTATTCGTTGTGCATTTTCATACGCATTCAATGCTTCCCTTACCGATCTGTCGCCAATAGCATGTGTATAAATCTGAAAACCTTCTTTATCAAAACGATTGAGCAAGCTACGGTAAGTAGGTAACGGTATTGCAAAATCGCTATTGGCATTTTTAGCATCCGGTGTTACATCACTGTAAGGCGCTAACATTGGCGCAGTATGGGATTCTATCACACCATCCAGCATAAACTTTATACAAACAGCCCTTAGCAGTAGGTTTCTATTTGTTTTATTTTTTAGTTGTATAAACTGTTGTATATCTTTCTCTCTTGTTGTCTTTCCAGCACTAAAAGCAGTAGTTGACCGCAGGGTAAGTTGTTTGTTTTTTAATAAGGTTTGATACAATGAAAATTCTTCTGCAGAACCACTTGCATTTTGTATACTGGTAATGCCATGCGCCGCTGCATATTGCATTCCATCCTTTAATGCAGCTAATTTTTCCTGCGTAGTGGGGGCTGGGATAATTTTTGAAACAAGCGATCTGGCACCTTCTGTTATGGCACCTGTTGGCGCTCCGTTACTATCCTTTAATATGGCTCCAAAACCTTCAAACTTGGTATCCTTGTTTACACCTGCCATTTCCATAGCCTTGCTATTTACCCATATACTATGCCCATCATAAGCATCAATGTATACAGGTCGGTCGCTAACAATTCTATCCAATTTTTGCAAGGCTTCTTTTGTTGGCATACCGCCTTCAAAAATTCCGTATTGCCATCCCATGCCGGTAATCCATTTTTTTTCAGGATGCATTTTTACAAAGGATTCTATTGCAGCAAGGGCTTCATCCAATGTTTTACTTTCATACAAATCTATTCCGGTTAAACCAAGTGATCCTTCCAAAAAATGAATGTGTGCATCATTGATGCCTGCTGTTACTAATTTACCTTTTAAGTCAACCAAGTTGGTATGTTTGCCTGCTCGCTTTTTTATTTCGACAGATCTTCCCATTTGTAAAATTATGTTTCCGCGAATGGCCACCGCTTCCATAAAACCAACATGCTCATTACCACTCCAAATTTTGCCGTTAAAAAGTATTATATCCGCAGTACCGGTTAATTTATTTTGTGCTGTAGATGACGAAACTGTAAAAAGTACAATTGTAAGCAGGTAAATAATTCGCATATGAATGTTGTTATTGTTGTTTAAAAGTAGCCACATTGAAATTAAGGAAAATAAACAGGTTTACCAGATCAAGTAAGTCGAACGCAGTGTACTTCATCCATTGTAAAAAATTTATCAAAATTAATTTTATCTAACGCCTCTGCAAATAAATACGACCTTGTTTCATGAATAAGATTTATACCAGCAAACGATTTTGAATAAATTTTTTATTTGTTAACTTGTAACAAATAAATTTAACAGCTGATGACAGATAGTAAAAAAGAAAAAATGCTGTCGGGGAAACCTTATAAATCTTTTGGCAAAGTATTATTAGCAGAACGGCAGTATGCCAAAGAGTTGATTTTTGATTATAATAATTTACGTCCATCAGCTATAACAGAACGCAATCAAATAATAAAAAAATTATTGGGAGTAACAGGTGATAAATTTTTTATAGAACCTCCCTTCCGTTGTGATTATGGGTACAATATTTCTATCGGCGAAAATTTTTATTCTAATCACAACCTTATCCTGCTGGATTGCCCTAAAATTACAATTGGAGACAATGTTTTAATTGCACCCAATGTAAGTATTTATACTGCGGGACATCCAGTGCATTTTGAACCTAGAAACAACGAATACGAATATGCTTTTCCGATAATAATTGGCAATAATGTTTGGATTGGAGGTAATGTAGTAATCAATCCGGGAATAACAATTGGCGACAATGCTGTAATTGGAGCTGGAAGTATTGTAACAAAAGATATTCCCTGCGATGTAATTGCTGTTGGAAATCCTTGCAGAATTTTGCGAAAAATAACTGCTGAAGACAAAAATTATTATTTTAAAAATTTACCATTTCGTGCAACTGATGATCTTATTTAAATATATTAAAATAAAATTTCATTTACACAATTTATCACTATGGTAAATAAGTAGCTACTATGTTTGTTTTCATTTAGTTATTTAATATTGAATTGATAACAGGCTGAACCCAACATATAAATAAAAGTATTTTTTTATAAAATGTATTGACATAAACCGCAGCTATAAAGTTATTTTTCAATTCAAGGGCGTTGCAAGAATACCCAAAGAAAAAAATTAATTTTAAAAGTTATAATTGCTCAACTTTTATTTTTGACCATTGTGATTACTATCAAAAAGGCATCGCTGAAAGATGCAGAAAATATTATAAAACCTGCCAGAGAAATTTACAAGGAACATTATTTACATCTTTGGCTTGCTGGTGGTGCTGAATGGTATATGACAACATATGCTTATGCACCCGATAAAATAGAAAAAGAATTAGCAGATACAAATATTGAATATTATCTGCTAGCGCAAGATGGAAATATAACAGGATATATGAAGTTGGTTTTAACCACCACCTTACCTGATAATAAAATGACAGCTGCGCTGGAAATTGAGCGTATTTACCTGCACCAATCATCGATTGGAAAAGGCTTTGGCAAAAAAATGATGGAGCTTGCCTTGCTAAGGGCAACACAATTGCAAAAAGAAATTATATTTTTAAAAGCGATGGATTCCGCTACAAATGCCATGTCTTTTTATAAGTCAATCGGCTATTCCATTTGTGGAAATCTTCAATTACCACTTCCCGAATTTGAATTGATGAAAAAAGAATACCGCGGCATGGTAATTTTAAAAAGAAAGGTAGCAGAATAAATTTTTTGTATTTTTTAAATGTTGTAAACCCTAACAACATTGCTTTAACTAGCAGCACCATTGGTATTGTACGCTTTTAAGGATGAATATATTGAAGGCAATATATTTTATTACCTTCGCCAAGTTCAATAAATAACATCTACATGAGTTTTGAAAAGGAACTACAAAAAAGAAGCAATGCACATTTCGAATTATGTGGCTTAGTAGAAGCAAGTATTTCATATGCAATACCTTCAAGCCCCGGAAATAAAGTAGAAACTCATCTTTGTATATGCCCAACCTGCGATATGCAAATGAAAAATATTGAAACAGCCAATGTCAATCACTTGCGTTGTTTAAACGAAAGTATCTGGAGTGAAGAAGCTGCTGTAAAAAATGTTTCCTTGCGGATGCTGCACAAATTGAAAGCGCTTGACTGAGTGACAGACCTGTTAAAGATTGCTTACCTCGATGATGAAACGATGGAATTGGCCAAAGCTTCAGGGGATGATAAAAACCCCGATGATATTATAAAACATTTGGATTGTTTTGATGCCGTGCTAAATAATGGCGACACGGTAGTACTAGTTAAATCCCTGAATGTAAAAAGTGCTAGCTTTAGTGCCAAGGTTGGAACTGTGGTGCATAAAATTTGTTTAGTAGAAGATAATCATGAACAAATAGAAGGTAAGGTGAATGATACCCAAATTATTATTCTTATAAAATATGTAAAAAAACCTGCTAATTAATAAGCAGTCAGTAATAGGTTTATTGTGATTACAAAATTTACACTGGGATATATAAAAAAGATTAATTATGCAGGTAATTTTAACCTGTACAATTTTTACAATAACGCATTGATTCAAAAATACATCGATGATTAGAAATACTCTTTTATTCATTTTTTGTTCCCATTTTTATTGTTTAAAAATGGTGGCACAAACCGATGCTTTTGCTGGTACCTGGCAGATGGAATATATACCCCCACCAGGTTTATCAACAATCAAACTTGAATTACAAATTGCCCCTTCAGAAAAAAATATACTTTATCCAGCACATCTAAAACTGGAGTGTGACAACTTTGTGGCTGAGTACGAATTTCTGCTGGTACGAAAAAACAGCCGTGAGTTAGGCATCAGCAAAAATAAATTTCCCAGGTTTGAAAAACCATTCTCTTTAAATAACAGGTCGTTGTTTTTATGCGGTAGTTTTGATCTTAGTAAAGATTTAAAAGGGATGCCTGTTTTAAATATCCTTCGCATGCAGACAAAAGAACCTGTCGCTAAAAAACCTGGTATTGCAGGTATGGCAGATACCCTGCCGGCAATTGTAATTAGACTACATAATTTTTTAAAAGATGCAGACATTAGCCTCAAAAAAATAAACAGTATACCGTGGCACAATGAAAATAGCGATCGCATTCTAGAGGCAACTTTATCACCAACTTATTTTGGTTTAAGAGATACCATTTATTTGCCAACAAGGGATGGACTTATTAATTTTTCAGGAATAAAAAAAAGAAAGCATGATCTTGTAACCATAACATTAAACGGTCAGGTAATTTTTGATAAAATTGAAACCGAAAAAAAGAAATATGAATCTGATATTTTGCTTAGTCCAGGGCTAAATATTTTAACTTTATTTGCAGATAATTTTGGAGATGAATTGCCTAATACAAGCAAGCTTAATCTTGAATTTGGTAATAAAAAATTTACCCTTGATTTTACAAACAGAAAGGACAGTGCCGCAACATTTATAACGGTAAGACTTGTTTGCGATCCAGACAAATCCAAAGAAAGTTACTTTGTTGAAAATACTACATTAGGTGAAGAAAAATTATTACAAAAAGATGAAAAACTGATAGGTAGCATTATATCCGGCACACAGCAACTAACTTTTGCGATATGGGATGAAGTAATTGATGATGGAGATAGTATTTCAATCAAGATAAATAACGAATGGCTTGTGAAGGGGTGTCCGGTAAAGAAGGTGCCTAAATACATTACCGTAACATTAAAGCCTGGTGCCAACACTATCCTTTTTATGGCTGATAATCTTGGCTCAATTCCTCCCAATACTTCTGCACTTGAAATCATTGACGGAAAGAGAAGAAAACATTACGAAATGGAAAGCAAACCGGGTGATAAAAACATCATTAAAATATTCTACAATACCCGACAGCAATTATAAATATTAAATTTTATTCTTTTAATTTTAAACCCTTTTGATTGGCTACAGATATTGCTTCGCAAAATAAAAAATCAATGGCCGGTAATTAAACCGGCCATTGAAAAATAAAAAATCAACACCTTTATCAAGGCATATTAAAATACTTTTTTATAAACTATTTACCTGGCGTTATTAAAATATTACGGTACTCAATTGTTCCATGATCTCCCTGTAAAAATATAGGACCAGGTTCACCTTCTCTACTATTGATAGCACCTCCAGTTATTCCAGGTATTTCCTGTTCACAAATAATGGTTTTGCCATTTGCAACAACAGTAACCAACCTACCCACTAATGTAATGTCATAGGTTTGCCATTGTCCTGCATCTTTTGCCACCATTTCATTGGGAGCTATAAAGCCATAAATTGCACCAAAATAGTCTTTTAAAGGTTCTAATCCTTTATTATCAGCAACCTGCACTTCGTACCTTCCACGCAGGTAAACCCCGCTGTTACTTTCTTTGGGATAACGAAATTCAATATGGAGTTTAAAGTCGTTAAAAGTTTGATCTGTTACTAAATTAGATCCCGGACGTGGGCTTTGTAAAATTCCTTCCTTGGCAACCCATTGGTTTTTTCCCATTGCGTGCCAACCTTTAAGGTCAATACCACTAAAAAGTTTTATTTGTTTTCCCCACACAGGTTGCTTTTGTCTTTTTAAAGATGGTGCTCTTGTGCCGGTCCAGTTATGTGTTTTTCCGTCACTGCCGGTTATCGTACCGCTTAAGTTACCACCTTGTAAAGTGCCTTCTACCACAATGTCTTTATCTTCCGGCTCCCATTGTGGCGGCAGCGTAAAGCTAATTTTACCATCTTTAAAATTAACCTTTGATATCGGACGGGCACTTCCACCTGCACCAACAAAATGACCAACAAGTGTATGTAATCCTGAATGACTGACTTCCAGCCAGGAAGGCACTTCTTTTCCTTCCATATCAATGGTTAAATCCCATCTTCCTTCAATAGCAGGATCAGCAAAATTTTTGATTGAATTACTGTTTGCTTTTGAAGCGGATACAACAAATAACAAGCATACAAATTGTAAACATACTTTACTGCAGATAGACTGCAGCGCAATACAATGCGTTTTTTTCATTTGATTTATTTTTTTGACTTTGAAAGCCAATTTAAGAATAAAAACTAATAACTATTTATGTAAAATAAAATCTGGGTAATAATAATTTTATAAATACTCAGTAAAATTATAAAATAACAATACAAGCATTCATTAACTGTAAATTAATAAGAAATGAAAAATTTGGAAACTCAAAAAAATCAGTAAAAAATTTATTTTAACTACCCGTTAATAACCAAGCAAAAAATTAATAAGCTAAAGAAGCAGAAAATCAATTTTTATCTAGGTCGTATTTTTCTACTGCGTTGTTTTTATTTATATTTGAAAAAAATTGGACCATGCTAAAAATCTTACACGCTTTGCTATGCGTAATTGGTACCTTATCTGTTTCGGCACAAAACTTAATAGTCAATTCAGATGCAGAAAGTTTACCTAGAGGAACAGGTTGGATAATTGTTACTGCTGGTGCTACTACATGTGCCGTTGCGCCTACAAATAGTTACAGCAACTGGACGATGATTCCTGATGGCAACCCTGCACTTTATCCATTTGACCATACCAGTGGGATGGCCGGAGGAACTACTTTTTTTTCTGGTTGCAGTGTTGCTAACCAAGGGCCATTTGAATTAAAACAGGATATTAATGTAGCAACAGATGCTGCAAATATTGATTTAGGTAAAATTCAATATACTTTTAGCGGCTATATACAAACACCTGCGAATGGAGAAACAGACCAGGGACGGTTTATTGTAGATTATTTAGATGCCTCCAATGTTATATTGGGCACAAGTTATACTAGCAGCTGGCAATCAAATGCATTAGCTCTTGACCCTTCCTGGATTTTTTACAGTAACACCAGAAAAGCGCCCACAGGCACCCGGAAAATAAGTATCCGTTTACAAACCCAGCTCTTTACCAATACACCGGAAATAAATGTTTACTTTGATGATATCGCAATTTTTAAAGGCATCGTGTTGCCAGTAACTTTACTATCTTTTATTGGAAATGCAGATGGCAACAATGTAAATATTAATTGGAAAACAACGGCAGAATTAAATCTTGTAAATTACCAATTGGAGCGTAGCAATAACGGCACTAGTTTCACTACAATTGCCACTATACCGGCAGGCAAAAATTACTATACTTATATTGATAAAAATACCAGAGGCAACTCAGATAACTATTTTTACAGGTTGAAAATGGTAGATATTGATGGCAAATTTTCTTACAGCAACATAGTTTCTGTGAAAAATTCATTGCAACAAACATTAAAATTATCACCCAATCCGGCTAAAAATATTGTAAGCATTCAAGGTTTAACACAACCTGGTGTATTAACAATTTTTAATTCAAGCGGTAAGCAGGTTTTATCTATCCGTACCAGAACAAATACTGCAAGTGTAAATATTTCTACCCTTGCTTCAGGATTGTATTATGTAAGATTTAATGATGGGAAAAATTTTAGTTACCAAAAGCTGGTTATTGAATAATTAATAAAATATTTTTTAATAAAAAAAGGTCAGAGAAATTCCGACCTTTTTTTATGTAGCTTTTTAAGATTATCCATTCAACCTATTAAAAGGAAATAAACAAATAGGCAACGCTTATTTTAAACTCGCCATGTCATTAACAACGCGGCATTTAAAATCCTGAATAACTTTAGTTATTTTCTTTATTAAAATATTCTTTACCAAAAAATTATACCCAAATAGTATTACCCGACTTGTGCATTAATCAACATTAACGGTATTTATCGATGTATATAATTGCACCTGCAACTTATAAATTATTGAAATTATTCCCCACAAAATTATCCATGCAAACCAAAATGAACGGTTAAACTATTTATGATTAATAACATGAAAACTATTGATGCTTTCCAACTGAATGAATTTACCATTTGCGGTTAAAGTACACTGGAATATTATTTGATTTGTATGACCAGCTACAAGTACTTGAAACTGGTTATTGAAGTGTAGACTCTTAATGTCATTAAAAAAATCTCCTGATTTTTAAATTAGTGCTAATTACTAAAACAATATTCAATCGATAGCGTTTTAAAATGTTAAATAAAAATTGTAATATTTATTTTTTTATCTATTTTGTATAAAATTTTTTATTAATGCTGAATGTAATTGTTCCCCTAGATTTTTCCCAGACTTCTTTTAATGCTGCTCACTACGCAGCAAATATGTATAAAGACAAAATAGATGTAAATATTATATTATATCATTTTTATCAGGATGGAGAAGATACCATAATGGCTAAAAATTATTTAGATAGCTTGAAACAAGAGTTAAGCAGCTATTTAAATTCAATTGAAACAGAACTTGAATCCGGTGATAATTTCATCGATAGTCTTGCAGCTTTTGCCCATGTAAAAGGTGCTTTTATGATTGTAATGGGTCTTACAGGCAAAACATCAATGGAACAACGTTTTTCAGGAAGCAATACCCTTAAGTTTAGTGAAAAGGAAGTGTGTCCGGTATTAATTGTTCCTGAAGATGCCGTTTATAAAAGCATTTCGAATGCTTTAATTACATCAGAACTTAAATCTGTAGAGGATACGCCTACATTAATTACCTTAAAAAGAGTGTTACATCTTTTTAAACCTTCCCTGCATATATTAAATATCAATAGTGAACATTACATTTCAGTAACTCAAGATTTTAAAAAAGAAAGAGATAAAATGGAGGAATTGCTTTCTGAATTTAATCCTGAATTTTATTTCATGAGGCTATATGATTTTCATGAATCAGTCGAAGTATTTGTAAAAGATAAAAATATTGACTTAATTATTATTGCGCCAAAGTACCATAATTTCTTTGAAAGGTTGTTTAAAACACAGCATACCAAAAAATTAATTTATCATAGTAATGTCCCAGTATTAGCTGTACATGAATAAAAAATTAAAGTAAATCCATCGGATTATCGCATATTCTGAATTGCTCATCAAAGCTGTCAATTAAAGCAACGTCTTCTTTTGTTAAAGAAAAATTTAGCATATCAAAGTTTTGCTGCAACCTGATTTTGTTAGCCGATTTAGGGATGGTAGAAATGCCGTGCTCTATGTTCCATCTTAAAATAATTTGTGCAGGTGATTTGCCATACTTATCACACAATTTTACCAGCCGAGGATCATTAAATTTTTGTCCTCTTGTAATAGGAGAATATGATTGCAATTGAATATCTCTTTCAACGCAATAATCTAATAAATCTTTTTGAAAAAGCCAGGGTGTAAATTCAACTTGATTCAGTACTGGCATAACCGATGCATACGTTTTTAACTCCTCCAAAAAGGGAATTAAATAATTGGCAACACCAATAGCTTTTACTCTTTTATCAGCATACAATTTTTCCAGGGCCAGCCAGGTATCTTTACGTTTGGCTTTAATAGGCCAGTGCACCAGGTACATATCAACATAATCCATTTGTAGCTTTTTTAGACTGGCATCATAAGCCCTTAACGTACTTTCATAACCCTGATCGTTAGTGGCAACTTTTGTGGTTACAAAAATTTGATCCCGAGGTAAAGAACTTTTTTTTACTGCATTTCCAATTTCCGTTTCGTTGTTGTACAGCGATGCCGTATCAATTAGACGGTAACCAATTTCAAGTGAATCCAGTACAGCTTGTTCGGCTTCATTGCCGTGCATATTGTAAACGCCCAAACCCAGCAAGGGCATTTCAATACCATTGCTGAGTTTGGTATATGGTTGTTTATTCATCGCATTATTTTTTTTGAAGTTTTAGCATACAATATAAATATTATTTAAATCGAATTTTGTTTTCCTGTTCATAAAAAATTTCGTCTTCCAGCCTTACCATTTTTCCAATCCCAATAATTTTTTTCCAAGCTCATTTAATTCAGCAGTATCATAATTTGTTTGTTCCCATTTACGGGGATCACCGGGAAAAGCATAACCTTCGGGAGCAACTCTGTCTTTCCAGGAAGTAATGCGCCACTGACGCAATTCCTCGTTATCTTCCTCTGCCGGCATCATCGAAATATATTGCGCAATGCGTACTTTATTTTCGCTAATATTTGGCCTTATTCCATGTGGTTGAAGGCTGTTAAATATTAGCAGATCTCCTGCTTCCATTTTTACTTTTTCCGTTTCAAAACCTGTAATGTCTGGTTTAAATCGGTTACGATCTTCCGGTTGTGTAAGCTTCCATGTATCATAGGTGCGAAACAATTCGGGTAAGCATTGAAAACCACCCATATTAACATCATCCTGGTCAGCAAGCGCCAGTACCCCTTGTACATTCACAGGTTTTGTTTCGGGATCATAATCCCAGTGAATAAAACCTTTGTACTCAAAACCAGGGCGAATGGGAAAGTTTAAGTTGGCCCTATCTATGGTAACCCATAATTTTTCTGTTCCCCAAATATCCGCAAATGCAGCATACACTTTTTGCATTTGCCGGTTGTTCCAAAGATGTTGGTTATTGTACACTTCTACCATTCCGGTGTTGGTCAGTTCTTTCATTTGCATTTCAGCACGTGGTGGCGCATACCATGTTTCAGCATCAGCAGGATCTTTCTCTTCAAACTCCCATAAAAAATCAGCAGTTGCTTTTGCCTGTTCATGAGGTACTGCATTTTTTATAACAATGTAACCATTGGTTATCCAGCATTGCCAGTCGGATTCACTCAGCACACGCAGAGGTTTTCCATTGCTGCGATCGTTGAGTTTAGTAGTACTACTTTTTGCAGTAGAGGGATTGCCTGGTATATCTTTGTGTGCATTAGTGGTTGCCATAGCAGGTGTCATAGTTTTTTGTTCCATATAGCAATTTTTAATTGTTTAAAGTTAAACCGAATCGTGTTGCAGCGCATTGCAGATACTATATGCGGCAGCAATTTTCAGTTATTTTAATATAGAATTTTATATCATTGGTTTTATTAAATGGCATTGTTGCAGAAAAAAAATTTCTTTATTAGAGGCTGGTTATCTGTTTCATTCCTGCTTACTATTTTCTGATTTATATACAAAGCCTTTATTAAATGACAGATCAAAAATAGTTATCTTACCACCCTACTTCTACATGTATAATAGCCAGTATTTGATCTGTATTGATATTTTTTATAAAATTTGAAGAAAGAAAGTATATTCAACGAGATAAAGGTATTTTCTCCGTTTTAAATTTCAACAAATGAAGGTAAAATTAGAAGCCATACAATCGGATGAAAACAGTTCATTTAAGATACTGCTTACCCCAAATCTGAATGATTTATTCTATTGGCATTTTCATCCAGAATATGAAATTGTTTATGTAGAAGCTAAAAGCGGGATAAGGCATATTGGTGATCACATTTCAAAATATGAAGGCAGCGACCTGGCTTTAATAGGGCCCAATATACCGCACCTGAATTTCGATTTTGGCGTTAAGACAATTGTAGAAACAGTAGTGGTACAAATGAAAGAACATTTTTTGGGAGTTACTTTTTTTGGATTGCCGGAAATTACCCAAATCAATGATTTATTTGAACGAGCAAAAACAGGACTGGCTTTTTACGGAGCAACTAAAATACTTGCTGGTGAAAAATTAAAACAGCTTACTGCTTTATCAAATTTCGATCAGCTCATTACCCTGTTACAGGTGTTTCAACTACTTGCAGAAAGTAAAGAAACCATTGACCTGAAAACAAGACCAATTACCCACATTTCAGTATTAAAGGAACAGCAGCGACTTCATAAAATTTATCACTTTGTAGAAACACATTACCACCATTCAATTAATGTAAATGAAGTTGCTGTATTTTCAAATTTAACTACTGCTGCCTTTTGCAGGTATTTTAAAAAATCAACCCACCTTACTTTTACTGACTTTCTTAACCAATACCGTATTAACCAGGCAAAGAAATTATTGCTACAAAAAAAATCTGTTACCGAAGCCTGTTACAAAAGTGGTTTTGAAAATCTTTCTCACTTTAATAAAACATTTAAAAAATTTACCGGAGAAAATCCAACTACTTTTAAGAAAACAACGTACCCGGATTAGTAACTTTATAAGCTTTAACGAAAAAAATATTTTCACTAATGTCAAAGGAACGCTAAGCCTTCTTTTTAGATGAATAAGAAAAAAATGATGGTAAAAAGGTGTGGCTAAATTACGGGGTCTAACTATTTAAACTATCGATTTTCAATAAATTTTTCATAATCCTCCTGCGTATCAATATCAACAGTACCTTTTTCAAATGGTACTGTTACAACTTTACTTAGATGTTGCTGAATAATTTTTCGGGCACCGGTATCACCCTGTAACAATAATAATTTTTTGAAAATGCATTTATGAAACAATGCAGGCGTACCCATTGTATCGCCATAGCTGCTGGCAACAATTGGTTTACCTGTTTGCTGTTGCGTAAGCATCAAATTGTTCAGTAAGGCTGTACTGACAAATGGCTGATCGCACATTAAAATAATTACGCCGTCTGTTAAAGGATTTTTTTCTTTCAAATATTTTAATCCTGTAATGATAGAAGAGGCCATTCCTGTTTTATACTCCTTATTGATTACTATACTTACTTTAGCCTCCTCAATTTCTGTAATTAATAAATTCGCATTTGAACCTAAAACAACTACCAACGGTTTTGCAGTTGTAGTTGCACTAACATGTACAATACGGCGTAACAAGGTTTCGCCCTGATAATTCAACAACTGCTTGGGCTTACCCAAACGTTTTGAGCTTCCGGCAGCCAGCAGTATAATGCCGCAATGATTGATGATGTTATGAGATAAATGAATAAGATGATTATTTTATTGTGGAGTATGTATTTTAACTTCTTCTATTTGTACTGCAGAACGGGAATGAATAACTGCGACATTATTTTTTAGCGACAATGTTTCTCTTCCAGATAGTATTGCTTTAATTTCCGCAACAATTGATAAAGCAATTTCCTCAGGCGTTTCGGCTCCAATATCCAACCCAACAGGACTATGCAATATTGAAAGTTGCGCTTGCGTAAAATATATTCCTTTCTCTGCCAATTCATCCAGCATTTGTTGGCGTTTTTTTCGTGGCCCCAACATACCAACATACACAACATTACTGTTTAATAAAGTCGCTAACATTGCCATGTCGTAATTATAGTTGTGGGTCATCAGTACAAAAACTGTTTGCGCATCAATAGCAATTTGACTCAACACATTTTCTGATTTAGATACCAGTACATGGCAGGCGCTAGCAAAGCGTTCTGCGTTGGCATAATTGGGTCTGCCATCCACAACTGTTGTTTTCCACCCAAGTATATCAGCCATTTTCATCAAAGGCAATACATCATTTCCTGCTCCAATTATTACAAGAGAAATAGCAGGTTGTAGCAACTCGATAAATGCAGTTAATTGGTGCTGATCATTTATATAATTTATAAAAGAAGATTGCTGCTTATCCAACACTTCTTTAGCGTGTTGGAGCAAAATATCTTTCAGCAGAAGTTTTTCGGAGGCAATTATATTATCCGCTATTAGCAACATACAAGTACCCGGTTGCATACCCTTTTTATCTTGTAGAGAGAAGAGTGTAACCAATACTGCTTTTTGACGTTGGCTTACAATCAATTTTAATAGTTGAATGGGATTGTTTTTTTCAAAATTATCAATTGGCTCTATCAATACCTGTATGATTCCATTGCAACCAAGGCCCATACCTAGTTTGGCATCATCTTCATCACTGGTATCGTAGGTTACCAGCATTGGTTTTTGCTGCTTCATGGCCAACAAGGCTTTACGCAGCGCATCGCCTTCCAAACAACCTCCGCTTATGGCACCTGTTAAACGACCATCTTCACCTACCAGCATTCTAGCTCCAGGCCTTCTGTAGCTGGAACCTTCTACATGTACTACTGTAGCTAAAGCCGTTTGCTGTTGCTTTAATTGTGCTTCATCAAAAGCCTTTATAATATCTTGTATTTCTTTCATTACAAAATTTATTAAATAAAAATAGTTACTACTATTTTCGCAATGCCTTTACGTGTGAAGGAATAACAGCAATAGGATTTTTATTACTCCAACTATTGCGGACATAATTGAGTACATCAGCAATTTGTTCGTCGGTTAAATAATTTTGGGCAGGCATTTCTCCATTGTATTTTATACCATTTACAAAAACCTCATCACTTTGCCCTTCCAACACAATACTGATTAATGTTTTGATTGGTTTTTTCAAATAATCAGATTTATCTAACGGGGGATAAACATCTTGTGTGCCATTGCCATTCATCATGTGACAATTCATGCAATTCAAAGTATATAATTCCTGGCCACGTTCAATACTTTTCGGGAGATCATATTTTTGAAAAAAAGAAGTGGTAAAAATAAATACTAATACGACAATTACTGATGATACTAATATTTTATACATACTATAATACTTTAAAAAATTGTTCAATTTATACACTTCGTTTCATTGTTCCTCATAGTTGCAAATGTACAAGAGAGTGACACAACAATGCTTAATTGAAAAACAACTATTTGTACAGAAATAAATTATTAACTAAACCGTATTGATTGACTATTCTTTATTCGATATTCATCCCTCACACTATATCTTATTTAAATCAAAAGGTAGTCTGCGTATGCGCTTTCCGGTTGCTGCAAAAATAGCATTACATAAAGCCGGCGCAAAAGGTGGTAAACCAGGTTCTCCAACACCCTTTATATTGGGGCCTCCATTGGCGAGTATGTGTACTTCAACCACTGGCATTTCGTTAATACGTACCAGCTGGTTGTTATGAAAATTGGTTTGAACAGTTTGCCCTTTATCGAAGGTGATGCCACTCTTTATAGCAGCTGTTAAAGCCATAGTGGCGGCACCTTCTACCTGTGCTTTTACTGTATCAGGATTTACTACTGTACCCAAATCAATTACCGCAAATACCTTTTCTATTTTTATGCCTGTTCCCTTTTTTGAAACTTCAATTACATACCCACCAAGCCCTGCAAAAAATTCATACTGCGCAACACCCCTGCCCCAATCTGCAGGTAAAGGTTTATCCCAGCCAGAAACTTCCCTTAACTTTTGTAACACATTTTTAGTATCAGAATCTTTGGTGAGCATTTCCATCCTAAAAGCCATCGGATCTTTTTTTGCTTTTACCGCCATTTCATCTATAAAACTTTCGTGAGCAAATGCCAATGTAGTACTTGTTACTGCCCGCCATGCCGCAAATGGAAGGTGTGAATCTGCATACACATACAGATTTTTCATGTTGGCAATTTCATACTTCTGCTCATTAATTCCCTCTGTCATATTTGCATCAGGTTTTGTTACATCGTAATTTTCTTTTTCCGATGCATCCAGTGAGGGAGCAATTACTTTATGCTGAAAAGCAATTGCTTTGCCATCGGCAGATAAAGCGCCTTTCATTGCAGAGAAAGTCATGGGACGAAAAGGTCCCTGTTGAGTATCATCTTCTCTCGTCCAGATGAGTTTAACCGGCTTACCGATTTTCTTTGTTAGCTGCACCGCTTCATGAATATAATCGTTGTACAACCTGCGTCCAAAGCCACCTCCATTAAACAATACATTTACCTTTATATTTTCTTCAGGTATGCTATATGCTTTGGCAAACGAATCAATAATATCTCCGGGAACCTGCGTTGATACCCAAATTTCCAGTTTATTTGTATCATACCAACTGGCTACGCAGTTCATCGGTTCAATAGGAGAATGTGACACGATAGGCGTTTCGTAAAACGCTTCTACTTTAGTTGGTGCAGCTACAAAAGTTTTATCAAAATCACCCTGGTTATGGGCTACTACACCATCTTTTTTTGCAAGGTCACGCAAACTCTGTTCAAATGTTTTTGAATTAAAATTTTCTTTGCCTTTATAATCCCATTTAATGGTAAGTACCTTGCGGCCCTGGTATGCTGCCCAATAATTATCAGCAATTACAGCCACCACATCGTACTTATATTTACCAAAAATTCTTTCGCATCTTTCTACACCAATTACACCCTTCACTTTTTGTGATGTTTCCGCATCATAACTCAATAATTTTGCGCCAAAGACCGGGCAATAGGCAACCGAAGCGTATACCATTCCCGGCACTTTTACATCAATACCAAAAATCGCTTTGCCACTGCTTTTTAATGGAATGTCAGGACGCTGCACATTCTTTCCCAACAATTTAAAATCTTTTGGATCTTTCAATTTCGGTTCTTTAGAAACTTCTAATTTAGCAGCCGCTTCTGCTAAATCTCCATAACCAAGATACTTTCCAGATGGCCTGTGGAAAACTTTTGCTTCTGCGGCATAACATTCTTCCAGCGGCACATTCCATTGCTGGCTGGCTGCTCTTACCAACATTTCCTTTGCACTAGCCCCTACTTTTCGCAGCGAAGTGTAACTTGATCGTACCGACATACTGCCTCCCGCAAACTGCATTGAGCCAAACTTTTTTTCGCCACCTGTTTGTTTAATAGTTACCTGGCTCAATAACACTTCTAACTCTTCTGCTATCAGTGAAGGAATAGACTGAAAGGTGCCTTGCCCAATTTCCGGCTTATCGTTATAAATAGTGATGGCACCCGATTTTTCTATGATAACGTACGGTGTTAATTCATACAATTCGCCTGCATTACTAAGGTTGGCAATTGCAGCAATGCCATTTTTACCACTTACTGAAAGACCAACAATTAAACCGGCACCGGTAATGCCTGTTAGTTTTATAAACCTACGGCGGTTAATATTAGAAGATGTTTGTTGCATGACTGATAGTTGTAAAGTTTAGCCCCCATCTTTTACAGAAGGGTTATAAAAATTGTTAGTTATTTTATTAATTCGGCTGCACGGTGTATGGCACTTCGGATGCGTTGATACGTTCCGCATCGGCAGAGATTGCCTTGCATGGCAGCATCAATATCTGCATCTGTTGGCGATGGCTTACTTTTAAGCAATGCCACTGCACTCATAATTTGCCCTGATTGGCAATAACCACATTGCGGTACTTGTAACTCAATCCATGCTTTTTGAATGGCATGATCTACATTTTGAGAAATACCTTCAATGGTAGTAATTTTTTTTCCTGCTGCGGCAGCTACCGGAAAACTACAGGATCTTATTGGATTGCCTTCCAGGTGTACTGTGCAAGCACCACATTGCGCTATGCCACAGCCAAACTTGGTTCCAGTTAATCCTACGAAATCACGTATTACCCAAAGTAGTGGCATATTTGTTTCCACATCAACCGTGTATGGTTTATTGTTGATATTAATTTCGTAAACGGGCATGGTATTTATTTTAAGATTTGGGAATATGCATTTACAATTTAGATATTTATTAGGGGAAGCTGAAAATTATTTTTTATGAATTGCTAATCCTTTTATTCATTGTATCATTGTTGGACAGATTTCCATTATATATCCTAAAGGTTCACTACATAATTTACACATGCCTTTTTCAGAAATATTATTGCTCAATTAAAGACACTAAAACCGCAATTGATCAGATGCCGTTGATAAACCATAAACCTAATTTAGTCCATGAAAAGAAGCCGTCTCATAAATAAATCAGGCGGTTTTTTTATGCCGTCAATTTTTAGGCAGTCAAATAAAAAAGAGGCTTCCCTTTTGAGACAGCCTCTTTTTATTTTAAAATATTGTTTCATTAGTTGGCCTTAACAACTTTCACCATTTTAATTTCACGGTCTTGTATAACTTCAATAATGTAAAGACCGTTTGTCCAGTTATCTCCCAAACGAAGTGTAGAAGGTGATGCTATCTTTTGAACCAACTGAATAACTTTGCCCCTTGCATCTAGTACCCTAACTGTAACTGGGTTATTGATACTACCGGTTATTGTTAAATTAAAGTAACTGGTAGTAGGGTTTGGATATGCTTTGAGCATCAATGCCTGAGCTGTAGCCACGGTTAATGCTGCTTTCGGTGCTGCAATAACACTTGTGTTAGCTCTTGCTATAGCACTAATTACTTTTTGAGTTAATATGGCAGAAGTACTTGAATTAAAGCTTGCATTACCACTGTAAACTGCTGTTATGGGGTGAGACCCTGCAGTTAAAGAAGAAGTAGTAAATGTTGCTTTATAAGCCGTACCTACCAATGCTACTGTTCTTGTACCCAAAGTTGTAGTACCATCCTTAAAGGTTACAATACCTGAAGGTATTGCCGTACTTGAACCACGTGAAACGGTTGCTGTAAATGTTACCGGATTACCAGTATTGGATGGATTAAGTGATGAAACCAACCTAGTTGTTGTAGGTAACCCAATAATGGTACTGCTTACTTGGATATTGCCACCATCGATTTTTATGTCTGCACCTGAGTAGCTACTTGCATACAATAGTGCCCCACTGGCCCCCCAGATCTTGATGGTATAGGTATCGTTAACACCAGGTTCGCCTTTGTCACTAATTCTCATTTCCATGCTGGCGCCAATACCATCAGGTATAACAAGACCTGTAGCAGTATTGGTTATGCTGGCTTTGGCAGTTAACACTGCCATCTTGTTGGCTGGGTCGCTTACGTTCACACTCAATATTCCATTACTACCACCAACTGTACCTTTCGCTTGGTAAACCTTACTAGCACTTCTAAAGATTATATTTACATTACCCTGCAAATTAGTGCCTGTTTTATTGTACTTAACATTGAATCCAAAATTGGTCTTGGAACCATCATCCGATTTCAAAGTGCCACAAGATGTGTTTGCGGTACCAGCGCCAAAGTTAAGGTGACCACCTCCGGTTATAAAGTCATTAAGTGATTTGGCAACCGAAACAGTTGCAACTGTTTCACCTAGATAGTAGTTTCCTACCTTAACCTGTACATCAAAAATCTTAGCGTTGCAACTTCCTATATCAAAAGTGTAATCTTTATAGGATGTTCCAACAGTATGATCAAGGGCATTCATTAAGGTTACAGCAGATCCTATCAAAGTTATCGGTGCGCCAGGCGCCATTGAATTACAATCGTAAGGTGTAATGATAAAGTTGACAGTTGCATTCCTGATATCTCCGCGGTATAAATCAGCAGCATCGGTTATTTTTGCATTTAGGCGGATAGTTGCTGTAGTAGCAGTAGCTGTTCCTGTGCTTGCAAATTCATTTCCTGTATATTCAACTAAAGCGTCTTCCTGTGTAATATCGAATGCATCATTATCGCTACTGGCAACAAAAGAACCATCTCCAGCAAATGAAGTTGCCACGAAATACGCAGGAGCTGGATTTTGTGTTATTACAAGAGTTGTAGTTGCCACACCACTTGCATTGGCTACTGCTGTGGTAGATTGCGTGCCAATAGCGAAACTGATCGTTTTGCCGCCAAGAGCAGTATTTGTCAACTGGTCTATCAGCGTTGCAGTTAGTACCAGCTGATCGGAGTATTGAACGGAGCCAACACTTGTATACATCAATGTTGTGGGTCTTTTTTTAACAGTCACTACTGCGGTACAGAAAGCACTATTTCCGCTTGGGTCCGTTGCTGTAAGTACTACATTATTTGCACCAATATTTGATGTATTAAATGAACTTTTATTAATGCTCAAGCTTACAGTACAAGCATCGTTGGAACCATTGTTAACATCTGTTGGTAAAATGGAAACTGTTCCATTCAATCCCAGATATACATCAATGCTTTTGCAAATGGCTATTGGTTTGATGATATCTTGCACGGTTACAGTAGCCGTACCGGTTTTTGAATTACCATTTACATCGGTTACAGTAAGTTTAACTGTATTCAGGCCTACGTTTGCACAGCTGAAGCTTGTTTTATCAAGGCTATAATTTGCAATAGAACAATTGTCGCTAGAGCCATTGTTGATCTGTGCCGGAATAATTATTGCTGCTCCATTGCCATCCAATTGTACAGTGATATTTTGTGTAACTACCGTTGGCTTTACATTATCTTCAACTGTAACTTTGAAAGAACATGTTTTAGCAGGTTCATCCACTGATGTATAAGTAACAGTGGTAACACCTAAATTAAATGTCTTGCCACTAACACTGCCTGTACCATTGCCGGTTGTGACACCTGTCAACACATAATTTACAGCAGAAGCTGCAGGAGTAATTATCGGATCTAAACCGGCAACAACTGCGCTGCAGGAATTAGTGGCTGTATTTACCAACTTGTCTGTTATACAATTTAATTCTATACAGTTTTGAGGAGCTACAGTGATAGAAGTAGAACCGGAGCAGCCATTGGCATCAGATACGGTATAGGAATTACTACCGATAGGTGCAGAAAAAGTTCCTGTACCTGTATAAGGTGCTGTTCCGCCTGTAGCCGTTACCGTTACTGTCGCCGGTCCACCATTGCAGGTAGAAGGAGTTGATGAAAAGAAGGAACCTGTTTGAGAGGTAATGGTTGATCCACCTACCGTACTGGTATGCGGATAGGTTGCATAATAATCATCCAATGGAGTTCCTCCGGATGTTTCAATAATATACCAAACCTGGTATTGGCCTGTTGCTCCAAGGGCTTTAATATCTATCAATGGATAACCTGAAGGCAGGCTTGCAAGGGAAATACCGCCTGCGGTTACAGGTGTTATCCATCCGCTGCCGATGGACCCGCTGTGAGCGCCTGTATAAGGTTGCAGTTGCATCCTTAACTTTGTGCCAATATTCTCTGTACCACTGTTTGCTGTCCATGTAATATTAGCTGTGGAAGTAAATGTAATAATACCTGTTGATGCATCATAGTTGTTGAAAACCATTTGCCCGGTGGAGCTGGTCTGTGAACTATGCCGTGGATTTTCTATCGGTGTAAAGGTCCACCACAATCCATTAAACCCTGTTGTATTGATGGCAGAATAAATATTTGTTCTGCCGCCTGCTTTCTTAGATCCCGGCCCTTGGCCAACAAAAGTTACATCGCCGCCCAGTGCAAAGTTCATCACCTTTGGCAACACAACCCCTGGTGCACTGTTGCCTGCTATGGCAGTAACCATTATTTGTGGGCATGAGGCTACCTCAACAAATGCTGAGCCTATATAAGGATAAGCGCCATTAGTATAATTAAAATCTTTCAACTTTGAATAGGAGAAAGTGGAGGGGTCAAAAGAAAAAATAACACCTGCGCTGCTGCTGCCCCCCAGGTAAGTCATCCCATATAGTTTGCCATCTGAAGCCTGCATGAGGCTGCCATAAGGATAGCCGCCATTGGTATTATCAAAATCTTTCAACTTGGTGTAGGAGGAAGTGGCGGGGTCAAGAGAGAAAATAGCACCATAGCCGCCGCTTCCGCCTGCCTGCGTCATACCATATAGTTTACCGTCTGAAGCCTGAATAAAATTTGTATATCGAGGATTTTGTTCGCCCCTATCCAGTGATTTGGCTACAGTTAAAGTATTAGTGTTGGCATTAAATTTATTGATTGTGCCGCCGCCATTACTTCCGCCCTGAAAAGTAGTGCCATATAAAGTTTGTGCCTGAATATAGAAAATGCCTGTAACAACACAGATGATGCCAAGTAAAATCTTTTTCATATTGTTATTTTAGGGTAATTAATTGGAAGTAATTTTTAATTCGTTTACTATATGAGGCGGCACCATATTTTGCCAGTGCCCGTTTTTTTTATATTCCCTTATCATCCATTGTGCAATTTTATAGGCATCATCTTTTTTCTGTATTCCTTTAGGAGAAGTGGGCAGTGGGTTTTGAAACTGGTGTACAACCGGTTTATCATCTTTTAAAATATCAAAGCCATAGCTACTAATACTTTGCGGGGTAGGTAAAGCGGGGATTAGCCTGATGGTATATCCCTGGTAATCCTGCATATCTTTCATGGGATTAACGGGTTCTGGCAATTGCCTGGTGGCAGGTACATTGTTTTGGGCAAACAGCGTAATTAATACAACTTGCAGTACTATTAACAGGAAAGCTTTTTTCATAAAAAAAATTTTAATATAATGTTTAAAAAATTAAAACCTTACAATCCATCACTTTCTGATGAGAAAAAAAAGTTTAAGTAAACTAACTACCGGGTAGGCTTTTGCATAACGGATTAGAATATTTTTTATAGAGATGGGATAAGTTTAAGGGCTACTACAAACCTACAAACCTGCAATTTTGCAATCAGTAATACAAGGGCGTTTCCATTGTATTTTTTTGGTGTTTTTCCTGTATTTTTTTCAGGGTTTTACCTGTATTGATTAAACACTGGCTAAAGTAAATTGCAAACAAATAACATCCTATAGCAAGAACTTGTCATTTTTCTGATTTCTTTGTATATTTAATTACGATTGTTTTTACCCAAACCAATAAACACCGCTTTATGGCAGCAAAAAAAGCCACCACATGGGTTAATTATTTTGAACAGTTAAGTGAAAAAAAAATTACTTCAAAGCAATTGGTAATTGATGGCATTGATAAATTTATCAGTTTACAAAATCAGGCTTTTACGATACTAAACCATAGTGTACCCTTAATTTATTTATTAGATTATACAACAGGCAGGTATTCATTTTTTTCTAACCAATGCTATGCAGTATTGAATTTTTCTGTAGAAAAAATGTTAGATGGAGGAATAAACTTTGTTTTAGACAGATATCATCCTGATGATTTCAGACTGTTTAACAACCAAATTTTTACAGACAGGTTAAGGGTACTAAAAGAGATACCCGCAGACCAACACAAGGACCATATATTCTCTTTTAATTACCGCGTAAAAAATGGCAAGGGTCAGTATGTAAATTTATTACAGCGCAATTCTTTTATTCAGTCGGACGAGGATAGAAACCCCTTACTAAGCATGGGTTTAATAACAAACGTGAATCATTTTAAAACAGAAAATCCGGTGGTGCATTTGTTAGAAAAGGTTGATCCCGTCACAGGGCTTGTTGAGCTTATTAAGAAGGATACTTATTACCTGCATGAAGAAGATAAAACTTTTTCAAAGCGGGAAAAGGAAATTTTAAAGTGGATGTCGGATGGACAAACAAGTAAGCAAATAGCAAATAAACTTTTTATCAGCGAACACACAGTTATTAATCATAGGCGCAACATGCACAATAAGTCAAATACGCAAAACGCTGCGGCTTTGTTGAGCTTTGCATTCAGGCAGCATTTTTTTTAAAAATATATTTAGCAAATTTAACCAATAATTCATTAAAAGGTTTAGGAGCATCAATATTTACAAAATGGCTGGCCCCTTTAATTTTGTAAATTATGTTGTTCCAAATATTGATGGGTGCTATATCCAGGTAACTTTAGTTTACCACCCTTTCTTCTTTTCCAAAAATAACACAAACGGGCACATTCAATTTTTGTATTATAGCTATTTCATCATTGTAATTACCTAAAGCAATGGTATCATACAAAGAAGAACGAAAATTTCCCTTTACCGCATAATAATCTTTAAGAAAAACTTCCAGATCATTTTGGGCGCCTGAATTGGATATTGTTAAAGCATATTTTTCAACTGTATTTTTTGGTAAATTTTCCGAAAAAACTGCTGTAACATCAGCGCCTTCTAATAACATCTTGTTCATGCCACAGCCTTCGCCTATAATACACGGCCCGGCTAATAACAATCCTCTGAGAAAAAAATCTTCGGCCAACATTTCGGCCACAAGATTGGTACCTAAAGAGATACTGCAAATAATATAAGGGTGATTATTGATGAGTTGCTTAATAGCAGCTCCAATTGTTTTTGCGATGGCGGGTAAACTAAAATCTCCATCGGCTTCTATTGCATCAGAATTTCCGTGATTTGGAAGATCAATAGTAATTAACCTATAACCGGCAAGGGCATTATTTAATACCTGCTTGCGCCAATTACCAGAAGAAGATGAATTGCCATGAATAAAAAAAATGGTATTATCCTGGTCAGGATTGTGGACATAGTAAGCAATTTGCAAATCGTTTATAGAAATAAATGCATTTTTCATAGGGTAAAATTTATAAGGAATATAAAGTTATTTTCATTAATTCTGGCAAGCCACCGCAAAATCCCTTTACATTAATTTCTAGTATTGTCCGAAATAATTTAAAATAAGGGAGGTTTTATGGCCACCCTTTATCAACTTTGTAGTTATCACACAAACAATGTTGATATGGACAAAACTACTACTTATCTCGGACAGCCGATATTCACTCAAGTACTTACTTTGATAGACACCTCATTAATCAGTAAAGCCTGTAAGAAACACCAATCTAATAAATACAGCAAGAGTTTA
>JANXSK010000042.1 GCA_025352695.1 Ferruginibacter sp. | reverse complement strand
ATTTAAATCGGTAACACCAGTACAAGGAACAGCAATACTAAGGATTTTTGATGGCAAGACTGCAATAAGCAATGCAATATTGAATGTGGTGTTTTCATCATCCAAAGGCGACTTACATGTGAAAGTAATCAGGTCTGCTACCTATGTAAAGCAACTGGGCAAATGGTACATCGTATTTGGGCAAGGTACGCTGATGAAGACGGAGGCAGAGTTGGAAGAATCTATGAAAAAATCGCTACAAAAAAATTAAGATAACGACACAATTCAGTCTGTAGCAAATGCAAAAAAGTGATAAAGAAATAATGATGATTTCCTTTATTCCAATTAGTAAATTTTAAAACTTCTGCGATGACTAACATCAATATTCACTACAAAAAAAACAGGTACAGCTTTAAGGAAAATATGTTTTGTTTTATCGCTGGCCTCTCTTGCATCTGCATGCTGCTATATGCCGGTATCCTTTTATATCCTTTAGCAGCCAAAGTATTAGAATACCTGAATGGTGGTATTGGAGTAATAAACAATGCAGTAAGAGGTTGTTATCGGTAAGTTTGATATTGCTTATCATTTTTATTTCCAGCCCTATTTTATTTAGAGGGCTTACACAACGTTTTTTATTAGCCTGTGATGTCAGTTGGCTTTTTTTGATTAGCCGGAAATTGTACCTCTTTTAACTATTAGTTGCTACGGCAGAGGATACCGGCCAGCAGGTTTTATTTAATAATTAAATTCAGTTCATAATAAAATGGGCAATAAGTTTTCAGTTTTTCATAAAAAGGGGAGATATTTACAATCATTCAATTTTTTAAAAGTAACTTGTTAATCAGCCCACTAAGAGTAATTGCATTTCAATTTTTAAAGCCTTAATAAATACGCTGATTAAATCAATTTTCTATTCGTCACCAGTAAATGATACAATACACATTTTTTCCGGCAGATGGCCGCCTTTCAGAATATTTATTTTCTTATGGAACCATGGAAATTCCAGCAGGCGCTACTTCGCCACTGCTTTCTCCACCCAACGGACTATCAGGATTTTTAATTCGGGTGAAGGAAGATAAAAATGCTTTGGTTGTGGGAAAAGATTTTGAGGGTAAGCCCATAGCACATCAGCCAAACTATGTAATTGGCCAAACTACTTTACCCATCACGGGGCATGGCGTGGGGCATATTACTTTTTTGGTAGTGTTTTTTCAGCCATTGGGTATGTATCAACTTTTTGGATGCAACATGGCAAGTCTTACCAACAAGTCTGTAGACTTGATTGATTTTTTAGGTAGCGAAAAAACCGGGATGCTGATAAAGAAATTAAAGAATGCTAATGACAGGGAAAAACAAACTGGTATCTTAAACAAATTTTTACTGTCGCAAAACCAGTGAAAGATGATTGCAGCGATGTAAAAAAAGCGTTGGAACTTATTCATTCATCACAAGGCAATATCAATGTAAAAAGCATCGAAACAGCACTTAGTGTAAACCGGCGTTCGCTTGAAAGGCATTTTAAAAGTAAGGTAGGCATAAGCCCCAAAGTATATGCACAGGTGTACCGGTTTAAATGTGCGATGAATTTTCTGCAGGCCAACCCCAGCACTACCTGGGCTTCGTTAACTTATAACAACGGCTTTTTTGACCAGCCACACATGATACGTTATTTCAAAGAATACCTGAAAGTTTCACCGAACAACCTGGTAACATTGGATATGGACTTCATCAACTACTTATTAAAGCATTAAATAATAGCAGCATTAATTTTTGCTGTCGCATTTGTACAAGATTAAGATTTTTTAGAAAGATATATTTGTGATTCTAGCGTAGTACAATGTTCTGTAGTTAGCAACCAATTTTCTAATAATAGAAATGGCTGAGTGGTTACAGGCCAGTTTATTAGTTGGCATTACAGAATGTTGTAGTGAGATTTTATTTATAGCGACCAACTTTATATTGAGTGATTAATAAGGTTTGAATAAGTGTTTTTTTGGACAAATGACTTTTGGTTTATTATAGTCTTGAATGTAGGAAAGTTCCTGCAGACAGTGAATTTTAGGGTAGAAAGAAAGTATGATAATGTTCCATAAAAATTTCTTTTAAAAAAAGATTATCAGGTTTGTTTGCCAGCGGTATAAATATTACCACAAAACTTAACCAACCCCGTAAAATGCAATCGTAGTTTTTTGCTATGCCCAAAATGTAGGTATAGGCAAAGCTAACCCAAAAGCTAAATTAGAATAATAATATGTACGTGATGGGCGACATTAAAAGTTCAAAAAAAAGTCAAAAAAGTAACTTAGCGTATTTAGAAATAACCTTCAACAATTTTAAAATTTAGAATAAACAAATGACCACACAACAATTTAAAACAGCTTACACACCGCCGGGAGAAAATGCTTACAACAATCCATACCTGAATGTGCTGGGTATGAAGGTGGGCGTAAAAATCGCTCATGCACAAACCTATGGTCAGTTTAGCTGTATAGAAACTTACCTGGCTCCCCGCCAGATGGGGCCACCGCCACATGTGCATTACCAACTGGATGAAATAATGAGGGTGATAGAAGGTACGGTAACTGTGATGGAAGGAGATAAGGTAGTTGAAATACCAGCTGGTGGTTATCATTTCAGGCCAAGGGGTATTGTGCATACATTTTGGAACGGTCATGATGAGCCTGCTGCTTTCATTGATATGTATCCAGGCACACAGAATTTTGCACATTACCTGGAAGAACTTGCGCAATTAGGTACAGACCTGCACAATGAAGGAGCCAACCCTTTTGCGCCAGAAAGTATTGCCCGTTTTAAAGCGTTGGATGCCCGGTACAATCATGAAGTTTTTTATGATCAAATGCCAGCGCATATGGCAAAGTATGGGGCTACAGCATAGTAATTAAAATAGGGCAACAAAAAACTTTTTGGGGTTAAAATTGTGGATAGGGTATACCATTTATTAATGCTGTGCAATGCAGGGTATTGGTAAAAAAGTATTCAGAAGCTTATAAAAAATATCGGTATTTCATCACCCGGATTTATATCAATTTAAATGATTCATAATTTCAACTCCTTTAAATAAAAACAAAAATGAAACCTGTTACTTACTTTTTTAACCTTACTCCTTTAAGAGGTATTGCTGCATTACTAACCGTTGTTTTTCATGTAAGCCTGATGGGAGGGCCTTTGGTAAATAATACCCAAGTGCTTAACCGTATGTACCTCATGGTAGATTTTTTCTTTGTACTCAGTGGTTTTATTATGTGCCATGTTTACGGCGAATTATTTGCCCAAAAAGTTACAATGCCAGCATTTAAAAAGTTTACCATTGCAAGGTTTGCAAGAGTGTATCCGTTGCATTTAATTACACTGCTTTATACAATTATTTTATTCTCTGTAACGGCAAAATTGGGCATTCCAAAAGTGCCGGTATTACAGATAGAAAACTCCGGGTATTCAATTTTTACAAACTTATTGCTGCTGCAGTCTATGAACCTCCATCATTGGTTTAGCTGGGTGCATGCATCCTGGTCAATAAGTACAGAGTGGTGGGCATATATGGTGTTTCCATTTTTAGTGATGCCGTTTTCAAAGCTGTCATCCGCAGGCAAAATAGCAGTTACATTATTATGTTTTGGCGGCTACCTTTTTATTACGTTTATTATAATGCCTATTGTACCTTTTCCGGCAGAAATTCCTTTTGTAAAACCAGATCCAGCTTCGCTAACTGTAAATGTAGGTTACCAGTTTGGGTACATACGTTGCCTTTGCGGTTTTGTGTTGGGTATGATGATGTACCAGGGTTTTAAAGTAGGGAGGGGTAAAAAAATATTGGCAAACGGGTATGTATTTTTGGTGGTAGTTGCGGGGCTTTTTTTAAGTATGCACTTTGGCTTGCCAGATGTTGTTACAATCAGCTTTCTGCCATTTATTTTGTTATCTGCTGCTTATGGAAGCCCTTCTATAAACAAGGTGCTTTCCGTAAAAGCGTTGCAAAAAATAGGAGATTGGTCTTTCTCTATTTACCTTGTACACCAGCCACTTTTATACACTATAGGCAGCATCACTGCTTACTACAATCCTGTAAATCCAAACAATCCATCTGCAGCCCCCCCCCGGCTCCAAGCTTATTGGTAGCATGGGCAATATGTGTTGGCTTTATCGCACTCACTCTCTTTGTTTCCAGCCTTACTTATCGTTTTTGGGAAGTACCGGCCAGAAAGTGGATTAACGCAAAATCAACTAAAAGGGAGTATGCTGTTGTACGATCTTAGTAAGCGCTTATTAGTAGGTCTTATTTCCGTGTTGGGCGTAAGCTTATCGAACCCGCTTTTAATAATTAATAAATAATAAAGACATGTCAAACAAAGCTATCAACATCTTCTTCCTGTTATTAATTTCTACGTTTATTAATAAAAATGTATCTGCTCAATCGGCAGACATAATTTTAATTAATGGAAAAATCTTTACTTCAGATACCGCTCATCTTTATGTGCAGGCATTGGCAATAAAAGGCAACAAAATAATTGCTGCTGGCTCAAATGCTGCTATTGAAAAAACGGCTTCTGCTAAAACAAAGAAAATTGACCTGGAAGGCAAAACAGTCGTTCCGGGTTTTAATGATGCACATGACCATCCGGGTTTTATTTCGCCCGTAAGTAAATCATTTAGTTCAGAATTTTCAGTTGCAGGCCCGTCAAAAAAGAATGTGATTGATTCAGTTGCAAGATTAGTAAAAGGAGCAAAGCAAGGTAAATGGATTAGTGGTTTAACAGGTATGACGGTATTTTCTGACCCTTCAATGCGAAGTGTTTTAGATAGTATTGCTCCGAACAATCCTGTGGAATTGCAAAATATGTGGGGACATGGTATTGTATTAAACAGCTACGCTTTAAAAATACTTGGTATTGCTGATGATGAACCAGACCCTTTAGGTGGCTGGTATGCAAGAAAATCAGGAAGTAACCTTATAACCGGTGCCTTGTATGAATATGCACAATGGCCGGTATGGCTGGCTATGAGTGCTGCAGAACCTGACCACCTTATTGAAGGACTAAGGCAATACTCAAATGAACAGATTAAGATGGGCATAACTACCGTACAGTTTATGAACTTTGATTTTCCAACATCAGCACCTTATTATATTAAAGTAAATCTTCCGCAGCGGATTCGTATAATTCCTTTTCCCGGCACAAAAAAAAATGTACGAAGTTTAAATGAATGGAAAAATATTAATAATCATCCAACGCCTCTTTTATATGTTTCAGGTATTAAGTATATAATTGACGGAACTCCGGAAGAAGAAGCATCACTTGGCAGGCAACATTATCCAGGCAAGCCAGACTGGTATGGCAGAATCAATATGCCGGTTGATACAATAAAACAAATTCTGCGTGAAGCATATAACAGCCACACACAATTAATGATGCATATTGTTGGTGATAGTACGATGTCGATAGTTCTTTCGCTTATGAAGCAAACGGGAAACGATGCTGTATGGAGAAGCAAACGTGTTCGCTTTGAACACAATGCTTCAGATAATGCCACTCCCGAAGAAATACAAATGATACATGACATGGGTATTATCATGGCACATACACCTAAATATGGCCAGGGCAGTCACATCCAATCTTTTCTTGACAAAGGCATTATTGTTTCTGTTTCGCCTGATGGTACAACCAACCCATTTTGGGATATTATGGTAATGACAAGCCAGCAAGCAGATTCAAAAGAAAATACAACAGTGGAAAAAGCCGTGGTTGCTTATACAAAAACAAATGCGTATGCTGAGTTTAAAGAAAAAAAGAAAGGCACATTAATGCCAGGCATGGTTGCAGATGTAGTTGTTTTATCTCAGGACATTTTCTCGATACCTATAGCCCAACTGCCTGCAACAAAAAGTGTATTAACAATAATTAATGGAAAGGTTGTGTATCAGCAAATTCATTAAGAGAACAAAAAGCCTGCGCAAAATAAAAGTATCAAAAGCAGGGAGTTCAATGAATTCCCTGCCTTCGCAAATACTCAACGTTATCAGAATAATTTTTATTTCTGCATAAGTGGATAAAACTAACGTTATGCAAGCTATTCAACTTAATGGGATGGGATAGTAGCTAGCTTGTTTTTCATTCAATAGCTTTTTTAAATCATAGAGTTAGTAAAAAACTACTTTCAGGTAAAAAATAGACAACTAATAACGTTTACTTAATAGTGCCTTTACAGTAGATTTATATTGGGGTAGTTTCTTTGCAAAACCTCTTATATGAAATTACTACGCAGTATTATTTTTTTACTTAGCTTAGTCACTACTACATTTGCACAAACACCAGCACAAAACGTTTTTATTATTACAATAGACGGGGTACGGTGGCAGGAAATATTCAAAGGTGCTGATGCTGATTTGCTGCGTAATCCACGGTTTGTAAAAGATTCTGCACTTATGCTGCAACAGTACTGGAACAGTAATCCTGAAGCAAGCAGGCGCAGACTACTTCCCTTTTTTTGGAGTGTTATCGAACAGCAGGGACAGTTATTGGGTAACCGTGCCCTTAATAATAAAGTAAATGTTGCTAACCTGTACAAAATATCTTATCCCGGTTACAATGAAATATTAACAGGCTATGCAGATAAAAAGTTTATCCCTAACCTTGATGTAAACAATCCCAACAGTAATATTCTGCAATATCTTAATACGCAAAAAGCTTACCAAGGCAAAGTAGCGGCCTTTTGCTCCTGGCGGGTATTTCCATACATATTCAATGAAAAGGATAGTAGTTTTCCGGTAAATGCAGGATATGAAATGATGGAAGAAAAGGACAGCTACAATACAATAATTAACGGGGTACAAAAAAGTGTTACTGTTAAAAATGGCACCCGCCACGACCTGCTTACTTATGAATGCGCTAAAAATTATATTGAACGAAATCATCCAAAAGTATTGTACCTGGGTATGGGCGAAACCGATGAGTTTGCCCACCAGAGCAACTATGATAGTTATCTGCAAAAGTTACACCAGGCAGATGCGCTGATTGCCGAACTGTGGTATTATGTACAAACCGATCCCTTTTATAAAAACAACACCAGCTTTATTATTACCACCGACCATGGCCGTGGCCGAAAAACATATAACTGGAACGCACATGGTTTTTGGATAGGAGGGTCAGGAGAAACGTGGCTGGCCATGCTTGGCAATGGCATTAAACCTGCCGGAGAAATAAATGAAAAACAGCAGGTATATCAAAAACAATTGGCAGCCACCATTGCAGTATTACTTGGTTATAGGTTTATAACCAATCACCCGGTCGGTAAACCTATTGCACTACTGCCGATTGAAAACCCCAGGGATAACAGCAACGAAATACTTGCTGCAAAAAACAAATGATGTGGCATATACCTGCCAAAATAAACTAAACGTAGGGCAGTAGCAATTTAAAAAATGAATACTTTTATAAAAGCACAGGCAGCTTTAATTGCAGGTTCATTGGCAGATTTTCTGGTTACAATTTTATTGGTACAGGTATTTAATTGCTGGTACATAACGGGTAATGTTGCTGGCAATGTTACCGGCGCAATAGCACAATTTATCCTTTCAAGAAAATGGGTATTTACTACCGTTAAACAAAAAACAACCGTATCTATCCAAGTAATAAAATTTGTTTTAATGTGGATTGGCAACATAGCCCTTTCTGCACTAGGCGTATATTTACTTACTCAATATATGCATATACATTACCTGCTGTCTAAAGTAATTATTTCGGCATTACTTGGGGTCAGTTATACTTACCTGCTGTCTAAAAAATTTGTATTTGCATAAATCAGTTTCCGCACGCTATTTGTTATATGCTGAGCGAACGCTAGCTAAATGCTGGAAACATATTGCTACTTATCTATTACCTACTCATAACACTCACTTAATAAAATCCGTTGAATAAAAAAGAAGCAAGCTACAAACTTGTGTATTTAAAATACCATGCAATTCCTTTTAATTAATTGAATGGTATTTTTCTATATTTCTATTGCTACAATAAATTCTTTTTTATATTTTAAAACTCAATCTTTATACAATACGGTGCAACTATATGGTTTAAGTACAAGCACCCCAATTATAGCAGGTGCTACAAAAAAATTGTTTGCAATCATTACTTTAAAGCCAGCTGTTATTGTTAATGGCATTGTTTTTTCAACCCCACTGCCATTTAACCATACCTGAATTTTTTTCCATTTATCTTTTACAACAGCTCCATTTATTTGGTAGCCAACAAAGCCGGGAACTGTGTCAAAAAAATGCAGGTTATTTTTTATTTGCATTGCGGTTTGTAACCTAATTGCAGGATGCACTTTCCTTAATTGTATCAATTGCTGTACATATGTAAATACTGGTTTGTTGGTAGTTTTTAAATTCCAGTCAATGGCATTAATACTATCGGGCTGGTTGTATGAATTTTCCACACCTTTTTTACTGCGCAAAAACTCTGTTCCAGCATGTAAAAAAGAAATCCACTTGCTGGTAAGCACAATGGATAAAGCCAGTTTATGCATTTCGGTTCTTTCTTCAAGGGATGCGCTAGCGTTGCTGATGGCAAACTTATCCCATAAAGTATTGTTATCAAGGCACTCAGCATAAGTGATGGTACTGCCCGGTGCTTTGGCATAAGGAGCTTTGCTGTAATTTACTTTACTATAATCTACCTGCGGATGTTTGCAGGCAGCCACAATACCAAACTTGATGCTTTCTTCCATGTTAGCCTTACCACTTGCAAAGCCTTTATCGGCGGCATTAAATACACTGCCCTTTATAGCATCCCGTATATCATCGCTAAAGACTGCAATACCATTAAATTTGGACGCATTTACTTTTATTGCCCGCAAGCTATCTGGTAAAATAGATGCACCTGCCGTCCAGCCTTCGCCATAAAGTAATATGCCTGGTTTTATTTTATGTAGTACTGCCGAAATAATTTTCATTGTTTCAATATCATGCACGCCCATTAAATCGAACCTAAAGCCATCCACATGGTATTCTTTTACCCAATACAAAACTGACTCCAGCATAAATTTTCTCATCATCGCTTTTTCGCTGGCCGTTTCATTGCCACATGCAGTTGCATTGCTAAATTTACCTTGCTTAGTTTGTCTGTAATAATAGCCTGGCACCAGCTGATTAAAATTAGATTCTTCCGTTAATGCAGTATGGTTATAAACCATATCCATCACCACACCTAACCCTTTTTTATGAAAGGCGTTGATAAGTTCTTTCAACTCTTTAATGCGTACATTTCCATCTGCGGCATTGGTTGCATAAGAGCCTTCGGGTGTGTTGTAATTTAGCGGATCGTAGCCCCAGTTATATTGATTTTAATTCTGTTGCTCTTCATCTACCGATTGGTAATCGTTGCAAGGCAGCAAGTGAATATGTGTAATACCAAGTTCGGTTAAATGATCAAGCCCCGTGGCAAAACCTTCGTTATTTTTAGTACCTGTTTCCGTGAAGCCGATAAATTTTCTTTTGTTTATAATACCTGAGTTGATGGCGATGCTGGCATCACGAACATGCAGTTCGTAAAGGATTGCATCAGTCGCACTTTTTAATAGGGGCGATTTGTCATTTTTCCATCCGATAGGATTTGTCTTTTTAAGATCTACAATCATAGCACGCTTGCCATTGGTGCCTACTGCTTTGGCATAAGGATCGGTTACTTCGTTTAACCATTGGCCTTTGTATTCAATACAAAAAGTATAATAGGTTCCCAGATGGTTTCGGGTAAGCTTATCTGTCCATGTTCCTTGCAGGCTTTTTTTAAGGGCGATGGTTTGCAGCGCTTCTCCACCCAATGAATGCCTGTACAATTTTAATTGCGCTTTTGAAGCTGTGGGTGCCCGTATACGAAAGTTGCTTTGTGTGGGCGACCATTTTAAACCAAGATCATTACCCGTATAGGTTGGAAAGATTTGATACCTATTTTGTGCTTTACTGTACAAAACAAATGCACCTATTACCAACAGAATAAATAGCAGCTTCATTACTTAATTATTTATAAACGAATGTAACCCATATTATTATTTCTTCAGCAGCCAATTTTGATGTTACAAACTTGCGGTCCATCCTTTTATACTCTTGTATTACTCCAATTTTTTTTCGAGCTCTAGTCTGGAAATATAGTTTTTTTAAACCCCTTAAAATAATTATACTTCAGCCAGCGAGTTTAAATTTAATCGCAATAAATGGTATCTTTATATTTCTACATTCCTATTAATTTATACAAAAATCTTCACCATGCGTACTGTCTGCAAAAGTTTTTCGGGCTTATTACTTTTAACTTTAAGCGTATTTTTTACTGCCCATGCACAAAATAAAGATGGCAAGATCCGCATTATTATGATTGGCGCACATCCTGATGATTGTGACGTAGCTGGAGGTGGAACAGCTATTCTTTTTGCAAAAATGGGCTATGCAGTAAAATTTGTTTCCGTAACAAATGGAGATGCCGGTCACCAGACATTAAAAGGAGTAGCATTGGCTAAACGAAGATTTGCAGAAGCGCAGGAAGCAGCAAAAAGATTTGGTGTAACCTATGATATTTTGGATAACCATGACGGGCAATTAATGCCTTCGCTAGAAGTAAGATTTCAGATAATAAAAAAAATACGTGAATGGGATGCTGATATTGTAATTGCACCGCGACCAAATGATTATCATCCTGATCATCGCTATACTGGTGTACTTGTTCAGGATGCTGCATACATGGTTGCTGTTCCTAATATTGTTCCTGCTACACCTGCCTTAAAAAAAAATCCGGTGTTTTTATATTTCCAGGATGATTTTCAACGGCCCAATCCTTTCAGGCCCGATGTTGCTATTGACATAACAGTTGTGTATGAGCAAAAGGTTCATGCGCTTGCAGCACACATATCACAAGTGTATGAATGGTTGCCGTGGATAGGAAATTATTTAGCCGAAGTGCCGGCAGATAAAAATATCCGTGAAAAATGGCTTGCAAAAAAATGGGCTGTACCAATTACTCCAGCTGTAAGCAGCTCTCTACAAAAGTGGTTGGGAAAAGATAATGCACTACAAGTTAAATATGCAGAGGCTTTTGAAATTTGCGAATATGGCGTACAACCGAACGAAGAAGAATTAAAAAAGTTATTTCCGATGTTGATAAAATAAGTTGTTAACCCAATAAGTCGTAGTTCTTTTTGTACGCCACATTATCTCCTATTTCATTGGCGGACCAAGTATTTCCGAATTATAAGATTTGTACAATGCCTGCATAGCTACCATGTCGGGCATGCCTTGTCCTGTCAACAGTTTCCCCATGTCTGTAAAATATTTTTCCATTCCTTTTGCTGGCGTGATGCCTACCAATAATGTTCCCGATTTATCACCGTTATAATTGAAACAATGCTTATTGTTTCCTGGAATAAATATACTGTCGCCCTTGTCCAACGAAAGAATTTCATCGCCCAATTGAAACAAAAAATTTCCTTCAAGTATGCAAAAGAACTCGTCAAAAGCATGATGAATGTGCAATGGTGGGCCAAATCCCTTTTGGTTGTTGGTACTGATAAAGATTGATAATCGGTCTTCAGTGTCGTTACTCAATAACTTAAAATCAATAGGTGTACTGCCATAAACTATTTTATCTTTAAATCGTGTCTCCAATGCTTTTACTAAAAATCCCCTTTTGGGTGGTGAGCGCTTTTGCGCTAAAAGTGGCGAAGCAACATTTGTAGCAGCCAATAGTGTCAAAGTGCTTTGAATAAAATTACGTCTTTCCATGATTGAAAATTGTTTTGATGAATAAATTGAAATACAAAACAAAAATAACTTTCAATGGAAGTGCCTTGGTGGTAAAAAATCAGCAAGTTTTAACCAATTCCTAAAATTCTTTCGGGAGAATTTGCTTGTGCTTCAAGTAATGAATGTGGCAAAGTATCAGAAAATTGTTTAAAATCTTTAACCAAATGTTGATAGGCATGATAACCTGTTTCTAATGCAATGCTTAACCAATTAGCATTGGGATTTTTATCTTTTATTTGGTAGGCTTGATAATAACGATTGATACGGGCATAAAATTTAGGAGTAATTCCCGTTTGTTGCATGAATTTTCGTTCAAACTGACTGATAGACAAGCAGGCATAATTCGCCATTTTCTCAATTTTAAAATTACTAGGATTTTCTGAAATTATTTGGGCAACTTTTTCAATTGGATGAAAATCTGACTTTAAGTTTTGAATTCTTGTCCAAAGATAATCTTCAACAATTTGAACAATGCATTCATAAGAATTTGCATTAACCATGCGCTCATGTGTCTGCTTTATTTCTGGGTTTAAGATTGCTTCAGCGTCTATTCTTTCGTTAACAAACTCGGTGAGTGGTAAGCGTAAAAATTTTGTTAAAGCACTTGGTTTAAAATTAACGGAGAACATTAATTAGTTTGGTGAAAGATGAAAATTGAAACGTGAAATTTGTGAACCATTTATAGCCGTCTTGGGATAATTTTTTGAAAGTCCTGTTTTGGGGGTCAAAAGCAGTTACGCCTCCTTGTAAATAAAATACTAAACAATATTGTGTATTGGCTGGAAATGGTTTTATTGGAGTAATGACATTTTTGTCAAATATATAATGCAACAATAAATAGTCTTTTACGAAGTCTTGCAATTGTGGTGATGGTTGTATGATTTTATAAATCATCTTGTAGCTTTATTGAGTGTTATCTGTTTGTTGCTGCAGCTAACGTTTCAAGGTTTGGAGAATTAAGGCAGATAGAATTCCATATTTTAATTTTGTCCGCCATTGTTGTCAGCCCTCTCATTTGTCCCCAAAACTTTTACCCCGTCTGGCGCAGTATATCTTTCCTGTGCCCCCTTGTTACTAATCTTCAATCCGGCAACTATTCAATATGCAAAATTATTAACCTGCCGGTTTAATTCACGCTTACACCTGATAAGTTTATTCTGACTGCTACATTAGTAACGGCTGGCAACAGGACGGAGTCCTGCGGCAGCCTGAGCCAGTGTGATTCTACTCAATAAATTGGTTAGCAACTTTTAAAAAAATTACTTGGATATTGTTCCAGCATAGCTTCAATTTTTTTTGCTGCATTTGTAATGGAAAGCCCACCTAAATTAGTGCATCGTAAAGTATGATGAATCTGGTCGCCCACAGTTTTCATTGTTTCAATTACTTCGTCTAAAGGAATCAATTGCTCGTAATTTGATAAAGCCATATTGGCGCAGGATACTGCATTGGTAGCCGCCATAACATTTCTGCCAAGACAAGGCGCTTCTACCCGGTTTCCTATTGGGTCGCAAATAATGCCCAATGAATTTTGTAAAGCCAATGAGGCTGCTGCGATAGATTGTTGCAGCGTGCCTCCTTTCATGCCCACGATGGCAGCAGCGGCCATCCCTCCTCCAGATCCGGTTTCGGCCATACAGCCTCCAACTTCTGCTGCGAATGTTGCGTGTGCTGCAATAAATACACCAATTAAGCCTGCCGCTAGCATTGCTTTTATAATTTCATCTTCATGCAGCTGCAGGGTGTGTGCTGTACCAAATAATGCTCCTGGCAATGCACCACAACTTCCTGCTGTAGGTGCTGCAACAATTACCCCCATTGAACTTTTTACCTCCATCATGGCGCTTACATATAGGATGATACGGTTGTTGGTTTCGCCGCCAATTAAATGATGGGCATCCAGTTTTTCTTTAAACTGCAAAGACTGGCTTCCTAAAATGCGGTCTTCGTAATACGTACCTTTTAAACCCAACTCAATGGCATTGCCCATAATTTTAATAATACCCCGCATTTTTTCAAATACTTCTGCAGCAGAAATATTTCCTCTTGCCATTTCATAATCAACTGCCAGCTCCCACAGCGATTTATTTTTGCTGGCATTGTATGCCATCATTTCATTGCAGGTAATAAATGGTACTGTTAAATTTTTCCTGTACATTACGGGTAGTACCGGCTGAAGTTGTTTAATGCATGTTACATCTTCCATAGCTAACAGTTCCTTATAAATGGCTTCATCCAAAAATGCCTGCGACTTGATTTCAATAAAAGAATTCCCCCCGGCATGAAATTCTATTGCGTCAAATTGTATGTGAGCGTTTAAAAATTGCAGAACACTATCGGGATCTTTGCAATAAATTAAAGTTTCAAAATAATCTCCTGCCATGCTAACGGGCACTTCATCAATTGCTGTTACTTCTATCATTCCTCCGCCGGTGGAGATTGCAGTGAGCTTTCTTGTTTCCTTATTGTTGAACAAAGTTATTTTATACAGGTTGGGATGTGTGGCACCTATATCAACAATATTGATACTAACATTTATTCCTGCCGTTACAATGTATTTACCCGATTCGGGCAATCGTTGATCAAAAGCTTCCCATCCTAAAAAGCCACCAAACAATCCCATATCCGATCCCTGGCTTTTGTGAGTGGTAGCCAGAGAACCCTTAGGATCAAATTCTATCAGTATATCTTTAATGTTCTCATCCATTAGATTCCTGCACAGACGTGCAATGCGCAATGATGCTGCACAATGAGAACTGGATGGCCCCCGCATTACCGGTCCAATTACATCGTTGAAGATACTCGGGCAGGTGCTCATAACGCTAAATTTAATTTCATATATAAGTTACAAATTATTTTTCCAAAATTTTTCCATGGTACGCCGCATGTGCACCGTAGTATTTTCACCCTGACTGAGACTATGATCCCTCATGGGGTACGACATCATACTGAACAGCTTATTGTATTTTACTAACTCATTCACCAGCATTTCAAAATTTTGATAATGAACATTGTCATCTCCTGTGCCATGAATAATCATAAGATTACCCTGTAAATTTTTTGCATGGGTGAGCGGGGAGCCTTCCCTGTAGCCATATACATTATCATTGGGCAAACCCATATATCGTTCCTGGTAAATATTATCGTACAGGGTTTGCAATGCAACAAAAGAAACCGCAATACCCGTTTTATAAATATCGCCATGCCGGAACATACAGTGAAGTGTCATTTGTCCGCCGCCACTCCACCCCCAGATACCGAAACGTTTTGCATCAACATAAGGATACATTTCCGCAATTTTTTTTGCTGCATTGGCCTGGTCATCGGCTGCCAGTAAACCAATCTGCCGGTAAATACTTTTTCTAAAATTACGCCCCCGGGGTACCCTTGTACCGCGATTGTCTATACTAATGATTATATAACCCTGCTGGGCCATATATTGATGCCAAAGATTATCGCCGGTAACCCAGTTGTCCTGCACGGTTGAACCTGCAGGCTCTCCATAAACATGAAATATCACCGGGTATTTTTTTGATGGATCAAACTCAATAGGTTTAATCATCCATGCATCAAGAACAACGTCTCCAATATCAACTTTAAAAAACTCTTTGGGCCTTAAACCAAGTTCATTTATCCTGGAAAGCAGCACTGCATTATCTTCCAGTAGTTTTAATTGTTGATGGGTAGATAGATTAATCAGCGATATTCGTCTGGGCGTAGTTGAATTCTCAAAACTATGTATGGCATATTTGGCGTTACCTGATATCTGGTAACTATTTTGGCCAGCCATCATTGCAGGGGTTACCCTTACCGCTTCGCCTTTGCCATCAAGGCTGCTGCGGTACAAATATCGTTGCGTAAAATTATCAGGCGAAGCGATATAATAAACATAACCACCTTCGGGATCGATACAATTAATATTTACCACATCAAAATTACCCCTTGTAACCAGCTTCATTTCTTTTCCATCCCTTGAAACTTTATACAAATGCAACCAGCCATCTTTTTCACTGGTCCAGGTAAAAGACTTTGCATTATCCAGCCATACAATATTATCATGTATATCTAAAAAAGCTTCGTCTTTGTCGGTAAGGATATTTTGCAGCGCCATAGTTTTTGTATTGCCCACCCACACCGTATTTGTATTCTGTAAACGGTTTAATTGTTGTATCATCACTTCATCAGAAGCGGGTATATAATCCATTCTTGCCAAATAATTATTGCGAGGGTCGCCTGGTACATTAAACCATTTTGTTGTTCCTCCTATTGAAGATATTACTCCTATTTTAACCGCAGAATTTGGTGTACCTACTTTTGGATAAGGCAATGGAATGGGCTTTGAATAAATAGAATCCACATTATCGATTAAATAGAATGTACCCACCCCTTTTGTATTGGATTGCCAGTAGGCAATATTTTGGCCATCAGGACTCCACCTAAAACCATCCAGGTCGTCCAACTCTTCTTCATACACCCAGTCAAAAGTACCGTTGATAATATTATCGCCTCCATCTTTGGTTAACTGCCTGATTACGCAGGAAGCAATTTCTTCCGTATAAATATTAAGCCTGCTTACGTAGGCCACTTTACTGCCATCAGGTGAAAATTTAGCAAACATGAGCGTAGCTTCTTCAAGTCCTTTACCCAACTGGGTTAGCTTGTCATTTGCAAGATTTAGCACCCAGTAATCGCCTCTTGAATTTTGCCTCCACACTTTACGGGTGTTAGTAAAAACCAAAAGTTTGCTGTTGTCAATACTCCATATATAATTATCAATTGACAGTGGTTTGTTACTACCTGCAGGTGTTAATTCTTTTGCACTCACCAAAACTTTTCTTGTTCCCTTTTCAACATCATATAATATAATATCATTTCCTTTTACCTCAGCATTATTCTCGAGGGTAGTATAGCCCTTGCTGTCTTTCATCCACCTTACAGGACCAAAACCTTTTGACCTGTATAAATTATTAGAGTAAATATCTTCTACCGTTAATTTTTTATTTTGTGCAAAACTGTCACTGAAACAGCAAATGGTTATGATAAAAACCAGGCCGAATGAAAGTCTACGATTCATGTTGCAGATTTTATTTTAAAGAAATACAGTTATAATTATTCAACAAGATAAACAGCATCTTTGATTGTTTTAAATTCAACAATACTATTGGGTAATTTTTTGAATGGAACATTCCTGTCATTGTTGCTAATCTTCATGCCCGGTTTAAATTCAATCCTGCAAAGCTCACCCGCCTTTGATACTATTTTCAATTGTGTTACCATTTTATTTTTCCAAACAAAGTCCAGTTCAAAAGCACCTCTCGTACACAGGCCTTTACATTCCCCTTCACTCCATTCGTCGGGTAATGCAGGCAATAATTTTATAAACCCGTCATGCGATTGCATCAACATTTCGGTAACTGCTGCAGTTACACCTAAGCTGCCGTCAACCTGTAAAGAATTACCGCACAATGCAAACAAAGAAACAGTGCACTGTTCTTTTAAGTAAGCTTTGTAAATTTTATTAGCCCTGTTACCATCTCCCAACCTTGCCCATAAAGCCATTTTCCATGCTCTTGACCAGCCGGTAGCTCCGTCCCCTCTTTCTTCTAAAACTTTTTTATAGGCTTCCATTAAGGCAGGTGTTCTTTTTTCGTACAACACTTTTCCCGGGTAAAGGCCATACAGATGCGAAAAATGGCGGTGATTTTTTTCCAACGATTTCTTGTCTTCAGCCCATTCCTGCAATGATCCATCCTTTCCAATTTGAGGTGGCACTAATTTTCCTCTGGCAATTTTTACACTTTGAGTAAAAGCATTGCCTTTACCTAAAATTTTTGAAGCTTCGATATAATATCCAAAAAGGTCGTACAAAATTTGCATGTCTATAGAAGAGCCGGCACAAATGGTAGTACCTTCCCGAATCCCTCCGGTAACTTCATCAAAATAGGGTTTGTTACCGCCACCATCGGGGAAATTTTCAGGCGAAGTAGAAGGATTGGTCACTAACCATTTTCCATTTGGATGGGGAACTAAAAAATCCATAAAAAATTGTACAGAACCTTCCATCAACGGAAAAGCATAGATTAAAAATTTTTTATCCATCGTATACTGATAATGCTCCCACAAATGGGTGCAGAGCCATGCCCCTCCAACTGTAAATGTTCCCCAGGTTGGCCCGTCCATAGGAGCTGCCACCCTCCATATATCTGTATTCTGATGTAGCACCCATCCTTTAGCACCATAATGTTCCCGGGCAACTTCTGTACCCTGGTCCGAAACTTCTTTTATTAAACGAAACAATGGTTCGGCGCATTCAGAAAGATTGCTGCTTTCAACAGGCCAGTAGTTCATTTGGGTATTAATATTGGTGGTATATTTTGAATCCCATGCAGGGTTCATATCATTATTCCATATGCCTTGCAAGTTGGCAGGTTCTGTTCCCGGCCTTGACGAACTAATCATCAGGTACCGGCCAAATTGATAGCTCAATGCGGCCATGGCGGGATCGGGTTCGGATTGAATTTTTTTTACCCGTTCCGTTGTCGATAAAAAAGAATTTGCTAAATTTTGTAATTGAAATGAAACCCGGCCAAAATATTTTTTGTAATCAGTCTCAAACGATTCAAGAATAGTTTTATAATTTTTATTTTCGATGCCTTTAAAATAATCGTCTACCCGTTGATGCTGGTTGGCGCTGACATCTTTATAATTTACAAAATTTGTTGCAGCAGCAAAATATAAAGTGACTGCTGTTGCATGCTCAATGTTAAGATCAACGCCATCTGTTTTCATTGTGCCGCCTTCTGGTATAGCCCTTATCCTCGCTTCATACTTTACCCTACCTGCTACACCCATATAATCTGCCGATTTTCCCGTAAGTACCAACCCATCTCTCCCGTATGAATCCATTCTAAAATAATCTGTTGCATAATTGGAATGCGTCTGATTTCTTTCACCACGAAGATTAGCGATAAAAGAAATACTGCCGGGCTTATCAGCTGTAATTCGTACAACAATTACCTGGTCAGGTGCTGATGCAAATACTTCGCGTTGATAAGTGATCCCATTGCTGCTATATGAAACTCCCGAAATGCCGTTCGCCAGATCAAGCCATCGTTTGTAATTAAGTACATTGTCCTGGTTCTTAAAAAATAAATGGAGGTTGGCAAGACACTGATATTTTTGTTGCTCTACCGGGTAGCCCATTAAATTTCTACCAAATAAATTATGAGCGTCTAAATATTTTTCTTCAAAAACCAGTTTTTGAATTTCCGGCAAAACTTTATACCCACTTTTTACTACTGTTGAGTATGGCCCGCCAGACCAGTAGGTTTCTTCATTTAACTGAATTCTTTCTTCTCCATTCTTTCCAAAAACCATAGCGCCTAGGCGGCCATTTCCAACAGGCAATGCATCATTCCATATTGTAGCGGGTGAGGAATACCATAGTAACAAACTCGGATTAAATGCTTTTGCATTAATTTTTTCTGAAATTCCGGTTTGCTGTGCTGCTAATGAGGAAGCAAAAAACAGTTCCATTATTACGTAGAGAAACTTGTAACATTTCATGACTTACTTTTATTTAAAGTGAATCTTATTATTATAGACTGGTATGCATATAAAAATTAACTGCTTAAAGATAGAATGTAATTATGATTAAAAATTTAATCCATTTTATCGAAACAACTCCTAATTGGATGATGTAAATATTTTTTCATCTGCCGCCTTTTATTTTTTACTGCCTTTTTTTCTTTACTCCCCGACATTGACCATACCAGCAGCATAATCGGAAAACCGTTCTATCCTATATCGAGATATTTAGATTTAAAATTCGGGCACCGAACAATTACACATTCACTAATTTGTTATGCAGTTTTAATTGTAGTTGTAAAAATGTTTGAACTGATAATTACCGGTGGTAATGTAATCACACACATTTTTATTTGGGCTTATGCTTCGCATCTTATTTTAGATATGCTTACAATAAAAGATATTCCACTGTTGTATCCATTCAAAAAAATCCCTGTGTTATTCCAGGCAATCCAAAATATCGTTTTCATGCAAGTGATTTTAAAACTGAAGCAATGATGTTTGAATTTTTTTTGCTAAAGGCAATTCTGTTGATAGCGTTGACACAAATATTCAAAAAGATTTGCTGGTAGCAGCAAAGGAAATCAATATTCTAAAATCTAGAATAGCAGAGCAACTACAGGTGGAAGAAATATTTCAGAAGCAAAAAAAAGAAGCACAGCAGAATTACAATTCCATTCACCAATCTATACAGAGCCCGGATTGGGCAACAAAAGAGAAAGCGATAAAAGATGTACAGGCTGCAAAAAGCCATTTAGCCCAATTTCAAAACCACACATCTACAAACAACAAACTGTTTCCGGTTTCATAGAATTTTTTACCATCAAATAACTAAACATTTCTACCATGAAAAAAATAATAGCCTTAATATTAATATTCAGTTGCACTAAAGAAAATCAAAAATTTTCATATGAAGTTTTACTAACAGTTACCAACGAATGCAATTGTTCTGTCAAAGTGTACCAAATGGATGGCCGCCAATACTTATCAACCATATTCGATTGCGAATACATCCATATTTTACCGCTGAAAATTGAAAATGGAACTTATACAATCAAAACAGCAACTCCCCAGGGAAAGCAAGTAAACAAATTATTCACCAAAGGCAATTACAGACAGGAACTAAATATTGACTTTTGAAAAAACTATTTTTTATGACAACAGTAAAAAACCTAAAAGTATTTAAATACCAGGTAGCCAGACTTGCAAAGGAAAAAGATGCCAGTCTATTTCATTGCTATAGCCATGGTGATATTTTTAGAATTGCCACCGCAAAAAAAGTAATGGACTTTGATTTCACCGATTATAAGAGTGAAGAAAAAATAATTTATTTCATGCTGATAGCGATTGCCATTTTGAAGAAACATCTAGCCTGGCAAATGTTGCTTTTTGATGATCCGGAAGAAGTGCAGCGTGTAAGGATAAAATCGTGAATTATAGTCAACCTATTTCAGGACGAGACAAGTGTACAACTACCATTTTACCATTAAAGGAGGTCTATAAAAAACTAAAGCTGGTTTCATCACCAACACGAGTTTGGGAGAGGAGGAACCAGCATCACGATTCAAATATAGCCTTTAATTCGGTTTGGTGCAAATTTCTTCGCAAATTTGCAGCACTTTATGACCGAACAACAGCTAAAATATTACCTATCAAGCCCACGTTTCAACGTATATCTTGCCAAAACAAATAATGACTTTGACAAAGCCTATCGGCTTTATAAAGTAAACATTGAACTTTCCGAAGCCTTCTACCCCATTCTGTCTGTACTTGAAGTGAGTTTGAGAAACGCAGTAAACGAAATTTTGAAAGTGCATTTTAATGACCCGTATTGGTTTAAAAATAGTTTGCCTTTAGAGTTCTTACCCTTCGTTTCGGATGCGACACAGAAACTTACCGCACAACGTAAAACTATTACAGCAGACAGAATAATTGCGGAACTTAATTTTGGCTTTTGGAACAGGTTATTTAATCGACACTACACAGGTTTACTTTGGAAACCATTGAGATTAATATTTCAAAACACACCAAAGCATTTAAGACAAAGGGATACAATCGCAGACGCATTATATCGCATCAGGACATTACGCAATAGGATTTATCATTACGAGCCAATCTTTGGTAATTTACTGGACTTAGAAAAACAGTACAACGAAATGCTAACATTTCTTACATGGTTTGACAATGATTTACCGAAATTGCTTACAGACATTGACCGCTTTAATGACATCTTGAAAAAGGCAAAAGCTATATAGCCCACGCCAAAGCAAGCACATTTGCAAGGCACACAAAGCCGACACACAAAAGCCAACCTTGCAAAAGAGCTTGCTTTCCCACACACGGGACACACTCTACCATTCATAGCGACACTGACCGACAGAGTAGAAGCACGAACGCCTTACATTATGTCGTATAGCCGAAAGCCCCCGAATTAAAAAAGGATTAACATAAAATGCAAAAGCCCCGGTCATCAGAGACTGGGGCTTTTGGCTCATACCTTTGTATTCTAACCAAAAACAATAAAAATGCCAGGCACTTCCTTTTATTTGGCAAAGTACAATTATATTGATACTGACGTATAGA
>JANXSK010000098.1 GCA_025352695.1 Ferruginibacter sp. | reverse complement strand
AGCACTTCGATACAAATGGTTAACTCCTTTGTATGATTTCTTTTTGGGCTTTACAATGCCTGAGAAGAAAATTAAACAGACATTAATTGAAGCAGCAGATATTCCATCAAACGCTAAAATATTGGATTTTGGGTGTGGTACTGCTACACTAAACATTATCGCAAAAGAATTATACCCGGAGGTGAAGATAACAGGTATTGATGTAGATAGAGAAATATTAGACAAGGCCATTCTAAAAGTAAAAGAAAAGAAGTTGGATATTTTTTTACTTGAATATGATGGTTCACATCTTCCCTTTCAAAACAAAGCCTTTGAAAGAATACTCTCCTATTTGGTTTTTCACCACCTACATACGGATGCAAAGAAAAAAACTATGGCAAAAGCCCTTAGGGTTTTGGGTAATAACGGTGAAATAATAATTGCAGATTTTGGCCAATCCAAATCGTGGGTTCAAAGAACACTTTTTAATTTGATAAGAGGTCTGGATGGATCTAAATCAACAGATGCGAATGCCAAAGGGATAGTTACCAAAATTAATCTCAGAAGCAGGTTTTGAAAATGTAACTATTAAAAAGTGTTTCAAAACTTTGTTTGGGGAAGTTCAGATTATCAGTGCTGAAAAAATATAAACTCAAATAAATAATATGATGAAAAAGAAAATTTATTTCCTGCTTTTAATAGTTGCGACCGCATTCTCTGTAAAAGCACAAGAACAAAAAAAAGAAGAAGTATGCTACAACCCCAATTTAGTAAAAGATACCAGTAAGAAAAGTATTAAATCAATAGCCTTTGCTGTCATCAATGGCGACAGTGTCAAAATAAATTATCATTCTCCCGGTGTTCGTAAAAGGGTTATCTGGGGTGGTCTCGTTCCTTACGACGAAGTGTGGGTTACCGGGGCACACGATGCCACCACTATTGAAATTAGTAAACCTTTTGTCGCAGGCGGCAACGAAATCCCTGCCGGAAAATATGCATTCTTCACTATTCCCGGTAAGAATGAATGGACTGTTATTATTAACAAACAATGGAAACAACATTTGGCAACTGAATATGATGAAAAAGAAGACTTAGTAAGAATTAAAGTGAAACCACAGAAAAATAATCATACGGAAAAACTGCAATATTATATAGAGCCTGTTAAAGGTTAACGCAAAGATTGCTGTGGCATGGGAGCAATTAAAAATTGAATTTGAATAAAAATCATGAAATAACTGTCCTAATTAAAAAAATAAAACCTTAAAACCAAAACAATGATTTTCAATTCTTTCCATTTTATTTACTTTTTTATTATAATTACCTCGCTGTATTTTGCATTACCACATAGACAGCGATGGCTATTATTATTATTGAGTAGCTGTTATTTTTATATGGCTTTTGTGCCGATCTATATTTTGATTTTGGGCTTCACTATTGTGGTGGATTATTTTGCAGGAATTTATATAGAGAATGCACACGGGAAACGACGGAAATTATTTTTGATTTATAGCCTTGTAGCTAATATTGGTATCCTTTGTATTTTCAAGTATTATAATTTTATCAACACAAATTTTTCTTATTTATTGCATGGATTTGGGGTCTCAAATCCAATTCCCTACTTATCTATCCTGCTGCCAATCGGTCTTTCTTTCCATACTTTTCAGGCAATGAGTTACACCATTGAAGTGTATAGAGGCAATCAAAAGGCAGAACGGCATTTTGGAATTTATGCCCTATATGTAATGTTTTTTCCTCAATTGGTTACCGGTCCAATTGAAAGACCGCAAAACCTGTTACATCAGTTCAGGGAAAAACATCACTTCGATAATAATCGGGTATTTGAAGGACTTAAATTGATGATTTGGGGATTGTTTAAAAAGTTAGTTATAGCAGATAGATTGGGCATTTACGTAAACGGGGCATACAATTATGTAGATCAGCAGGATGGAATGACCCTTTTGCTGGCAACCATATTTTTCTCATTCCAGGTGTACTGTGATTTTTCTGGTTATTCAGACATTGCTATAGGTACTGCAAAGGTTTTAGGATTTGATTTAATGACAAATTTTAGACGTCCAATCTTTGCAAAATCCACAGGCGAGTTTTGGAAACGCTGGCATATTTCATTATCTACCTGGTTTAAGGATTATTTATATTTTCCTATGGGTGGCAATAAAGGCTCTGTTCCAAGATGGTATTTTAATCTGATGGTGGTATTTCTGATCAGTGGTTTATGGCATGGCGCTAACTGGACTTATATTATATGGGGAGGCATTAATGGATTTTACTTGGTGTTTGCAATTATGACGAAAAAATACAGGGAGAAATTCAACACCTTAACTGGTATTAAAAAGTTGCCCAGACTGCATCAGTTCTTTCAAATTCTAATTACGTTTTTGCTGATAACTTTTTCAAGAATATTCTTCAGGTCACAAACTGTTGAAGATGCCTTTACAGTCATAAAAAAAATACTAACATTTAAGGGGTCTATTTTTAATGATGGCACAGCAATACTGCTGTATTCATTTTTTGCTATTTCATTTTTATTGGTTGTAGAGTTTAAGAAGGAGTTTTATAAAGGCTCCTTTACCCTTTCTCATCATACAAATTTCTGGGTACGTAATTCATATTACTCATTGCTTGTTATCATAATTATTTTATTCGGCGTTTTTGATGGAGGGCAATTCATATACTTTCAATTTTAAAACTAATCATGAAGAAAATATTTATGAATAATTCTTTCAAAATCTTTTTACTAAAAGTAGCTGCATTTTTTGTAGTAGTATTCCTCTTAGATTTTATGATTGGCAACCTGCTGAAAAAGTTTTATTTCCGGCAGGAGTCAGGCTATGATTTTTTAACAACACATTCTCTGGAAAATGCAAAGGCAGATATTGTAATATTCGGCTCGTCCAGGGCTGTAAACCTTTTCAATCCAAACATCTTTGAAAAAGAAATGAAAATGACCTGCTATAATGCAGGCAGGATTGGTGAACCAATTTTTTATCATTATGCAGTACTAAAAAGTGTTTTAAAACGCTACAAGCCTAAGATGATATTGCTAAGTTTCGATGCTGGAAATTTTAGTATAAAACAGGAGGCTTATGACAAGTTAGCTGTTCTTTTGCCTTATTACAAAACTCATCCTGAACTCCGTTCAATTGTTGAGCTGAAAGGGTCTCATGAAAAAGTTAAGCTAATGTCAAATATGTATCCATACAATTCACTTTTGTTGTCGATGATATCGGGGAATTCAGCCTACAGTAAAAATAAATACAGTAGTCCAAACGGATTTTTCCCGATTAAAAAAACTTTTGCCGGGCCATTGCCAACATTTGATTATTCTATTGAAAAGGCATTAGACAGTATCAAGATAAATACCTACAGGTCTTTTATTAAAGATTGTATTAATTCAAATATTCAACTGTTTATTGTATGTCCTCCTTACATGATTAATTCAATAGGTACTGATGCTTCTATCATTCAAGGAAAGAAGGTTGCACAAGAATATAATATCAGCTTCCTTGACTATTCAAGAGATACTTTTTTCACCAAAAGAATTGCGCTATTCGCCGATTTCAGGCACCTGAATGAAAAAGGGGTTGAATTATTTTCAAATAAAGTGATAGAAAATATAAATGTAATTAAAGGTCTGGTGCATTAAAACTAAATTTTTTTATGGAACCCAGACATCAGCACTGCAAGTTTACCCGCTCTATATTTCCTGAGAGAAATATTATGCATATTTCCTGTTTTAAGGAATGGCCTGTTTGTTCTTAAAACTGAAAAATGTCTTTGATGAATCGCAGCTTCATATTTTGATACTTTAAAACATATAAAAAATGAATGCAACACAATTAAAAAAAATAAAAGCCCAAATAGATCGTTTAGGGTTTTATAATTTTCTTTTGTTCAAAATTCAGAATCAATATCAAAGTTTTAGGTTTAAAATAAGGGGAATTCTATTTCCTGAAGATACTGGCAGCTATCTCAATGCAAACCAGCAATCAGTTCATCAGGATTGTAAAATAAACCAGTCGTGCTCATATTTTTCAATGAAAAAAGCATTTAAGGCACTGGGTAAAAATTATGCTGAGCTGTCTTTACTTGATATTGGCTGTGGCGATGGCAAAGTTTTAAACTTTGCGATGTTGCATAGTTTTAGGAGGGTTATTGGTATTGATTTAGATGTTTTGGCTGTAAAAAATGCCATGCTGAATTGTGATATAATGAATAAAAATGGCTTCAAAACCCCCTATAATGTCTATTATTCAGATGCTTCAGAATATACCATACCAGCCGGTACAAATGTAATATTCCTTTTTAATCCATTCGGCAAACAAACAATGCAGGCTGTTTTAAATAATATAATACGATATGGCAGCGTTGATAAAACTGAATTGTACATTATTTATGTAGTTCCGGTTCACCGGGATTTGTTTGATGACCATAAACAATTCTGCAAGACCTATCAATTTCTACGAGCTGATAAAACCGCTGAAATACTTGTATATAAAGCCATTTATCAGTAAATGGTACCTCTCTAAAACAATTGGCTTAACATTATTATTTGGTTAAAAAATAGGCAAAAAAAAATTATTTTATGCAACGGAAAATTAAAATTCTCTTCTTTGCCCATGACTATATTGGTGGTCAATTTCTTCAGGAGATTATGGAAAATTATTCAGATAAGTTTGAAACTGTTGGGCT
>JANXSK010000017.1 GCA_025352695.1 Ferruginibacter sp. | reverse complement strand
TTCCTCCAATCATAACGGCAGATACATCTGCAAAATAATTACCGGTTTTACTGATTCCTTTTAAATCTACTTTTACGTATCCTGTTGTTGTAATAGTAACCGTTCCGGCAAAATAAGTTTTGTATTCGCTGCCTGCCAGGTTGATTGTAAATGGCGTTCCGTTAATGCTTACACTTACTACGCTGCTGCCGGTTGGCACCACTTTGGCTTTTATTGCTACGCTTAGCTGACCTGTTTGCCCAAGGCTGAAATAAGTGCTGATTACACTTTCCATATCCGTCCAGTTACTCAAACCATTATCAGTAATTTCTTCTGTTGCGCCCTGTGGTAATTGGGTGAGGTATGCATTACCTGCCAATGCAACTGCGGTATTTGTTGCTGGTGGTGTTTCTACCGGAAGTGTTGCGGTGTTCGCCTTTTTGCAGGAGAGAATTAGTACGCAAAACATGGTTGCACTTATAAATAAAAATATTTTATTTGTTATCTTCTTCAATGGTTCGTTTTTTATTTTCTTTATCGGCACAGTAAATATACTTGTGTTGCATTTATAATTTTGTATGCTGTCGAAATTAGTAACGCTGTCGAAGTTGATGTCCTTCAGGAACCAGACTGCAACGATAAAACACTTGTCTAACAGCTTTCAAAAATTAAAAGTTCTTTTCATTTATTGCTTACCGGGTGAGTTTCTTCATGCCAAAACTTACAACCTGAATATATGCCTGTTAAAGAACTCGCCGCAAACCAACTACTATATTGTGTAAGTTCGTGTACCCAGTCCTGATAGGAGGCGAGTCCTGCAACTTGTGCTGGTTTTAAGATTAAAATGATTTATGCAGAGACATCGCTTTGGAAGTTTTTTGATTGGAGACTCGGGCGAAAGAACCCATAAACAGCCTATCATTTATTGATAGAAGTTGCTGTTACGCCGGAAGGAAATTTTTGGGCGGTGGTAGTAGGTCCGGCAATAGTTATTATGCCTGCTTTCACCGTCATACGGTCAATAAAAACAACCCTTTCATCACCAGTTGCAGCAGTTCTTCCGTGATATACACAAAATATTTCTTTACCATCGGGTGAGTAAGTAATGCTATTGTGTCCTGTTCCCGAAACCTGCCCTCCCTTATCTGTATTTTTTTGCAGCACCGGGTTATTGGCTGCTTTTTTATAAGGCCCCAAAGGAGAAGTAGCCGTGGCATAACCAATGGCATAATACTGGCCCCCAAAATGATTGGCAGAATACATCATGTAATAGAGGCCATCTTTTTTAAATGTTACCGAGCCTTCCGTCCAGCGGCGGTTTACTTCCTGTGCAGTCACAGACCTGCTTTCCCATTCAGACTGCTTGTCGTTTAAGCTAACCGGAGGCCGGAGCATTAATTTCGGTTTACCAATTACGCCAGAAAAATCTGGTTTTAGCTCAACACCATATACCCAACTTTCTTCAATTGCTGCGTACCAGCCTTTCTTCCTGGCCCATGCAGCTACCTCACTTTCTACAGGATGTTTATAAGCCACACGGGAGTAATACAAATAGCATTTGCCATTGGTGTCAAAAAAAACGTTGGCGTCGATAGTCGGATACCCGGGATCAAAAACCGGGCGGGTAGATAAATCAATAAAAGGCCCTGTGGGCTTATCTGCCACGGCCACACCAATGCGAAAATTTTCTTCTTCGTTACTTGGGTTTACTTTCCATTGTGCACTGTAAAACAGGTAGAATTTACCTTTCAACTCATAAACTTCCGGCGCCCAATACGCACCATCCCATTTAGCGGTTGCATCACTCCAGCCATTTTTATTGTTGCTAAAAAACACCTGCCCTTCCTGCTTCCATTGCACCAGGTCTTTTGAAGAATAGGCTGCAAACCCATGATCCGCTTCTCCGCCAGTGCCATACATGTAATACATACCATGTGTGTGCAAAACATAAGGGTCGCCAAATTGCACCCTTAATGGGTTAAAAAAAGTTAGGGAATCTGTAACAATACCACCGGCAGTTTGTGCCCTCAAAGGCGCCCAAAATAAAACTGTAAAAAAGAAAGAAAGAACCAGTAATTTTTTCATAATGTTCTACGTTAAACATTTCTGTTTGTTTGTTTACCTAGCCGTGGTTTGTGTACTCCCTTTTACTTTATTGTATTATAGTCAGGCAAATCCAACGGTAGATAATTGAATGTAGCCGTTTTATTTTATCTGGCCAAAGTTGCACAATTTTATGGCACTTTATCCAATGTTAATAAAATTCTATCCTGCCCTTCAGCGGTGGTTCGAGAGAGCACGAACCACCGCTAATGCATTATCCATTCAATAATGTAATAAAAATTTATTAAGAGTTCAATTAAACGGGATTGCAATTGTTATGGAGGAAGTGATTCGTGTATACACAAACCACGACAATAGAAAGCTAAGGCTTCGCAGGAAGTTTTTTTTCATCAATTTATTTGTACTCATTTTTCCTTAAGTTAACAACTTTGGTGTCTTCACCAACCACGGCAGGGGTTACTAATAAATTACCACTTTAAAGTTTTGGTTGATATTATTGGCTGTACAAATAACTATATAAATACCTGCTGCCAAGTTGGATGAATTAATAATAGTTGATCCCTCACCCGCATTACCATGATTCAATATACTGCCTCCAAGTGAAGCCAGTTGCCATTTGTAATTAATATTAGAATAATTACTGAGCTTTATTTGTTTAGTAGTAGAAATATAATTCACTTTAATTAAACGATCATTGTCTCTTTTTAATTTTATAACAGGTGAGTAAGTAAAGACTTCATTTATGTCTACCATTTTCAACCTATAAAAACCTGCTGTGTTAAGTAAAAAAGATTGAGAAAAACTATAGCCTTTATTACCAGTAATTGTTCCTGAAGCTTTTATTTTTGTCACCGCTTTAAAAATTGATCCATCACTACTTTGTTCTACAATAAAATAATTTGTATTTATTTCATTGGCAGTTGTCCATTTTAATAAATCATTGTTTTGTTTTACTTCGCCGGAAAAGGAAAGTAAATTTAAGGGAAGAGGACCACTTTGTCCCAAGGTGAGTCGAACTGGTTCGAAACCTCCTGTAATAGTAAAACAATTGCCTGAAAAATAAAGATCTGAATTGTATTCTGTAAAATAAAAACCCTGATCCGGAGTGTATCCAGCACTGATGGGGAAGCTAACGTTTTGAACCACCGCATCTTTTGTACCCGCCGTTGTTCCATCACTTTCTTGTAAATGAATGATATTTTGACCATCGGCAAGATACATCTTACCATTCCATATAGCTGCAAACTGCACCGGAACTAAAGTATTTTTAACTAACACTGTACCAACCTCCGTACCATCTGTTTTCCATAATCCATTGGTATTTGTGGTAGAAAAGTATAAAAAGCCGTTGTAAACTATACTTGCCCTCGGGAGGCTGCTATTGGTTCCAACTAATATATCTTTTACCAGATGGGTGCCTGATTCTGTACCATCTGTAACAAATAACTCTTCACCATGTGTATCATCTCTGGCTGAAAAATATAGCTTACTGTTGTAAACCGTCATGCCTTGGGGGTTGCCACTATTAGTACTTAAATCTTTTACAATGTGAGTACCGGTTGCAGTTCCATCAGTCACCCATAATTCTGTTCCGGTTGTAGCTTCAGCTACATTCAGATAAAGTTTGTTGTTCATTACTGCAAACCATCCCGGACGTTCCACGTCTTGAATATTATCTTTAACCAATACTGTTGTAGTACCATCTGTTTTCCATAGCCCATAAGTTCCGTTCATATTATCGCTACTAAAATAAATATCAGAGCCAAGTATAGGATGAACACCAGCAATGCCAGCAGGACGGATAGCTTCTTTTATTATAGTAGTTCCTGCTGCCGTTCCATCACTCATATATAAATTGAAGAGACCATTATCCCCAATCTCGTCAAAAAATAATTTTCCATTATTTACAGTCAGGGCTTCCGGGGCTGAATAGGGAGGGTTAGGTCCGGTATAGATATCTTTTAATAATACAGTACCGGCCACTGTGCCATCGCTTTTCCACAGTTCTGCTCCATGGATACCATCGTCGTTGGAAAAGTATAATTCATTATTATATGCTGCAAGAACGGTATGTGCATTGTTAAAAGTTGGATTAAAACCCAACAATTGAGTAGAAGCTTCTGTACCAGTGGTAACCCAAAGCCTGCGGATGTCCGAATTATCCTGAGCAACAAAAAATAATTTATTGTTAGACACAGTAAAGCTTTGTGGGTTAGAACCTGTGGATGGCCCATTTGTATTGATTTCTTTTACTAACTGTATTATTTGTGCAGTAGAAACAGTGATAAGTGCATTAACTAAAAGAAAAATAATTAGTATTTTTTTTTTCATGATAAACTATTTTTAAGTGCGTCTATAAAGATAATTTATTTAATATGACAAATTACTAGTTTACATGATTTTGTTTTTGGAGAAGAACAATTTATTTAGTCTTCGGTCATATTTTCTTTATAACTGGTATATATTTTAAAACCAAGGTTGTGATTTGTGTCTTCACTCAGCCGTGGTTACCCAAGGACACTAACCACGGCAGGAGTTTAAAATAATTTGTGCAGAGGCATTGCCTGAGAAGTTTTTGAATTGGAGGCTCGGAGCAAAAAAAGTTTTATACTGTTAGTTAAACCAAACTGCATATCCTTTTCGTCTTAGATCAAGGGCAAGTTTTTCTTCCATTAGCAACGCTTGCTGCATGGACATTGCTTGTAGATTTATATGGTCATACAGGCTCGGGCGTAAATAAGTTCCATATTGCTGAACAATATTGGCAGATAGCTTGTGCCCTTTTTTATTTACATACCCTGTTTTATGTTGTGTGAACCGTTCTGTCGGCGTCTTACTCGTCATGCCTACATACAAACACTGAAGCACACCATTAAATTGTGGATTAGCAGCACGGAATTTTGCGTTTTCTGTAAATACTTTTTTTGATAACTCTATAACGTAAACCTGGTATCTCATTTTTATAATAACTTTTTTTCGTTTGATGTTAACATGCACTCATGCCAAGATTCGTTAATCATTTAGGGAATTCATCTTCTGGTCTTGAAAAGCTAAGCTGGCTGGGGTTTTGGGGCCCAGATAACGGTACTGTACTTATTATCTTTTGCAGTGGTATCTCAGCCGTGGTTCGTGTCCTCACGAACCACTATAAAACTTTAAAACTCCTCCCGCACATCTTTTAAAAAATCAAAATTCTTTTCATTCATCTCATAGTATCTGGCGGAAGAGTAATAATAATCCCACGGATTATCGACAAGGTTCCAGTGAATTGCCAAAGGATTTAGATGAATGTAGTTTAGCTTTTGTAGCATCACATGCCTGCTGTACAAATGCACTGCAAGTGAGTCCCGCTGCCAAAATTCATATTGCTTATTGTATGCATTTACTGCATACTTTGATAATTCCCTGTCGTTGCCTGATAACATTTTTTTGAAAGTATGTGCTGTAAATTTTAAGAAAGAACCATGCGCTGTTTCTTTACCGTTCAACGCATTGGTACGCCAAATGAGGTGAATATGATTGGGCATAATTACGAAAGCAAATACATCAATCAAACCCCTTTCACTCAATGTACTTAGGGATTGAATGATTACTTCTTTAAACCGGTCTTCCTGTAATAAGTGTTGCCAGGTATTAATAGTAGCTATCCAAAAGAAAACTTCGCCTACCTCCATGAATGACTTTCTTTTGCGAGCATATGGGTTTTTATCCATTTACTAATTTACTTAAATTTATAAGTATTTCATCAAAAAAAAAGATTGTAAATATTGTAGCCTTGGTTCGTGTCCTCACGAACCAAGGCTAAGTGTCTCGTATTTACAAAACCCGGGAAACCTATTGATTGGAAAAAGACTGACGCTTATCTTAAGAAGCATGCACTTATCAAGCATGAACTTGATGTAATGATTTATGAAAAAAATAAAATCGCTTGCAGGTTGCTTATTG
>JANXSK010000014.1 GCA_025352695.1 Ferruginibacter sp. | reverse complement strand
TCCATTTCGACAGTAGTCATCACAAAATTTTTTATCCGTTCTGCCTTTCAAAGGCTTTCCGCAGGTTAAACATGTTTTGGCAGCAATATCAGTTGTCATAAGCCATGGTATTGATCTATGAAGAAAAGATACAATTTGTTTTTTACAAGTACAAGCGTTTACAAACGGTTATATACAACTATAAACGACTAAAGTACGGTTATCATTTTAAGCCAGGCGCATCTTTGCATTGTCAATAGAAACGGCGCCTTTCGGTTGATTGAGATAACAAAATTTAAAAATTCTAAAAATTTACAACCATGTACGCATTAAAAAACAAAGTTCAACTAATTGGTAATTTAGGCAACGCCCCAGAAATTAAAAGTATAGAAAGTGGAAAAAAGATGGCTCGTTTCAGCATAGCCACCAACGAAAATTACCGCAATGCAAAAGGTGAAAAAGTAACCGAAACCACCTGGCACAATTTAATAGCCTGGGGTAAAGTGGCTGAGCTTGCAGAAAAATTTTTACAAAAAGGTACCGAAGTGATGATTGAAGGAAAACTCATTAACAGAAATTATACGGATAAGGACGGCACTAAAAAATACATCAGCGAAGTACAGGTAAATGAATTGTTGTTGTTGAATGACAAACCCAAGGCTTAGGCGGCCTATTATGGATTGCACAAAACCTAAGTACCTTATTTTGCTTAAGTTAGTGCGATCCTTTTTTCGTAATTTTATTTGTATTTAAACCTTGTTATTAGGAAGATTTTTGATTCTTCTTTATAAATTCTTTTCATTTAATAATAAAACAATCCTGCTTCTTGGCTACTAATAGTACAGATATAACAAACATTTCTTTTCAATTAGCATCCGACTTTGTTAATTATACAAATGCCTCGGTATTTTTGACGGGTAAAGCGGGTACAGGTAAAACCACATTTTTAAAACACGTAAAAGAAAACGAAGTAAAAAATACTGTAGTAGTAGCTCCTACAGGCGTAGCGGCCATAAATGCGGGTGGCACTACCATCCATTCGTTTTTTCAATTGCCTTTTACTCCTTTCATTCCCGTTAGTAAAGGTTATGGCAATAACGAAGCAATAAGCGATAAGCACAGCCTCATTGGCCGCCTGCGTTTAACAAACGACCGCAAAGAGGTAATGCAAAAATTAGAGCTGCTAATTATTGATGAAATTAGTATGGTGCGCTGTGATGTGCTCGATGCAATTGATACGGTGCTGCGACATGTTCGCAGTCAGCATACAGCGTCTTTTGGCGGCGTACAAGTTTTATTGATTGGGGATATGTACCAGTTACCTCCTGTTATAAAAAAGGAAGAATGGGAACTCCTATCACCTTACTACAAAAGTGAATATTTTTTTAACAGCCACGTGATAGAATCGCAACAACCGGTATATGTAGAACTTAATAAAATTTACCGGCAAAACGATGGGGCCTTTGTACATATATTAAACCAGGTACGTAACAACGAAATGGATCAGGAGGGATATGAATTATTACACAGTCGTTACCTCCCTCAATTTAATCCATTAAGAGAAGAAAATTACATTACCCTTACCACACACAATAGTAAAGCCGATAACATTAACTTTAAAGCACTGAATGAACTAAATGGTAAACTGTACAATTTTGATGCAATTGTAGAAGGTGAATTTTACGAAAAATCTTACCCTGCAGATCTAAATTTAAAATTGAAGATTGGTACACAGGTGATGTTTTTAAAAAATGATATTGAAAAAATTCGCAGGTATTTTAATGGTAAGATTGGTATTGTTGATAAAATAGAAGATGACAAAATTTTTGTTCTGTGTGAAGGAAACACTTTAGCCATTGAGGTGAAAAAAGAAAAATGGAAAAACATTCGTTACAGTCTTGATAAAACAACCAACCAAATTGACGAAAATGAAATCGGTTCTTTTACACAATTTCCATTGCGAATGGCTTGGGCTATTACTATACACAAAAGCCAGGGTCTTACGTTTGAAAAAGCCATCATTGATGCCGGGGAGGCTTTTGCGCCAGGGCAAGTATATGTTGCTTTAAGTCGTTGTACAACTTTAGAAGGTATGATTTTGCATAGCCGTATCAACAACCACAGTTTGCGTAGTGATAAACGTATTGGTGAATTTGCTTCCAATCAACATACATCTGCTACACAATTAAAATTATTACATCAGGCAAAACATGCTTTTCAGAAAGAGACTTTATTGCAATTATTTGACTTTTTTGAATTGCAATTAAGTTCAAAAGCACTGTTATCTTTTTTGACTTTACAAACAACTATTTTTAATTCGGAAGCAACAACATGGGCTGAAATACTGGATACTTCAGTGGAAAAAATGAAGGTTATTGCTACAAAATTTTTACCTAAACTTAATGAATTATTAAGCCTGTCAGAACTTCCCGAAAATAATGAAGTGCTGCAGAAAAGGATCGTTGGTGCCAGTGAACATTTTTGTACTGAATTAGAAAATGTTAAACAGCAAATAAATAAATGCAATGCTGTAACGGATAGTAAAATCGTTGGTATTGACAGTAATAAATTATTAGCAGATTTGTATCAAAGCGTTTGTTTCCGCAAACATTTATTTACAGGATGTAAAGATGGTTTTATCGTAAATACATACCAGCTTCAAAAAAGAACTTTTATAAAACCATACTTATCCGTAAATATGTATGCTGGTAAATCGTCTTATCAAAAAAATGACAGTCCGTATCCGGATTTATATAAACAATTACAAAAGAAAAGAGATGATATTTGCGAGCAAAAAAATATACCTGTTTACATGGTTGCAAATAGCAACGGGCTTGATGAAATGGCCCGCTATCTACCGCAAACATTTAATGAATTAAACCAAATAAGCGGTTTTGGAAAAGTAAAAACACAGCAGTTTGGTCAATCTTTTTTATCAATTATAAATACGTATTGCGAAGAAAATAATTTACATACCAACATGATAGCAATACCGGTAAAAGTAAAGCGAAAACAAAAAAGTGTAGAAGTTAAAACAGATACAAAAACAACTAGTTTTATTTTATTTAAAGAAGGAAAAACTATACATCAAATTGCAATAAAAAGAAACCTAACTATAGGAACTATTGAAGGTCATCTTTCTTATTTTGTTGGGATCGGAGAAATTGATATTAATGATTTGGTAAGTGCAGAAAAACAAAATTCCATAAAAGATGCAGTAACAAAATATGGCTACGAAGTGCACAAAACAATCATGGAAAACATTACGGATGGTATTAGTTATGGTGAAGTAAAAATTGTATTAGCCACTTTAAAAAAGATGACTTCTCTTTAGTATATAAAAGTTTTTTACCTGCCAAAGTCATCCTGCACTCTAACGATATCGTCTTCATCACTCGGATTTTCTATATCTGTATGCTGCCATATTTCTGCAACGATACCCCATCCATCCAATCCAATTAATCGATGGCGCTCTCCTTGTTTTAGTTGAATGATATCGCCAATATTTAAATGTGTAATTTCCTTTTCTTCATCCGTATCACTGGTAATTACGCCAGCTACTCCACCTATCAACTTCCAAATTTCAGCCCTGCGGTGATGGTATTGCCAGCTTAATCTTTTGTTTGGTGCAACTATTAATATTTTAGGACTTAATTTTCCTGAAATACTTAATTCTTCCTCTGTTAAATGTGGAAAGTACAAAGCTATAAATTTTCCAGCCTCACCTTCATCCAAAACAAAAAAACCTCCCCATGGCTTGGTGCTGTCATTTTTATCTATTTTCAAATCTAATTTATGTAAATATTCTGCGATGCTTTCAAATATCAATTCTTTGGGCGAATAGATAGAAAAATTTAGTGGCATATTTTATTATTTATTTAATGAAAAGTAGATACATTTTATCTTCCCATAAAAACCATTAATATTTGTACATCACTTGGATTAACACCAGAAATTCGGGATGCCTGCCCAAGTGTACGTGGCTTAATTTTGATGAATTTTTGACGGGCTTCATTGCTTAATGAAAACAATTTATCATAATTAAAATTATCTGGTATTAGCAAGTCTTCCAGTTGGCTCATTTTAGTAACGAGTTCCTTTTCTTTTTCAATGTAAGTATCATATTTAGTTAGTATTTCTACTTGTTCTAAAGTTTCCTTATCAAATTCCAATAAAGCCACTTTCAAGTTTGGGACAGCTTGCTGCATCGCATCCAAACCTATATTGGGCCTCAATAATAACTGTAAAATTTTTTGCTTATTTACTAACGGTGAAGACTGTACGCTTTCTAAAAATTCATTGATTTGATTTGGCTCAAGTGATATTGCTCCAAGTATTTCTTTTGCTTTATCCACCGCTTCCATTTTAGCACTCACTTTATCCATTCTTTCCTGAGATGCCAAACCAATCTTATAACTTAATGCTGTTAAGCGAACATCTGCATTATCTTGGCGCAATAACGTTCTGTATTCTGCCCTGCTTGTAAACATCCGGTAAGGTTCATCTGTTCCTTTATTAATTAGATCATCAATTAGTACGCCTATGTATGCCTCACTTCTTTTCAATACAACCGGCTGTAGCTCTTTTACTTTTTGATGCGCATTTATACCTGCCATTAATCCCTGACAGGCGGCTTCTTCATATCCGGTAGTGCCATTTATTTGTCCAGCAAAAAACAAGTTTTGGATCAGCTTTGTCTCTAAACTGTATATTAATTGGGTTGGTGGAAAAAAATCATATTCAATTGCATATCCAGGCCTAAACATTTTACATTTTTCAAAACCAGGAACCATTGTAAGTGCTTTATACTGAACCTCTTCTGGTAAAGAGGAAGAAAAGCCATTTACATAAATCTCCACAGTATTGAACCCTTCCGGCTCTACAAATAATTGATGGCGATCTCTTTCTGCAAAGCGGTTTATTTTATCTTCTATACTTGGACAATACCTCGGTCCCGTTCCTTGAATACGACCTTGAAACATGGGACTTTTTTCAAACCCTGTCTTTAATATATCATGCACATTTTGATTAGTATAAGTAATCCAGCAACTTTTTTGTTGTGCCGGTGTAATTTTAGGAACATCAAGGTAACTAAAGCCAACGATTTCGCTATCACCTTTCTGTTCTTCCATTTTACTATAATCAAGACTACGCCCATCAATTCTTGGTGGAGTTCCTGTTTTTAAACGGTCGCTCACAAAACCAAGACTAACTAACTGTTCTGTAATTCCAGTGGCTGCTTTTTCGGCCATTCTTCCTCCTCCCAATTGCTTTTCCCCAATATGAATTACGCCATTAAGAAATGTTCCATTGGTCAACACCACCCCTTTGGCTTTAATTTCATGCCCCAATCCTGTTATTACTCCCCTAACTTGACCGTCTTTTATTAATAAACTATTTACCATGTCCTGGTAAAAATCTACGTTCAATGTATTTTCAAGCAACTCTCTCCACTTACCTGCAAAAAGCATCCTATCACTTTGCGCTCTAGGACTCCACATGGCTGGTCCTTTGGAACGGTTTAACATTCTAAATTGAATCATACTTAGATCCGTAACTATTCCACTATAGCCTCCCATCGCATCAATTTCTCTAACTATCTGTCCTTTGGCAATACCACCCATAGCAGGATTACAACTCATTTGGGCAATTGTCTGCATATTCATGCTTATCAACAACACTTTACTACCTAAATTAGCGGCAGCAGCAGCAGCTTCACAACCAGCGTGCCCAGCGCCAACAACAATTATATCATATTCTTGAAACATATCTGGCGTAAAGTTAAAGTAAGTGGATAGTATTTAATAGCGTTTCTTTAACCAAACCTTTTAAGTATTTCCCTCTCCTGTAAAATATTTCTTAAGCTCATACCCGTATTCAATTGATTAAATTCATCTTTATTAAGCAATGAAATTGTTTTTAGCTCCGCTTGGTTTTTAATTATAAAATCCTCAATTGCAGGTTCACTTACTATGCTTAATGCTTCAATATCCTTTATTTTTTGTATCATTTTTAAACAAAGCGAAAACCCCGTTTTATTATAAAGTGTTTCAAAATAAGGGCCTACAGCCATAATATTAATATGCCTTGCCCTTAGTTTATTAATATCAATCACCTCAATCCTAATGTTTATAAAATTCCAGCACAAACACAGATCCTCCTCAATAAGAAAATCAAAATAGGCAACGGGCACAATATGATCAAACTGCCAAACTGAACCAAAGTTTCCCCAATTAAGTTGATCTGTAAATTGTATTTCTATCCATTTTCTAAATTGTTCAATACTTAAGCCAAAGTATATGGCATAGCTGGCACTGATATTCTTTTCTAACACATATCTCCTTAGCGCTAATTGCCACTTTCTTTTTTCTCTAAATTTTAAAAGTGTTTCTGTTATTTCAACTTTAGGCGTCCATTTTTTTCTTACCATAATACAAAACTAAATGATGTTTCAGTATGAAACTGTGTTTCGTGGAACTTTCTTATTTTTTGTTTATCTTTTAAAAGCGGCTAAAATAGACGTTCGCAAAAGTGGTTGTATATACGTTTCATCCCGAAACCGTTTTACGTGAAACAATAGATTGTTAAATTGGAGAGCACTAGCTATAGGCGAGAATTTTTGATTGAATAAATATTATATGGGCAATTATATAAATGAATAGTATATTTTAGAACAAACTAAAATACCTATCCAGGTATTTATTTTCCATAGTTGTCATTGTAGCCTTTTCTGATCGCTTTTTATCTTTAAAACCACACAAGTGAAGAACTCCGTGAAAAATTATTCTGTGCAATTCGTTGGTAACACTTACTTTGTTAACGAGGGCATTTTCTTTAATTCGTTCAATGCTAATATAAATTTCACCTTCTATATAAGCTGAAGGCTTAGCAAGATTAAAGGTTATTATATCCGTATAGTAATCGTGTTGTAAAAATTGCTTATTTATAGTAAGTAAATATTCATCGGTACAGAAAATTATTGCTAGAGAAAAAAGATTTTTTCCTTCACTTCGAAATATGTTGTCAATAAATTCCTTTAATTTTCTTCTATTGCCCAAAGTGATATTAATTGAAGGAAAAAAAAATTGTATTGGCATAGTTAAATTTAATATTATAAAATAAAGAACAATCATGAATGAATACTTTTGCACTAACAAAAAACTGTTAGGATGGAAAGGCGACTCTCTGAGATAAAAGTAGGCAAATCTGTAGTTATAAAATATTTTGAAAAAGATGATATTTTCTTAAAATTAATGGAAATGGGGTGTGTTCCTGGGGAGGTAATAATAATAGAACAAAAAGCGCCTCTTGGTGATCCTATATCCATACTGGTATCTGGTTATCATTTAAGTCTTAGAATAAATGAGGCTGAAAATATATGGGTAGAAGAAATTGTAGTGGATAATGCCAATATAAATAATTAAATGCTTATTCTTTTTGTATGAAAGTTGGTCTCTATTTTGGCTCGTTTAATCCCGTGCATGTAGGTCATTTAATTATTGCCAAGCATGTATTAAATGAAACAGATTTACAACAAGTATGGATGGTTGTTTCTCCACAAAATCCATTTAAAAGTCCTTCTTCTTTATTGAACGAATATGCAAGACTGCATCTAATACAAACTGCTATTGAGGGTGAATATAATTTAAAAGCTTCCAAGGTAGAATTTGATTTACCTAAACCATCCTATACTGTTGATACACTTGCTTATTTAACAGAAAAATACCCAAAAAATGAATTTTCTATAATAATGGGAAGTGACAGTTTTAGTAATTTATCTAGATGGAAAAATTACAACGTCATTATAAAAAACCATAGAATACACGTTTATGAAAGAACAGGCTTTGAAATAAAGAATACCATAGAAGCAGATATAAAAATATTAAAAGCCCCATTACTTGAAATATCATCAACCTATATACGTAATTTAATAAAAGAAAATAAATCAAGTAGGTATTTACTTCCTGAAAATGTTTTGGAAGAGATAATAAAAAATAATTATTACCGCTAAAATATCAATCCTAAAATTAAGCAGACCATAACAATAATAGGCGCTGGTGTTTTAGTAAATAAAAGTGTAAAAATCGTTCCACTTATTACAATAATATTTAAAACTGAAACGATATTAATTGGTAGCACAGAAATATCTTTTATTAAAAAAATAGTTGACCCAAACATTAAACCTACTACCACTGCATTAATTCCTTCTAAAGCTCTATAAACAACTACGAACTTTTTTAAATACTGCCACACAGGAAAGAAAAAAAGAACCAATAAAGCACTAGGTAAAAAAATGCCAACAGATCCAATAAAACAACCCAAAACTTGTTTTCTATAACCTTCATTTTTTAAAGCAATGCCCCCTGTAAAAGAAGCAATAGAAAAAACAGGTCCAGGTATAGCTCTAACAATTCCAGCGCCTGTAAGTAATTCACTTTTTTCGATTCTTATTATATTGTCTTTTGTATTAACAAATTTAGGGGCAGTTGGTCTTGCAACGTATTGATCTAACATCATCGGAATTAAAACATCTCCTCCACCAAAAACAAAACTTCCAAATCTATAAAAGTTTTCAAAAAGATTAAAAGCTTTTCTATTCTCCCAATTTTGTTTACGTGCTGTTTCACTCAAATATCCCGCTACAATAAAAAGGAGTACAAAAAGCCAAATATTAGTCCAACGAATTTGTTTAGGCTTTATTTTTTCCTTTTGTGGTATACGTATATTACTAAAATTAGTAGTAATACCTCCTAAAATTATTAGTATTGGAAATACCCAGGGCGTTTTAAAAAATAGAAAAGTACCAGTAGTCGATAACAACATTATAACCGTAGTTATAAAATTATTTACAGAAATTTTATAAGTTCTAAAGCCAGCAAAAGCTAAAAATCCAATTGCCATTGATTGTATAAATTGAAAGGCACTTGTTTGAAGATTATTTGTCCCAATCTTACTAACTATAAAAGACAAAATACCCATTAAAATGCATGCTGGTAAAATCCAAATAATTAATGTTACAATAGCCAATGAAATACCACCTCTCTTATACCCAATTAATGTTAGTGTTTGGGTTGAGGAAGCTCCTGGCAGCATTTGACAAAATGATACATACTCCATTAGTTCTTCCTTTGTAAGATCCCTACGTTTATCTACAAATGTCTTTATCATCATCCCTAAATGCCCCTGAGGCCCTCCAAATGCGGTAATACTATGTAATAATACAGCTTTAAGAAATGGTATATGGCGTAGAAAATACAATAATCAAAAATATTTAATTAAAAAATAATTATAACTGTTAAAAAACAGGCGGTTACTTTTTTAAACCAATTTCGAGTAACCGTTCATTTAAATATTCACCTGCGGTAATATCAGCATAAGCTTTTGGATTATTATCATCAATGCATAAATCCAGACAGCGTAAACTCATACTAGATTTAGGATGCAAGAAAAAAGGAATAGAAAACCTGGAAGTATGCCATAATTCTTTAGAAGGATTTACAACTTTATGGGTTGTACTTCGTAACTTATTGTTAGTTAAACGCTGCAACATATCACCCACATTTACAACAATCTGGTCTGGCAAAGATGTGACTGCAACCCATTCTTTATTTTTAGTTAGTATTTGTAAACCATCAGCAGATGCACCAACTAATAAAGTAATTAAATTAATATCTTCATGCTGCTCGGCTCTAATAGCACTAACAGGTTCAGTAGTAATTGGAGGATAATGAATAGAACGAAGAATTGAATTGCCATTAATTACATAATCATCAAAATAAAATTCATCTAAACCAAGATAAATCGATATTGCCTGTAATAATATCTTACCTGCATTTTCAAAAGCGCTGAAAGCTGTTTCAAAAATTATATTAAACCCTTTTAATTCTTTCACTGAAATATTTAAAGGATATTCTTCCTCATTAAACCTATTTATTGACACTTGACCATATTGATAAAATTCTTTTAAATCGGGAGCGTCAAAACCTTTTGCATGTTCTTTACCAAAACTTGTATAACCTCTTTGGCCCGCAAGCAGTGGATCTTCGTATTGCTTTTTTTCTTCATTGGGCAAAGAAAAAAACCGCTGAACCTGTTTGTATAATTCAATAATCAAATCTTCAGATATACCATGATTTTTTACTGCAACAAAACCAACATCTTCATATGCATAACCTAATAAATTAACAAAAGCAGCTTTTCTCTTAATATCACCACTTAAAAAATCAGCAAGGTCAACAGAAGGAATTCCCATAAAAAAAATTTATTAGGTATGATTATATAGCAAAGTATTACATATCTACCAGATATTTATAAAAAACTATAAACCATATTGTTTGCTAATTGCTAACATTCTTTGTATCGGCTTTTTAGCTGCAATAAGTAAAGAGTCACTCATTATAATTTCCGGAGTTTCGTATTGCATACATAAATATAACTTTTCTAGGGTATTTAGTTTCATGTGAGGACAATCATTGCATGCGCAGCTATTATTAGGAGGTGCAGTAATAAAAGTTTTATTAGGAGAGCTTATTTGCATCTGGTGAAGTATGCCAGTTTCAGTAACAACAATAAATTCATCCGCTTCACTTTCTATAGAAAACTTTAATAAGCCAGTGGTACTACCTATATAATCTGCAATACGCAATACAACTTCCTCACATTCAGGATGTGCAATTACTTTTGCTTTTGGATGCCTTATTTTTAATTTTATTATTTTTTCCAAACTAAAAATTTCATGAACCATGCATGCACCATTCCATAAAATCATTTGTCTGCCAGTTTTTTTATTCAGATAAGCACCTAAATTTTTATCAGGTGCAAATATTATTTTTTGATCTATTGGTAAAGTTTCAATTATTTTTTCCGCATTACTGCTGGTGCAAATAATATCACTTAAAGCTTTCATACCAGCCGAACAGTTGATATAAGTAATAACCAGATGATCGGGATGTTTATCTTTAAATAATTTAAATAAATCCGGCGGAGCACTATCACTTAAAGAGCAACCTGCCTTTAAATCTGGCAATAAAACCTTTTTATTTGGATTCAAAATTTTTGCGGTTTCTGCCATAAAATGTACGCCCGCAAAGACTATGATATCTGCTTTTGTTTTCTCTGCCTGTTGAGCTAATCCTAAACTGTCACCAATAAAATCTGCCACATCTTGAATATCAGGTTCCTGATAATAATGTGCCAATACAATTGCATTTTTTTCCTTTTTAATTTTTTCGATTTCTGCAAACAAATCGAGATTAACATCTATATCAATATCCATAAATCCTATAGCTTCAATATTGCCTTTTGCAGTGTTAATATCTATCATAATATGTATTAGTATTTTTTTATTTTAAATTAACTTACTATTACTAGGGATGTTAATTTGTGGAAACAAATATTTTTATTTTTTTGTAAAATTAAATTAATGGTTTTATCCACCAATATAAACAGGTAATTAACATTTATATAATTGATATACTTAATAAATTTTTCTACCTGCTATTACTTATTAAAATAAAGTAAAATTTTTTTACACATGCGCTAATAAAAATAAAGGAGGATAATAAAAAACTATTATCGATATTTATCGATGTTAATCAGGTACCTAATAAATGATACTTAGTTAACATTGAAACTGCTAATGCCATCAAAGACGACAAGTTTTACGCCAACTTTCCCCCGTTTTTTTATTTAAAAGCTATAGTTATCAACTGTATATCCTGTTTATTAACAAGGTAATGTTAATAGGTAAAAATAACATTATATAGCACACTAATTTTAGTTTTAAACTAGGAATTATTTTTTAACTAGCGTCTACTAAGTTTACCTATGTTATCCACAGTTTGTTAATATACATATTTACCCTATTTTTGCCATCCATTTTAATATAAGTATACAATGCAAATTATTCAGAATATTCGTGACAAAGGATCAGCTATTGTTATTGGTGTTATTGCGTTAAGTTTAATTGGTTTTATAATGATGGATTCCAAAACTGCAAATAGTCATAGCAGTTCAAATTCATCTATTGGTAAAATTAATGGAGAGACGATTGATAGCAAAACCCTGACAGATAAAGTTAAACAATTAGAAGACCAACGAGGTGGTAGAGTTTCTGGTGCTGAAGTATACCAGCTGCGTCAGAGTGCCTGGGACCAAATAGTTACAGAAAAGATATTAAACAGTGAATTTGAAAAACTCGGTCTGGTTTTTTCTCCAAAGGAATTAAGTAGTATTTTATTTAGCGAAGATGCACCACAAACTTTAAAGCAAGCTTTTACAGATAAAGCTACAGGTCAATACGATATCGAAAAAGCAAAACAATGGTGGTTGCAGGCTAAAAAAGCAAAAGGAGAACAAAGAGATGCCATTGAATCTCAAATTGTAGAACCACTAATGTTACAAACATTGGCAAATAAATACAGCAGCTTACTGGCAGCAAGTGCTTATTATACTTCCTGGATGCAGGAAAAGGAAAACACAGAAAATAAAATATTTGCCAATATATCTTATGTTGCTGTACCATACAATATTATTAATGACAGTATTGTAAAAGTAAGCGACCAGGAAATAGTAGATTACATGGGGAAGCATAAAAATATTTATAAACAAGATGGAGGACGAATTATTTCTTATGTAAGTTTTAATGCAAATGCTAACAGTGCTGATACGTTGAAAACCTTGGAAATCCTTAAAAACTTAAAAACCGCTTTTATAACAGATACGAATGCAAAGGTTTTTGTTGCGAGAAATATGAGCGCAATAAATTTTGATGATGGTTATCAGCCTAAATCTAAATTGACAATGTCTCAAAAAGATTCAATAACAGGTTTGCCAAACGGAGCTGTATTTGGACCTTATGTGGATGGTAAAAATATCGTATTGGCAAAAATGATTGGTAATCGTCAATTACCAGATAGTGTAAAATGCAGACATATATTAATAGCTACAAGAAATGCACAATCGGGCGAACAGATACTTAGTGATAGCATTGGTAAAAAAAGAATTGATAGTATTGAAATAGCAATTAAAAGTGGTGAAGATTTTAATAAATTGGTATTGCTGTATAGTGATGATCCAGGCAGTAAAGATAAAAAAGGTGAATATGATTTTCCTTTAGCTCAATTTAGCAGTCTTCCAAAAGAATTTGCAGAAACAATTTTTTATGGTGCAACCACAGATAAAAAAATAGTTAAAACTGATTTTGGATATGAGTATATAGAAATAATGAGCCAAAAGAATTTTGAAACAGCTTACAAAATTGCTTACACTGCAAAGGAAATTTTACCAAGTGACGAAACAATTAATAACGCAAGTGTACGGGCAACAAAGTTATCTGGAGAAGCAAGAAATGCTAAAACATTAGATGCCTATATAGCAAAAAACGGATTGAGGAAAATTGCCTTTCCAACATTGGTTAAAGAGAATGATTTTCAACTAGGAGGTTTACAAGATGCAAGACAATTAATTAAGTGGGCTTTTGAAGCAAAACAGGGAGATGTTAGCGAAGCTTTTAATATTGAAGATCAATTTATTGTTGCGGTAGTAGAAAAAATACAACCAGCAGGATTACCTGATCCTACAACAGCGAGACCAATGGTAGAATTAACTATTCGCAATCTGAAAAAGGGGGAAGAAATTGTAAAAAAACTAAGTACAGGCTCCACATTAGAAACGGCTGCGGCAACTTATAGTGTTTCGGTTGGTTTGGCAGGAGCAGATTCTACATTAACTTTTAATGCACAGATAATAAATGGTGTTGGACAAGAACCAAAAGTAATTGGAGCCGCATTTAACAAAGCTTATCAAGCTAAGGTATCTGAACCAATTGTAGGAACCAATGGTGTGTATGTAATAAAAGTGAATAGCGTGGGTAATAAAACTTCAGAAACAGCCGATGTAATTGCAGAACAAGTCAAAGCCAAAACAAGAACAATGGTGCAAACAACCTACAGCTTTTTTGAATCCCTAAAAAAACTTGCAGATATCAAAGATAGTAGGAGCAAAATATTTTAGTTTTTGACATAGTCCTAAAATAAAAAAACCGAGCTTAAGGCACGGTTTTTTTATGCCCTAACGCATAATTTAATGCAATGTTACTTGGTAAATATTTTCTTCAATCGAAAAAGATATGCAACATATGCAATGCTATTAATGTTAATTTTGCAACAATGGAAGAAGTATTTGTAAATAAGATAAGTGAAAGTGGTATCGTTACACTAGATCTGGAGGAATTTTATCCGAAGGAAGCTATAGTCCTTTTTGATATGAAAGACTATCTTTTTATGGGCCTTATTTTAAAAGAAAAAGATTTTAGAGAAAGTCTTAAAAATCTAGATCTTACTGTTTATACTGGAAAAGTGGTGGCAGTAACATGTAGTGCAGATGCTGTAATACCAATGTGGGCATATATGCTGGCTGCAAGTTATTTACAGCCTGTAGTAAAGGAAATTGCATTTGGAACAGCTGAGGAATTAAAAAGGAATTTGCTTTTAAAAAATATTGAACAAATGCCGGTTACCGATTTTACCGATAAACGTGTAGTAATAAAAGGGTGTGGCGAAATACCTGTTGGGGAAGCCGCGTATCTACTGGCAACCCAATTGCTGAGACCAGTATCTAAAAGCATTATGTATGGGGAACCTTGCAGCACCGTTCCGATATTTAAAAAGAAGTAATTAATTTATTGCCTTAGCTTTATTTTTTATCTTCACCATATCTTCCCACTATATATTTTTAATGACTGAAGCATTATTAAAAGGTTTTGCCGTTAGCTTACTGTTGATATTTACAGTTGGTCCTGTTATTTTTACCATTATAAAGCAAAGTATCAATAATGGGCGATCCGGAGGACTTAGTTTTGTTGCTGGCGTTTGGCTGAGCGATTTGCTCTTGGTAATATTAAGTAATGTATTTACCGAATGGGTTTCTCAATTATTAGATTTTAAAAAAGCAATTGGTTTAACAGGCAGTTTTTTTTTAATTGCAATGGGAGTGTATTATCTTTTCTTTAAAAAAATTCATATTAAAGAAGATGAAAACAAAATTGTTATTACTGCACGAACACATGCCAAATTAGTTGTTTCGGGTTTTTTTATAAATACGCTAAATCCGGCATTAATGTTTTTTTGGCTAACCACAGCTACCGCCCTTGCACCAACCCATACCATAAACCAGCGTATCATTATTTTTTCTACCTGTCTTATTTTAAATGGAGCTTCAGATATTTTAAAGGTTGTACTAGCAGGAAAATTAAGAACCAAACTAAACGAAAAAAACATTTCGCTTATAAATAAAATTTCAGGATTAATTCTGCTGGTGTTTGGTGTAGTATTAATTGCAGGTGTTTTTTATTCATCCAAATAACATTAACGAATCATTTTTCGATTTATCATAAGTTGTCTTTATTTTACAGTATGAAGCTACCCTTGCTTATAATTTCGCTTATCATTGGCCAGCATCTTTTTAGCCAGTCGACGGATTTTATTTTGTTTAAAAAAAATCATAAAACGATCGGGACATATTATGCCGGTAGTAATATTTCTTTTACAAACGAGCAGGGCAGTTACATCGAAGCGTTGATTACACAAATTAAAAATGACACACTTTTTCTACGACAATTTGTAATACAACAAATTCCTACAAATTTAGGTGTATACGTTTTAGATACAGTTGCCAGCTATCGGTATCAATATCACTACAACCAAATAAAAGCAATTGGCAGAACGGGACGTAAATTTAATTTATCCGGCAGCGCAGCAACATTGGTAGGCGGCGGCATTTTACTTACCGTGGCCAGTGCAATAGTTTATGTTGCCGACAGAGAAAAATTTAGCCCAGAGCTAATGCTTGGTGGCGTCGCTTTGGGAGGAATTGGCTACCTGATGGCCAAACTCGGAGGAAAAGGAATGGTGATTGGAAAAAGATATTCTTTGATTTATGTTAGCGTATCCAATAATAAAAAGCCTTAAATAGTATATTGCATAAAATTAAGTGGTTATACTATGCAAAGAGCCTGGCGCATTTTTAAAAAAATTTTGTTTTGGCTTTTTATCTTACAATTTGTTTATATCATTTTTTGTAAATGGATAAATCCTCCTATCACATTTACACAAACAGCAAGTCTGTTGCAAGGTTATGGTTTACAAAGAGATTATGTTTCTTTCGACGAAATGAGCCCGAATATAAAACTTGCAGTAATGGCAAGTGAAGATCAGTTATTCCCTAATCACAATGGGTTTGACATAAAAGCCATTAAGAAGGCGATGAACTACAATAAAAAACATGTAACCAAAGTAAGGGGAGCAAGCACCATTAGTCAGCAAGTAGCAAAAAATGTTTTTTTATGGCAAGGCAGAAGCATGTTTAGAAAAGGGCTTGAAGTATATTTTACTTTTATGATTGAAAAGATGTGGAGCAAAAAACGCATTTTAGAAATGTATTTAAATGTGGCAGAAATGGGCAAAGGAATTTTTGGTGTTCAAGCAGCAGCAAAAGCATATTTTAATAAGGATGCAAAAAATCTCACCAAGGCAGAAGCCGCAATGATTGCAGCAGTGTTGCCCAACCCCAAAGTTTATACAATAAAACCATTAAGCACTTACGTTTCCAATCGCTACAATGATATTTTGCGTCAAATGAATAATTTAGATGGAGATGAAGATATTGACGCATTGATAAAATAAATTTGTCCCGGCAAAAACAACAGCTACGTGCAGCATGCTTGCATCGCCCTCTTGTACTTTTTCAGCTATAGCGAACGTTCACAAAAAGGGACAATCAATAAGTGTAATGAATTTATTAAATTTTCGGATAATGCCAAAAAGTTAAAAATCGTCGAAGACTTATTTTTTGGGCGAGGGCAGCGTTCTTCAAAATTCTTTGCTATCATGTGGTGTATTTTTAAGAAATTTGCAAAATGAAATTTAGAAACTTTAAAATGATTGGGTACGTTATCTACGGCCGCGGTGCTTTCAATCAATTAGACGAAATATTGCAGCCCAATCGTACAGGCGAAGCTCCGATGATTTTTTTAGTGGATCATTTTTTTGAAGGTAAGCCACTTGCCGCAAGGGTTCCATTAAGGGGCAAGGACAAAATTATTTTTGTAGATGTTACCAACGAGCCAAAGACAACCTATGTAGATAAACTCGCCAAAGATTTAAAAGAGGAGTTTGGAACAATAAGCGGCGTAATTGGTATAGGTGGTGGCGCTGCCATGGATTTGGCAAAAGCCGTTTCCCTGATGATGAATAATCCTGGCAGTAGTGCAGATTACCAAGGTTGGGATTTGGTAAAACAACCTGGCGTTTATAAAGCGGGCATACCAACATTAAGTGGTACTGGCGCAGAAGTAAGTCGCACTACTGTATTAACAGGCCCAACAAAAAAGCTAGGCATGAACTCAGACTTTACTCCCTTTGATCAGATAGTATTAGATCCGGAATTAACAGCCAACGCACCAGCCAACCAACGCTTTTATACGGGCATGGATTGCTACATTCATTGTATTGAAAGCCTTACAGGTACTTATTTAAATGAATTTAGTAAAAGCTATGGTGAAAAGGCATTGCAACTTTGCAGAGAGGTTTATGTAAATAAAGATAACTGGGATGCGGAAAGTGATGATAAATTAATGATGGCTTCTTATGCAGGCGGTATGAGTATTGCTTATAGCCAGGTTGGCGTAGCGCATGCAGTTAGTTATGGATTAAGTTATTTATTGGGTACAAAACACGGCATTGGCAATTGTATTGTATTTAATCATTTGGAAGCCTATTATCCGGAAGGAGTAAAGGAATTTAAACACATGGTAGAAAAAAATCAGATTGACCTGCCAAAAAATATATGTGCAAATCTTACCGACGAAGAATTTGATAAAATGATTAATGTATCACTAGGTATGAAACCGTTATGGGAAAATGCGCTTGGTAAAAACTGGGAACAACAAATTACCAGAACAACACTAAGAAAATTATACGAGCGATTATAGTAAAAGTTTAAAAGGACTTATCAAAGAATTTAAAAACTCCTTTGGTAAGTTATGATTAATTAGATGTACGGTTTAAAAAATTTACAACATGGATTTAGTTACAGTAAAAACATTCGACAGTTATTTTTTAGCCAATATTATATTGGGTCGTTTGCAATCGGAAGGCGTTGAATGTTACTTAAAAGATGAGACCACCGTTACAATGGATCCAATTTTAACCAATGCTATTGGAGGAATAAAAATCGTTGTAAAGAAAGAGAATGAAGCTTCGGTATTAGCAATATTACAAGGATATGATGAGGAATATTTAAATGCAGCAACTTGCCCGCAATGTGGCGCACACGAGTTTAGTTATATTGCCAAACCCGGCATTACTAATTTTTTAACTGCAATCACAACAACATTGTTTGGTAGTTATGCATTGGCTACTGATTATGTGTACCAATGTGGTAAATGTGGTTACGAAAGTGAGCGGTTACCCGGTTTTGATACAGATGAAAATAACGAGGAAAGAAATTAATATTTACTATTGTTGTTGATATGCTGCCAAAATTTTCCCGATAACTTTACCATCAATAAATACGATAGATGACAAAGATTGCAATGATTCCGGCACGCTATGCTGCCGCCCGTTTTCCGGCAAAACTAATGCAACTGCTAGGAAATAAAACCGTTATTCGCCATACTTACGACAATACCCTTGCAACTGAATTATTTGATGAAGTGGTGGTTGTTACAGACAGCAATATTATTTATAATGAAATAGTACAGCATGGCGGTAAGGCAAAAATGAGCATTAAACAACACGAAAGCGGCAGCGATAGAATAGCCGAAGCAGTAGCCGATATGAATGTTGATATAGTGGTTAATGTGCAGGGAGATGAACCCTTTGTACAAAGAGAACCATTACAAAAATTATTACAGGTTTTTGAAGGAGAAGCAGGTAAAGCAATTCAGGTTGCTTCGTTGATGCAGGTTTTAAAAGAAGAAAAATTTATTAAAGATCCCAACTATGTAAAAGTTGCGGTTGATAAAAATATGAACGCTTTGCTTTTTAGCAGAAGTGTAATTCCCTATCAACGAGACCAGCAATTTACGCCACTTTATTACGAACATATTGGGGTATATGCTTTCCGTAAACAAGCATTGATGAATTTTACTAACTGGCCAGTAACACCGCTGGAAGCTGCCGAAAAAATTGAATGTCTGCGCTATCTTGAAAATGGCGTTACCTTAAAAATGATTGTCACGCAGTATATGGGTGTAGAGATTGATACACCTGAAGATTTAGAGAGGGCGGAAAAGTTATTAGCGCAGAACCCTGAAAGAAAATTTTAGAAGCAGCAGTAGCATTAGAATATAATAATGGTTGAAAGTGTTTTCAATAGTACTCTAGGTTTATTTACTTTTAAAATTAATTGAAAGTATTATTGATTTGCACCAGCGAATTCTGTGGCTATAATTTTAGTCCTCAAAAATTTTTGCCAGTCTTCCAGCATCTTTCCTTTTAAAACCCTTGGAAATTTATGCTGGCCGCCAACCTTGCCTTTAGACTGCATAAACTCCATAAAAGTATTTTCAGAAAGTACAGTTACCGTCACATCTTTTAAAGCATGTTTTCTTTCTACCTCATAATCATCATTCAGTTCTTTTAGTTTTTCGTCTATGCGTAAGCGTAATACTTCTTTATCTACAGTATCGTCTGTAGCAACATACCAGTGATGGGCAAAAAATAATCCATGCGGTATCCCTGCTACAGTAAATTCTGGTATTGAAATATTGAGTTCATCACTCACCATTTCAATGGCTTTGTTCATATTATCAACACTTAAATGCTCGCCTACCAAACTTAAAAAATGTTTGGTTCTACCAGTAATGATAATTTCACTTCTTTCCTTATCAATAAATTTTACTGTATCTCCAATGGCATAGCGCCATGCACCAGCATTTGTGCTTATCAAAATGGAATAATCCTTATTTTCTTCTACCTCATGTATCATCAGCACTTCTGGATTTTCAACCATGTTTCCCTCATTGTCAAAATTGTTTTCATCAAAAGGAACAAATTCAAAAAAAATATTGTTGTTTAAAGCGAGGTGCATTCCTATTGAATCCTGTCTGTTTTGATAAGCCAGAAATCCTTCACTTGCCAGATAGGTTTCAATATAGGTAATAGGCTTACCCAATAATTTTGCAAAGCCTTTTTTATAAGGTTCTAACGCTACGCCACCGTGAACATAAAAAGCAAGGTTGGGCCATATTTCGTGTATATTTTTTAACTGGTAACGTTCAATAATCTTCTCCATACACAATTGTAACCATGCAGGTACACCTACAATAAAACCAATATCCCACTTGGGAGCGTTGTCAACAATTTCTTCTAATTTTTTTGCCCAGTCTTTTTCTTTTGCAATTTTTTTACCAGGTTTATATAAACCTAAACCAAGAAACCAGAAAGGAATACTTTTTTGTTGTATACCACTTAGGTCTCCCGCATAGTAAGTAGCACCTTTTTGTAATTGTGTGCTGCCTCCCAACAATAGCCACCCTTTGCCAAGCGCACTTCTTGGCACATCCTGGTATTTTGTAAGACTTAATAATTGTTTAAAACTTGTAATTGTATTGCTGCGAATTAATTCTTTGGTAATGGGAATGTATTTGCTAGCCGCCTCACTTGTTCCACTACTGAGTGCAAAATATTTTATTACTCCTGGCCAGCAAACATCCGGTATTCCCTCAACTGCTTTGTGCCACCATTCGCTGTAAATTTTACTGTAGTTATAAGTTGGTACCAGTTGCTGAAATTTTTTACCGCAGTGTCGGCTCATTAATATCTCATCAAATTTATAGGTTTGACCAAACTGTGTAAATCTTGCTAACCGTAATAATTTTTTAAGCACTTTTATTTGTTGTCCCCGCGGATTGCTGATGGGCAGGTTAAGCGCTTTTGCAATACTTTTAGGAAGTTTCAAATCAATAATAGCCATGCGTACTTAAATTAAAGTTTACAAATTTAATGTTTACAATTGGCTTATGGTTATTATTTTATGAACGGATAAGGCAGTTATATTTTGTGTATTGTAATGTTTTTAAAATGAAATCCTTTAGCTTCTTTAGAAAGCAAAAAATCATGTATTAAATTAGCAGGCAAAATGATATTGAAATCAGCTATTTGCTGTAGGTTTGTTATACTAAATATAAAAAAATGAAAAAATTTTTTGTTTCTTTTTTACTGTCTGTATGTTTATTAAAAGCCAGTGCAGATGAAGGTATGTGGCTACCTATGTTACTTGGCCAACAGGTATACAATGATATGGTAAAAAAGGGTTTAAAACTAACAAAAGATCAATTGTATTCCATTAATAAATCCTCTTTAAAAGATGCTATCTTAATTTTTGGTGGCGGTTGTACCGGCGAAATTGTAAGCAACGAAGGATTAATTTTTACTAACCATCATTGCGGGTATGAGGCCATTGCAGGAGCAAGTACCATCGAACATAATTATTTACAAGACGGCTTTTACGCTTTTAATAAAGCTCAGGAAATCAAGAGCCAATTAACGGTTCAATTTTTAGACAAAATTGTAGATGTAACCGCAGAGGTAGAAGATGGTGTAAAAGGATTAGCATGGGTAGACAGGGTTGCAAAAATGCCCGATGTATATAAAACCATTACTGATAAAGTGCTCGATAAAGACAATGGCTTAAGCGGAAGAGTATATAGCATGTTTAAAGGAAACCAATACATTATGTATGTGTATAAAACTTACAGAGATATACGGCTTGTTGGAGCACCTCCTGAAAATGTTGGTAAGTTTGGAGGTGATACCGATAACTGGGAATGGCCTCGTCATACAGGTGATTTTTCTATTTTCAGGGTATATGCAACCAAGGAAGGTAAGCCGGCAGAATACAGTACAGAAAATCAACCCCTAAAACCAAAATACTTTTTACCGGTTAGCATAAAAGGAATTAAAGATGGAGACTATGCAATGATTTATGGTTACCCAGGTGGTACCAACAGGTACGAAACCAGCTATGGTATCAAATTAAAAAATGAAATTGAAAATCCTTCATTGGTTAACTTAAGGGCGATGCGTTTAAAATTAATGCACGAGCAAATGATAAAGGATCCCGTTGTAAAATTGAAGTTGGCTAGCAATTATGCCAGCATTGCCAATTACTGGAAATTTTTTGATGGCGAAACAAAACAGTTGATCAAGTTTGAAACATTCAACCAAAAACAGACCTACGAAGATAAATTTTTAACATGGGCTAAAGGCAAACCTGAATACGAAAATATTTTTAATGAGTATGCTAAAAATTATGCAACTTGGACACCTTACAGCAAACAGCGCCAATATCTGAATGAAGGAATTTTAGGGTCGTCATTAACAGTTTTTGCTGCATCTTTAATTGGTGTTGAAACTAATTTGGTTAAAACGGGTATACCTGCCGGCGATATTAAGAAGGCCATTGATGCAGCTGCAATAGCAAGGACAAAATTTTTAGACTCAGAAGATAAAATAAGCGATGAAAAAATACTGGCACAAATAGCCCAGTTATTTTACAATGATATAGATAAAAGCCAGCATCCTATTGGTTTTTATGAAGGTATAAAAGCAACCTATGGTGATTTAAGAGAAGAGCAAACGTATAAGAAATGGGCAAAAGATGTATTTGCAAATACGCTAATTTTTAATGATGTAAAATGGGCTGCTTTTATTGCTAATCCAGATGCAGGTGTATTACAGGCAGACAAGGCCTTTGCATATGCTTCTGCATTTTTAAAAAATTATAACCTTAAATATGCGTCATTGTATACAGCGTTCATCAATAAAAATGCCGAGTTGGGTAGAATTTATCTTAAAGGAATAAAAGAAATGAATCCTGCGGCGGCAGCTAAAATGTACCCTGATGCAAACTTTAGCATGCGGGTAAGTTATGGAAATGTAAAAAGCTATACGCCTCGTGATGCGGTTCATTACGATTATGTAACCACCGCAAAAGGAATTATTGAAAAATATAAAGTCGGAGATTACGAGTTTGATTTGCCAGCAAAGCAAATAGAATTATTAAAGAAAAAAGATTTTGGTCAATATATTGACAAAGGCAGAAACGACTTGGTGATTGATTTTATAACTACCAATGATATTACCGGTGGTAATAGTGGCAGTCCTGTTATTGACGGCAATGGCAATTTGATAGGACTTGCCTTTGATGGTAATTACGAAGCATTAAGTCATAAAATTGCTTTTGATAAAGACCTTAACCGTACCATTTGTGTAGATGTTCGTTATGTGTTGTGGTGTATAGATAAATTAGGCGGCGCTAAAAATATCATCAGCGAATTAAAATTGGTAAAATAGTGCCTAAAGAAGATAAAAAAAGGGATCATTAAAATAACGGTTTTATTTTTGCTAAATAAACAATCAGGCACAATTAATGTTTTAGTATTAAATCAAACAAAAAATTAGAACAATGACAAACTTTTTAAAATCATTTTTAACTTGTTTACTAGTGAGTTCAATATTTTCGATAGCAGCTCAAAACAAATCAGCTATTAAAGGCGAAGAAGTAACCTATAATTCAAATGGAACAACTTTAAAGGGTTATGTAGCTTACAACGAAAATCAAAAAGGAAAAAGACCAGCAATTATTGTAGTGCCCGAATGGTGGGGTAATAACGACTACTCCAAAAGCAGGGCTAAACAACTAGCAGAGTTGGGATACATTGCCATTGCCGTTGATTTTTATGGAGACGGAAAAATCGCTGAAAATCCTATAGAAGCGAAAGCTTTTGCTACGCCTTTTTACAAAGATCCGCAACTGGGTCTTGCAAGAATTGAGGCTGCTTTAACCAAGATAAAAGAATATCCGCAAACGGATCCTAATAAAATAGCAGCCATAGGTTATTGCTTTGGTGGCTCAATGGTATTGAATGCGGCTAAATTAGGAACGAATTTTAAAGGTGTGGTAAGTTTTCATGGTGGCCTTGCCACAGTTCCTGCCACAAAAGGATCTACTACTGCAAAAATTTTAGTATGCAATGGTGCAGCAGATAAATTCATAGGCCCGGATGATATTAAAAACTTTAAGCGTAATCTCGATTCTTTAAATGTTCCTTATACATTTATTGATTATGCAGGAGCTACACATGCTTTTACCAATCCTCAATCTACAGCAACAGGAAAAAAGTTCAATATGCCGATTGAATACAATGAAGCTGCAGATAAAAAATCATGGGCTGATATGAAGGCTTTTTTTAAAACGATATTTTAGGGAGAGGTAAGGTTTTAGTGTTGAGCGGCTACTATTTAAAACGATATTTTTTTATATTCTTGCAAAAATGGTAATAGTTAAACTGTTGCCATTTTTGCTTTATTATCTTTACACAATGGCAGATGATTTACAAATAGTTACTGGAACTAAAGAAGAAATGTATGCGACTATTATTCCGCAAATAAAAAGTTTAATAGAAGGAGAGCCGGACCTTATTGCCAACCTGGCAAATATAGCAGCAGCATTAAAAGAACAATTTAACTGGTTTTGGGTGGGGTTTTATTTGGTGAAAAATGAAACGTTGGTGCTTGCTCCTTTTCAAGGCCCGGTAGCTTGTACAAGAATTAAAAACGGTCGTGGTGTTTGTGGTAGCAGTTGGCAGCAAGCTCAAACATTGATTGTTCCAGATGTATCAAAATTTCCTGGTCATATTGCTTGTAGCAGTTTATCTGTATCAGAAATAGTTGTGCCCATTATTCGTAACAATGAAGTAATTGGTGTGTTGGATGTGGATAGCGAAAAGCCAAGTTTATTTGATGAGACAGATAAAAAATATTTGGAAGAAATTGTAGCAGAAATTACATTTTAAACTTTTAGTTCATTGTCTTTCCATCCCCAAAGATACCTGCAGGCATAGGTTCTGTAAGGGCTCCATTTTGCAGAAAGAAGTATCATTTTTTCTTTTAAAGCTTTTTTATCTGTGACATTCAGTTGGTATAATTTAGCGATGCTTTGTTGTATACCAAGGTCGTCTATTGCAAACACATCTTCTCTGCCTAATGTAAACATTAGTATCATTTCCACTGTCCACTGCCCTACTCCTTTTATTTGAGAAAGATATTTTATCAATTCCTCATTGCTCATTTTATGTAAGGTTGTATCAGTGATTTTTTCTGCTAAAAAAAATTTACAAACATTTTGAACATATTGCGTTTTAGCGTTTGATAATCCAATGCTGCGAAGTGTTTCAAATGGAGTATCAATAATTTGCTGAACAGAAGGCTTTTTATTTTTGTACAAGTTTAAAAAACGTTCAAAAATAACAGCCGCTACTTTTGTATTTAATTGCTGGCTCATGATTGAACTGCACAAATACAGGTATACATTTTTACGGCTAACTAATACATAAGGCTCCTGAAGGCCAATAATTTTTTTAAGTTTTTTGTCTTTATAAAGATGTAATAAATGTTCCATCTTTAAATATAAAACAATGCCCTCAATGGTTATCATTTATCATAAAATTTATCTTATTACAACGTTGGCTTACCTATAACTTATCCTGACTTTGATTGGGAGTAACAACGATATTCCACCTACTTTATCTCTTCTGAAAATATTGTACAAACGTTGGCATTTTTATTTGCAGGATAAAGCGATAAAAATAAAGTGGGCTGTTTAAAATGGCAATGCATATCAGCCAAATTGTTAAAAAATAAAAGCGACGGGTTAACATTAAAAGTTATTACTTTGCTATTATTTAGCAAATGAGACCAGACCATCCACATAAAATTTTTAACGATAAATCGCACAATTATTGCTGCCTCATGGAGGCGCTCGCTGCTGATGCCCTTTCTGTTTAATTTATAAGCAGCCTTTATTTTTTTAAATATATTCCAGTTTTAAGTTTAATTATTTGCCTTTCAGGTCACGATTTCTGTTACGCTTTGTACCATAAAAATCTGGACAACCTATTAAGTTTTAATTTTTTTTAGTTTAATTTATTTAGCTGCTTCTATTTCGACTGGCTTTTTATTGCAGTCTGGGAACATTAAAATCTTTATTTATTATTTTAAACTATAGTTATGTTGACCGTAGCAAAACAATTACCAGTAATGCCTGTTTCCAATGATTTTTTACCATTGTTGGGAACAGATTATGTAGAATTTTATGTAGGCAATGCCAAGCAGGCTGCCCATTATTATATCAATGCTTTTGGCTTTACACCACTGGCTTATGCAGGTCCTGAAACAGGATTAAAAGACAGGGCTAGTTATGTAATATGCCAGCATAAATTAACATTTGTATTAACCACTCCATTAAAAGCAGACAGTTCAATTGCAGCGCATATTGCAAGACATGGTGATGGCGTTAAAGTGTTGGCTTTGCTTGTTAATGATGCAGCAGATGCATGGAAACAAACTACGCAGCGTGGCGGTATCAGTTACCAGCAACCGTTGTACCTTAAAGACAATTACGGCGAAGCCGTTATCAGCGGCATCTCGACTTATGGCGATACAGTGCATCTTTTTATTGAAAGAAAAAAATATGGTGGTGTGTTTCTTCCTGGGTATAATGCATGGGCTCCCTCTTTTGCAGCTAACCTGGTTGACACAGGCTTGTTATATGTTGATCATTGCGTGGGTAATGTAGGATGGAACCAGATGAATATGTGGGTAAAATTTTATGAAGATGTGATGGGATTTAAAAATATTTTATCTTTTGATGATGCAGATATTTCAACCGAATACTCAGCCCTTATGAGCAAAGTAATGAGCAATGGTAACGGCTTTGTAAAATTCCCTATCAATGAGCCGGCAGAAGGAAAAAATAAATCGCAGGTAGAAGAATACCTGGAATTTTATAATGGCGAAGGTGTACAGCACATAGCTCTTGCAACGAATGATATTGTAAAAACAGTAAAAGATTTAATGCGCAGAGGTGTTGAATTTTTAAAAGTGCCTTCCTCTTATTATGATGAATTGTTAGACCGCGTTGGTAAAATTGATGAAGACCTGGAACCATTAAAAGAACTTGGTATTTTGGTAGACAGAGATAATGAAGGTTACTTGCTGCAACTATTTAGCAAACCGGTACAAGACCGACCTACCCTGTTTTTTGAAATCATTCAACGCAAGGGAGCAAAAAGTTTTGGCAAAGGAAATTTTAAGGCTTTGTTTGAAGCAATAGAATTTGAACAGGGGCTGAGGGGTAATTTATAAATTGCGTAGGTATTGGGATATAGGTATCCATACGGGATTTTTAAACGTTTTATTTTGTTTTAAATTTATTAATATTTTATAAATAACGATTATGCCATACTATTATACGTTGGGTAAAATACCCCACAAACGCCATACGCAGTTTCGAAAACCTGATGGTGGATTGTATTCGGAAGAACTCTTTTCAACCGAAGGATTTTCAAATGACTCGGCTTTGCTGTATCATGTGTATCCGCCTACCCAGATTATTAAAACTTCAGCCCCGGTAAATGTAGCGCCACAGATAGCAGAAGAGAAAATGCTCAGCCACCGCAGCTTTGAAGGCTTTAATGTGCAACCTGCCAGCGATTACCTAGAAAGTCGTGTACTTGTTTTGGTTAATAAAGACGTACATATTGTTTTGGCTGCACCACAGCATAGCCTTACCGCATATTTTTATAAAAATGCAGATGCAGATGAAATGATTTTTATTCATGAAGGAACAGGCTTTTTAAAAACAATGTATGGTGAACTGGCATTTTCTTATGGCGACTATTTGGTTATTCCAAGAGGCACTATTTACCAGATTCATTTTAATGATGAAAAAAACCGGTTGTTTATTGTTGAATCTTTTAGCCCTATTCGTTTTCCTAAAAAATATTTAAGTAAGTATGGGCAGTTGCTTGAACATGCTCCTTATTGTGAAAGGGATATCCGCACACCAAAAAACCTTATCACACATGATGAAAAAGGCGACTTTTTGGTGAAGATTAAAAAGCAGGGCATGCAATACAACATCCATTATGCAACACATCCTTTTGATGTAATTGGGTGGGACGGCAACTGTTATCCTTTTGCTTTTTCTGTCCATGATTTTGAACCTATCACCGGCCGGGTGCACCAACCACCACCCGTACATGAGACGTTTGAAGGCAATAATTTTGTGGTATGTTCTTTTTGTCCACGTTTGTTTGACTACCATCCGCTGGCGGTGCCAGTTCCTTATAACCACAGTAATATTGATAGTGATGAAGTACTCTATTATGTGGATGGAGAATTTATGAGCCGCAAAAATGTAACAAGGGGTATGATTACGTTACATCCGGCAGGTATACCACATGGACCGCATCCCGGAACAGTAGAAAAGAATATTGGTGCAAAGGAAACAAAAGAACTGGCTGTAATGATTGACACTTTTCATCCGCTGATGCTCACAAAGCAAGCCCTAGAACTAGAAAACAACAGTTATGTTATGAGTTGGCGAAATGATAACCAAGCATAGTTTAATGAATAATTTTTATAAAATTTATTAATAGAATTTATAATGAAACTGATTAGTTACCTAAAAAATGGAAATGAACAATTGGCAGTGTTGGTGGGGGAATGGCTTTATGATATGCAAACCATTCATCCAGACTTGCCAGACAACATGGCAATGCTGCTTAAACATTGGGAAGCGTACATTCCTTTAGTAACGGACGAATTAAAAAAGATTAAAGAAGCCGGCATGGCAATATATACGGCTATTGACTATAACCAGGTACAACTGTTGGCACCAGTTCCAAACCCTACTTCTTGCAGGGATGGCTATGCATTTCGCCAGCATGTGGCGGCTGCAAGAAAAAATAGGGGCGTTGCAATGATTCCCGAATTTGATCAGTATCCGATCTTTTATTTTACCAATCACAACAGCATAAAGGGGCCGGGTAAAGTTGTGTGCATGCCTGATCATTTTGAAAAACTTGATTTTGAACTGGAAGTAGCTATTGTTATCTGCAAGGCAGGAAATAATATTAAGGCAGCAAATGCGGATGAATATATTGGCGGACTAATGATTATGAACGACCTGAGTGCAAGACGGTTGCAACAGGAAGAAATGCTATTAAATCTTGGTCCGGCCAAAGGAAAAGATTTTGCTACAATTGTAGGTCCGTGGCTGGTTACATTGGATGAACTTGCTCCTTTTGAAGTACCTGCCCAGCCAAACCACATTGGTAAAAACTGGAATCTTCCCATGACCTGTAGTGTAAATGGTGTGCAAGTAAGTGCAGGTAATATGCAAGATATGGACTGGACTTTTGCAGAAATAATTGAAAGGGTTAGTTATGGAGTTGAGGTGTATCCAGGGGATATTATTGGTAGCGGTACGGTTGGTACCGGTTGTTTTCTGGAATTAAACGGCACGGGCAAATTAAATGATCCTACTCATAAAGAGCAGTGGTTACAAGAGGGTGATACAGTAGAGATGGTCATCCAGGAATTGGGTACACTTTCCAATACTATCGTGGCCAAAAAAACTGATTGGAGTATTTTGCATCAAAAAAAACATTCGTTGGAAGGCAACAAATAAAGAGATAAATCTTAACCCTTTTTGCTCTTTAAACACTTCTCTAATCTGACTTCATTATGATATTTAATCTTGCTGAACTTTCTTCTTTAGATAAGCAATATTATTTGCAGCATGTGGTGGTTCCACGGCCAATCTGCCTTGCAGCCACCATTGATAAAAACGGTGTTAGTAATTTAAGTCCCTTCAGTTTTTTTAATATTTTTTCAACCAATCCACCTGTTGTTATATTTTCACCTTCTCGGAGGATAAGGAACAATACCATTAAACACACATTGGAAAACGTACTTGAAGTGCCGGAAGTGGTAATCAATATTGTTGACTTTCGTATGGTGCAGCAAACGTCCTTATCAAGTGGAGAATACCCGAAAGGGATAGACGAATTCTCAAAAGCAGGCTTCACCAAAGAAGCTGCCATGCTTGTTAAACCGTTCATGGTAAAAGAGAGTAAGGTAAAACTGGAATGTAAAGTATTGGAGGTAAAATCGCTGGGCAATCGAGGAGGTGCCGGGCAACTGGTAATTTGTGAAGTGTTGGCCCTGCATGTGTGTAACAGTTTGCTGAATGCAGCACAGCAATTTGAACAAGCACAACTTGATGTGGTGGCAAGGCTTGGAGGAGACTGGTATTGCAGGGTGACAAAAGACAGCCTTTTTACTGTGGCCAAACCAAATACAAAACTATCCATTGGCATGGACTCACTACCCCAACATATCCGCAATAGTAAAATACTTACGGGCAATCACCTGGCACAACTTGCTAGTGTTAAATGTATACCAGTTATTGATTTAAACCTGCGCATGCAGGCCTTAGCATACTGTGATCAATATGCTATTTTGCACGATAAGGAAGGCAATCGTTTGCTGCAACAAGCAGCAAAAAATTTAATTGATTGTGGTAGAACCGACTGGGCATGGCAAGTGCTGCTGATGGAATAATCTATAGAATTAGCCACTATAAAAATATAATTTCGGAAGCACTTCTTATTCCAATTTATGGCTGAAGACAGCAATAAAAAAGCCATTAATTCATCGCTTTAAAAGACAGTGCAATTAATTATAAATCCTTAATGATATTAGCCACTTCTTAATCTTCTTTATTAAGAAATAAAAATTAAAAAGATGTCCGAAAAATTTTAGAAAAAAATTAAATTAAGTCGTAACTGATTTTGTACTCACTGAACCAAACTGCTCATTTAAAATATGCTGCAGTGTTATCAACGAAAGTTCCAGTTGTTCCAATGAATCCAATACAAAATAAGTGCTTTGAAATATATCTTTCCGGTAAGCTGTTTTAAGGATTATTGCTACATCAAAAGGTTGATGAAGTAGTGTTTGTTCAAGGCAATAAATACTTTCTCCGGGAGAAGATACAATACCGGCACCAAATATTTTTACCTCACCCTGCTTGCTTTTTATCAATCCAAATTCAATTGTGTACCAGTAAAACGTGGCAATCATTTCAACTACTTTTTCATTTGAAATATATTGCAACGCAATACCGGCGAGGCGTTGCAAAAAACTACTGATATGCGGATCTGTTAAATAAGGAATATGTCCAAAAACATCATGAAACATATCCGGTTCTTCCAGGTACTCCAACTGATTCCTATTGCGTAACCAGGTAGCGGCACAAAATTTTTTTTCATGCAATAGTTTAAAAAAATCAGCGGGAGGAATTAACCCAGGTACCACATAAATTTGCCAGCCTGTTAGTTGTAAAAGGAGTTTATTTGTTTCATCAAAGCTTGCTATTTTTTCCGCATTGAATTGCAGGGTTTCAACACCTTTTAAAAATTCACTACAAGCTTTGTCTCTCACCAATAGTATCTGAGATTCAAATAAAAGTTTCCACACTTCAAAATCATCGGGGGTATATTTATTGTATTCCTGTTTCATAATCAGAGAGCATTTATATGCCCGATACCCATAGCAATTAGCATAAGTAAAGGACAGCAGTTTATAGATAGATTAAAATAAAATTATGCAGCAGTAGTAACCGCAGTTAGACGGGGCGTCGTTTAATGGTTTTATTATTGTTGACTAAATAATGCATACTTAAAAGTAAGAAATTATTTTTTCTTTTTCTAATACGGTATAAAAAATATAGACAGTGTTTTTTATACAACTTTAATCACCCAATTAAAATTTGTATACACTCTATTAAAGTGTTTATAAAAGAGTATTTCACTAATTATACTTTTGGTTCAGCAGACACTATTTCTCTGCTCACACCAGATTTATATTTTTCAAAATTTGTAATAAATAATTGGGCAAGTGCAGTTGCTTTTACGTCATAGTCTGCCTTGTTAATCCAGGTATTTTTTGGGTTTAAAATTTCTGTCGGTACACCAGCACAGGTTACGGGCATCAGCATCCCAAATACCGGGTGTGCTATGCAATCAACTTCAGCTAACTGGCCTTGCAGCACAGCAGTAATCATTGCCCTGGTGTAAGCTAATTTTATTCTTTTTCCTGTACCATAGGGGCCACCACTCCAACCTGTATTAATCATCCAAACGTTTACTGAATTGGCAGTGATTTTTTTGCCTAGCATAGTTGCATATTTACCTGGGTGCAGCGGCAAAAAAGGGGCGCCAAAACAAGCGCTGAAAGTGGCTTTGGGTTCTGTGATACCCGTTTCTGTGCCAGCAATTTTTGCTGTGTACCCACTTATAAACTGGTACATAGCCTGCACTGAAGTAAGCTTACTAATGGGTGGTAATATGCCATATGAATCGCAAGTAAGAAAGAAAATATTCTGGGGTATATTTGCAATGGAAACCTCCATTGCATTGCTGATAAAATTTAATGGATAACTTACTCTTGTATTTTGTGTAATTTTTTTGCTGGCAAAATCAATCTTATTTGTTCCTTCAATAAAAGTTACATTTTCTACCAATGCGCCCGGTTTGATGGCGTTAAATATTTCCGGTTCTTTTTCTTCTGTCAGATCAATTGTTTTTGCATAACAACCACCTTCAAAATTAAACACCGTATCGCCAGTCCATCCATGTTCATCGTCGCCAATGAGGTAGCGGTCCGGATCAGCACTAAGCGTTGTTTTGCCCGTACCACTTAAACCAAAAAATATAGCGGTGTCACCTGTCTTGCCTACATTGGCCGAACAGTGCATGCTTAACACGTTTTTATCATTTGGTAATAAAAAATTCAATACAGAAAAAATTCCTTTCTTTATTTCACCCGTATAGGCAGAGCCGCCGATTAAAATAATTTTTTGCGTAAAATTAACAAGGGTAAAATTTGGCTGGCGGGTGCCATCTACCGCAGGGTTAGCTTTAAACCCAGGCGCATGAATGATATGCCAATCGGCAGTAAAACTTTGCAATGAAGCTTCTTCCGGTCTTAAAAACATATTGTACGCAAACAAGTTACTCCATGGATTTTCATTTATTATCCTGATATTAAGCCGGTAAACCGGGTCGGCACAGGCGTAGCAATCCCGTATCCATATTTCTTTACCAGCAAGCCATGCTATCATTTTAACATGCAACCGGTTAAAATATATTGGGTTGATGGGATTATTGAAATTATTCCAGTCGACTGTGTTGTTAGTTAAATCATCTTTAACGATAAATTTATTATCCGGACTGCGGCCGGTAAATTCACCGGTAGAAATTACCAATGCACCCGTATCATTTAAAACACCTTCCTTGCGTTGAAGCGTTTGTTGCGTTAATGCTGCGGGCGATAACTGGTAATGCACAGGTTGGTCAATAGGTAAACCTATACTGATCAAAATATTTTCAGGAATGAGCGGCATTGTTTTTAATGGCATCACATGAATAGCTTTGGTTAACAATCGTTATTTGTTAATGAAGGTAGCAGGTGTTTATTTATCATCTTTTGTAAATGCGGTTTTAAATCGTTGGTTTAATTATTTTATTGGGATACTTATAACTAATAATTCCAACGCTTGTGTAGTTTTTTTAAACAGGATTTAATAAAGGTTATCAAAGATTGAAAGATATAAATATTTTTATTTTTATCGTGTAACGGGTACGCAGTCGCTACAACCTAACTGGTTTAATTCAATTACTTTAGCCCTTACATTTAATTTTAGTAGCAGCCATGGCGATTAACCGAAAAGTACAAACGCTGGATGAATTTACTATTCAGCAACTAAGAAATTTTCCCAATGCAACCGGCGAGCTTTCCGGATTGTTAAGAGATATTGGCCTTGCCGCCAAAAGGGTAAATGTAGAAGTTAATAAGGCGGGCCTTGTAGATATTTTGGGCGATGCCGGCACAATAAATGTGCAAGGGGAGGCAGTAAAAAAACTGGATGTATACGCCAACGACCAGTTTGCCGGCGTACTACAACATGGTATAAGCTGTGCAGGCATAGCGAGTGAAGAGCTGGATGAGATATTGGTTTTTGATGATGAAATAAGCAATAACAGTAAATATGTTTGCCTGTTTGATCCTTTAGATGGCAGCAGCAATATTGATGTGAATGTAGCCATTGGTACTATATTCAGCGTGTTACCAAGGGTAACTCCTAAAGGCACACCTGTAACAGCAGCAGATTTTTTACAAAAGGGGATAAAACAGATAGCTGCTGGCTATGTTATTTATGGTTCGTCTACAATTTTAGTATATGCTACCCGCAGAGGTGTAAATGGATTTACCCTCGATCCTTCTATCGGGGAATTTACTTTAAGCCACCCTGATATACAATGTCCGCCAACAGGTAAAATATATTCGGTAAACCATGGTAATTATTTTCAGTACCAGCAAGCTGTGCAACAATATATTTCCGCCTGCCAGCAAAAAAACGAAGCCACAGGAGGACCTTATACACAGCGTTATATTGGCAGTATGGTAAGTGATATCCATCGTAATTTAATTAAAGGAGGCATCTTTATGTATCCCTCAATTACCAACCGGCCAGAAGGAAAATTAAGGTTGTTGTATGAATGTAATCCGTTTGCATTTATTGTGGAGATAGCGGGTGGCAAAGCAACAGATGGCAATCGACGGATACTTGAAATACAACCTAAAGCAATCCATGAACATACTCCATTTTTTGTTGGCAGCAAAAATATGATGGAAGAGCTAGAAGGGTATTTAAAATAAGTTGTTGCATAAAAAAAGCCGGCTAAACCAAGCCAGCTTTAAAGTTTATTTGTGGATTAACCTTACCTGTTCCAGCTCATCCCGCCATCCTTTTCATCTTTTAGTTCAATGCCTAAAGTGGTCAATTGGTTACGGATTTTATCAGATGTAGCATAATCTTTTTTTGCTTTTGATTGTTTGCGAATATCAATCAGCAATTGCATTACTCCTTGTAAAGCACCCTCATCGCCTGCAGTAGTATGTGTTAAGCCAAAAATATCTTCCAGGTAATTTTTAAATTGTTTTTGCAGTAAAACCACTGTTGCACCTGACAAGGCATTTACCGCAATGTGTCCGTCTTTAATGCCATTTATAACAGGTGCCAGCTCAAACATATTGGCTAGTATTTTAGCTGTGCTAAAATCATCATCCATAAATTCATCAAATTCATTTATCCATTGCAGCACTTTTGTTTCAAGTGCAGCATCGGTTCCCTGCGCTTGAATGTTTACAGGTAATTTCTTTAATACTTCATAAGCTTCCCACAATCTTTTAAGTGCTTTTTCACTTGCCTGTAAGGTTTCGCTACTAAAATCTACCGGGCTGCGGTAATGGCTTTGTAAAATAAAAAACCTTACCGTCATTGGCGCAAAAGCCTGCGTAAGCAACGGGTGATTACCGCTAAACATTTCTGTAAGCTTAATTACATTATTATAACTTTTACCCATCTTTTTACCATTGATGGTTATCATGTTATTGTGTATCCAAAATCTTGCTGGGCTGTGTTTATTGCAAATAGTACTCTGTGCAATTTCACTTTCGTGGTGTGGAAACTGTAAGTCCATACCACCACCATGTATATCAAACTCGGCACCCAAATATTTTGTAGCCATTGCAGAACATTCAATATGCCATCCCGGAAAACCCTCGCCCCACGGGCTTTTCCATCGCATGATGTGTTCCGGTGCTGCAGATTTCCATAAAGCAAAATCTGCTTTATCCCTTTTTTCCTGTTGCCCATCCAACTCTCTTGTTGTTTCCAGCAAATCATCCATTATCCGCCCGCTTAATTTTCCATAATCATGGGTAGCAGCATATTTTTTTAAATCAAAGTATACAGATCCATTTACTTCATAGGCATATCCCTCGGCAATAATTTTTTCAATCATGTTTATTTGCTCAACAATATGCCCGGTAGCGGTAGGTTCAATACTTGGCTCTACACAATTAAATTGCAACATGGCCCAATGAAAAAGATTGGTGTATTTCTGCACCAGTTCCATGGGTTCTAATTTTTCTAAAATAGCTTTTTTACCAACTTTATCTTCTGCCTCTCTGCCTTCTTCTTCAAAATGTCCGGCATCGGTAATGTTGCGTACATAACGCACCTTATATCCTTTGTAAGTTAGGTATCGAAAAATAAAGTCGAATGTTATATAGGGCCTGGCATGTCCTAAATGGCTTTCGCCGCTGACTGTAGGGCCACATACATACATACCCACATGGCCTGGCGTGATGGAATTAAAAACTTCTTTTTGGCGGGTGTAGGAGTTATAAACTTTTAAAGGCATTATTTTATTTTAGTTGGTAACTATGGCAAAACGCAGTAGCACCATTTTTATTTTAAAATTTTTGTACCGGGCTTTTGTATTTCAATTAAACATCGATGCGTCGCACACTTGTACTTTGTTGCTATGCTAAACAGTAGAAATAATATGAAATTTGCATACAAATATTATACTACCCTGCAATGGCAACAGCAGTGAAATAAATAAAATTGATTGATAAATAATTGCATGAAGTTCAAATATAATAAATTTAGTAAAACAAGCGGTTGCTACTTGTAAGTAAGGTGGGTAATGTCTGTAATTATTGGAAAGTGATCGCTTAATTTTTTTGGTATCCGAACGTACTGGTTTACCTGATAGTGCTTATCAACAAAAATATTATCAATGCGTAAAGCAGCGGCAATGCCACTAAAAGTTCTGCCTAAACCGACCCCTTTTTTTTCGAAGGCATTTTGTAAACCTTTTCCGATAGTTTCATACGCATAAGAATTGGGAACATCATTAAAATCGCCACACACAATTACTGGGTAAGGGCTTTTATCAATTTCTTCTTTAATCCTCTCTGCCTGTATTTTGCGTCTTATAAATCCTCTCCTGAATTTCCCTAATATATTTTTTGATTTTTCTATATCCGCCTCAGATTCTATCGTTGGGTTATCTATATATTGTAAATTAGTTGGGCTAAATTTTAACGATTGTAAATGAATATTAAATATCCTTAGCGTATCCGCATCTTTTACAATATCTGCATATTGAAAAATAGAATTGTAATCATTTGGATAGGTTGTTATGGTATGTCGGTTTATAATAGGATACTTTGAAAAAATAATAATCCCGAAATGCTGGCTGTTCAGGTAATTTTCTTTCCAATTGTAACTGTAATATTCGTCTGCAAAATTCAGCGAAAGTTCAAAATTCTGGATAGTAAAAAAAGAATATTTTTTATAGTAAGCATTGTTTAAATCAACAATGCTATCTGCTGCAACCATTTCCTGAAAACAGGCAATATCTGGTTTGTATTGATTGATAAGTTCAATCATATTATTATGTGTAGCAGGACTTTTTTTGTAATTTAAAATATCAAATTGTGCCACGTTCCAACTCATAATTCTTATAGCATCTTTTTGTTTATTGAGTATAAATTCGCTGCTAGTTCTTAAGGGAACAATTTTAATAATTTGCTGATAGCTTGCTACAATTACTCCCAAAAAAAGCAGTGACCATTTTGATTTTGCCAATAACCAAAAAATAAAAAATAGTAATAATAATATAAATAGATAAAATGCGGATAGTGTTAAAAGCCCTACAAACCAGCGTTCGTAGGTAAATAAACGATAGCCATAACAACCTAAAAGGAACAAAACGGCCACCACTAGATTTGTTATAATAAAAACCTTTTTAGTTAAAATGCGAAAAAGAGGTTTTGGCATTTCATAAAGATAAGGTTTGCCTTTTAAAAATATTTAGGGATAAAGTTAAAATGGCGCAAATAAGGAATATGCAAACAAAGCACGAATTTTAAAATATGATCCGATAGCTATCGGATTACACGATTTGAGAAACAGTTGCATACAAAATTTGAGGTACGGGCGAAAAGTTTTTTTATATAAAATTATAGATCTTCTTCAGCAGCCCGTTTTAATATATTCTTTTCTTCTTCTGTTAGTAAATGATATCCTTTTTGGTTGATCTTATCCAGTATTTCATCAACCCTTTGTGGCGTAATATTGGGTGTTTTTTTAAAGGGCTTTCTACCTTCTGTATTATAAAAAACTTTCTCTTTGATATTTACTTTGCCGTCTTTTTTATTAGGATTAAAAAGATTCATAAACCAGTTATAAAAGTTATTCATCCATAAGCTGCCATCAATATCTTTTCTTAACAGATAGATAAACAGAAAGCCTGCTGCAGCACCACCAAGGTGAGATAAACTAAAAGCAGCACTAAGGGATGCAATACCGGCAAAATCTATCAATACATAAATTAGCGTAAGTACCCAAATTGGAATACCTCCATTCAAATTTCTAAAGAATCTGAAATCCGGGGCAAGTGTTGTAGTTGCTACTGCAACAGCCATGGTGGCAGCATTGCTTCCCAGTAAAACAGCGTCACCAACAAAAGGCCGCAATGGCGGCATTATATAATTGGTTAAAATAAATACAAATGCACCAGCAAGTCCTCCATAAATATATACGGGAATCAATTTTTTATTTCCTGTTAACTCTTGAAAAATAAAACCAAAAGCCCATAGCCACAGCATATTGCTTAAAAGCTGCATAGCACTCACCTGACTAAACATATAAGTTAAAATGGTCCAGGGTCTTTCGCTTAAACGGGTAAGTTGTGCAGGCATTTCAAAATATTGCAAGACACCGGAAAAAAATTCACCTTCATTTTTTTGAAAAAAGAAGTAGGTCACTTTGAGCGTGAGTAATAATAAAAAGAAAGTAATATTTATGGTAAACAAACCCATTAGGGCGTTTCCGTCCTGTCCGAGACTTATCCTTCTTCGGGGCTTTCTAAAATCCGAATATCTATCTGACTCTCCCATGTACAAAATTGATTTACAAATTTACAAATACCGTTTGAAATATGGTAGTAACTTTTAATAAAACGTTTTTCGGTTGGTTTTGTTCCAAAATAAAATTAGTAAAAAGCCAACTAGCGCTCCTCCAAGATGTGCAAAATGCCCTACATTATCGCCTGCAATTTGACGCACCCCCATAAAAAGATCTAATAAGATGAAAAAGGGAATTACGTATTTTGCTTTTAAAGGAATTGGTATAAACATAATATATAATTCAGTATTGGGAAACAGGTAGGCATAAGCTGCCATAACTCCCATAATGGCGCCGGATGCACCAATGGCACTGTATTGTTGTTTGTAAGCTTCTACCAATTCGGCTGATGACATACCTGTTGCAATTCCTTCAGCAGATTTGGCAAATTGGCTGGCACTAAATGGTATAGATAATTGAATACAGATAGCGGCGCCAAGGCCACAAATCAGGTAAAAAATTAAAAAACGTTTTGATCCTAAATGTCGTTCCAGAATTGTTCCAAACATCCACAGCGTAAACATATTAAAAAGTATATGTGTTAATCCATTTGGATCATGCATAAACATGTTGGTTATAAACTGGTGGGGATAAAACAGCGAAGAGTTAATAGAATGCAATGCTCCCCATTCAGTTATATTAAATGGTTTAACCAATATCTGTGCTAAATAAACCAATATATTTATTATCAGTAAATTAAAAACAATGGGAGTTTCTCTCTGAAGAGAATTATTAAATTTGAATGCCATAACTCAAAGTTAGTAGTTAATTTTTCAACTTTAGCAACACTACACATTCAATATGATGTGTGTGTGGAAACATATCAACAGGTTGTATTTTTTCTACTGAATACTTTTCTGATAGCAGCGCAATGTCTCTTGCCTGAGTGGCAGTATTACAGCTAACATATACAATAGAAGGTGCCGCTATTTCTAATAATTTAATTATTAATTTTTCATGCATACCGGCTCTTGGTGGATCTGTTATAATTACATCCGGCCTGCCGTGTTGCGAAAAAAAATCATCATTACATATTTTAATTACATCACCTGCAAAAAATGCTGCGTGCGTAATATTATTAAGTGCGGCATTCTCTTTGGCATCTTCAATAGCTTCAGGAATGGCTTCTACACCAATAATTTTTTTTGCCAGTTTGCTTACAAAAATGCCAATACTTCCGGTGCCACAATATAAATCATACACAATTTCGTTACCGGTTAATTGAGCAAAATCTCTTGTGATGGAATATAATTTTTCAGCCTGTTTGGTATTGGTTTGAAAAAATGATTTTGGTCCTATCTTAAATTTAAATTCTTTTAATTGCTCTATTACAAAGCCTTTGCCAAAATATACCTGTGGCGAAAGATCGTAAATAGTATCATTCCATTTGGTATTGATTGTATATAGTAAGGTGGTGATAGAAGGAACTTTTATTAACAGGTTATCCAATAATTTTTTGGTTTCGGTTTCATCTTCGTATCCCAAACAAATATTTACCATCAACTCACCCGTATTGCAATACCGTATGATGATATTGCGCAACCATCCTGTATGTTGTTTGATATTGTAAAAAGTATAGTTGTTTTCTTTTGCAAAATCTTTTGTGGTATTGCGGATCGTGTTGTTTACTTCATCCATCAAATAGCAAGTCTCGATATCAATAATTTTATCAAAAATGCGGGGCACATGAAAACCAAGTGCATTTTGATGCACCACATCGCCAGGCACTTTTATTTCTTCGCTGGTTAAATAGCGCTTGTTACTAAAAGTAAATTCTAATTTATTTCTATATTGAATGGTATCTGCACCACCAATAATGGGCAATATTTCTGGAAGTGCTACTTTGCCAATACGTTTTAAGTTTTGTGCAACTTCCTGCTGTTTGTAAACCAGCTGTTTTTCGTAAGGTAACATTTGCCATTTACAACCGCCGCATACACCAAAGTGTTGGCAAAAAGGAGTCGTTCTTTCGGCTGAATATTCATGAAAATAAGTAGCTTTTCCTTCGCCCCAATCTTTTTTATTAGTACTAATAAATACGTCCACTACGTCGCCAGGTACTGCACCTTCAATAAAATAAACTTTACCTTCCTGTCTTGAAACAGATTTGCCTTCGGCGGCATAGCCGGTTACCAATAGTTTTTCTAATAGAAATTTTTTTCTTTTCACGGTTGCAAAAGTAACCCCGATTTTTCTTTATTTAAAAGATAATCCACAGGGCATTTTTTGTTAAGGATATGTAATTTTAAAAAGGGCATACAAGCGCTTCAGTAAATTAACCATTGATTTTAGATACTTTTGTGATCTTATTAAAATATTTAATGAAACGACATCTTTTTATCCTGGCAGCAACATTTATAAATGCCATAGCACAGGCTCAAAACTACAAGGTAACACTGCAAACAAGCCAATATAAATCTGGCATTGCTTACCTAACCTACCACATGGGTAAAAACCTTAATGTAGAAGATTCGGCTGCGGTAACAAATAAAGGAATCGCTATTTTTACTGGCAAGCGCACTTTACCGGCTGGTATTTATGCGTTGGTATTACCAGGTAAATCAAAAAGTGTCGATTTTTTAATTGATAGGGAACAGCAGATTACAATTAGCATCGATACAACAGATTTACTTTCTAAAACAGTGGTAACAGGTTCGCCAGCAAATGTATTATTACAACAATATCAAAAAACGATTGCCTCAAAAGCTCAACTACTGGAAGCAGAAAAAAAAGCCTACAGTGCCGCAACAACAAAAAAAGATTCTTCGTTGCATGAAGTCAATTATAATAAATTCAATAAAGAGCTAAATGAGTACAGGAATAATATTATAAAAAATCAGCCAAAATCTATGATGGCCGCTTTGCTTAATGCTATGAAAGATCCTGCAGTGTTAAACAATATACCTCAAACACACAACGACTCTTTACAAAATTATTACTACTATAAAACACATTATTGGGATGGCGTAACATTTATGGATGAACGCATTATTCGTACGCCGTTTTTTTTACCAAAGTTGGAAAGATATTACAGGGAATTAATGGTACAGCAACCTGACAGTATTATTAAAGAAGCCGATTACCAGTTGTTGCTGGCTCGCAGTTGCCCAGAGATGTATAAATTTTTGCTCAACTGGCTTACAGATGAGTATATTAGTCCAAAATACATGGGGCAGGATGCAGTGTTTGTGCACTTATTTGAGAAATATCATAGCAAGGGAATCAGTAACTGGCTCAATGAAAAACAAATGGAAACTATCAGCCGCCGGGCTTATATGTTAATGGCAAACCTGCTTGGTGCCAAAGCTGCGGATTTGGAAATGGTGGATACAGCCGGCAAATCTGCATCTTTATATAATGTAGCTGCAGATTTTACAGTTGTTGTTTTTTGGGATCCCACCTGTGGCCATTGTAAAGAAGAAATACCCCGGATGGACTCTATTTACAAAGCATCCTGGAAAGCAAATGGTGTAAAAATGTATGCTGTTTTATCAGCAGATAGCAAAGACGATTTAAAACAGGAATGGTTAAAATACATACGGCAACACAATCTCAGCGACTGGGTAAACGTTTATCAAACCAAAGAAATTGAAACAGCCATTACTACAGCACAAAAACCAGGTTATCGTCAATTATACGATGTTACCTTAACACCAACTGTTTACCTGCTGGATAAAGACAAGCGCATCATCGCTAAAAAATTAACCTGGCAGCAACTTGATGAACTGTTACAGGTAAAATGGAAATTAAAAACGAACAAATTAAAATCAGGTTAACAATGAAGAAAACGTATTTACTGATTGCTTTAACCTTTATAGCAATGCAGCTATTTTCTCAAATAGTTTTTACTTATGGTGAAAACCAGGTTGGTAAAGAGGAGTTTTTAAGAGCCTATAATAAAAATAAAACGCCCATTGCTGATAATGAAAAATCCCTCAGGGAATACCTGAACTTATACATAAAGTTTAAACTAAAAGTAAAAGCAGCATTACAACTGCGGCTTGATACCTTAAAGCAACTTAAATATGATATGCAAAATTTTAGTAGCCAGGTAGAAGAAGGTTACATGAATGATGAAAAAAGTACCAATGCTTTATTGGATGAAGCAATTAAGCGTAGTCAAAAGGATATTCATTTAATTCATTTTTATGTACCACTCAGTGTAGGCGCTACTATAGCAGATTCGGCAACAGCCATTAAAGCAATGGATGTGGTGCTAGAAAATTTAAAAAAGGGCTTTACAGATTACAGCGGAATTGCCAATACTACCAGCGATAACAATATAATTGTAACCGTTAAAGACATTGGTTATATCACTGCTTTATCATTACCGTATTCATTTGAAAATATAGTGTACAATTTAAAACCACAAGGTTTTTGTAATGTGTATTACGGTAAAAATGGACTGCACATTTTTAAAAATGTGGGAGAAAGAGAAAGTGCCGGTAAATGGAAAATTGCACAAATATTATTTGCCATACCACCCGAAGCAACTCCACAACAATTGAAAGCAGCAGAAAAAAAGGCAGATTCTGTGTATGCACTTTTAAAAGCAGGAGCTGATTTTGCAAACCTCGCAAAACAATATAGTGAAGACAGGTTTACTGCTGCAAGCGGCGGAGAATTAGTAATGTTTGGCACCGGTAAATATGAATTGAATTTCGAAACTCAGGTATTTGCTTTGCAACATGATGGGGATATATCAAAGCCCTTTAATACAAATTACGGATATCATATTGTTAAACGTCTTCAGCGGCAACCAACACCCGCAGATAAAAATGATGAAACATTTACAAATACACTAAAACAACTAATTGAAAAAGATACAAGAAGTAATGCAGCTAAAGAAAACTTTATAAAAGAAATCACCGCAAAAACCGGCTATAAAAGAAATACAGCAGTAAAAAATGCTGAACTTTATCGCTTTGCGGATAGCGTAACTGCAAAAAATAATGTAGGTAAATATTCAATAAATAATAAAATAATTTTTTCCTTTTCAAAAGCAATTGTTAAAGGTGGCGACTGGATAAATTTTGTAAAGGATTATAAATTAAATGCGGATGTGTATAAAGGAGAATCCAATGCTGCGCTGTTAGATAAATATATTTCTACTTCTATTGTAGACTATTACCGCAAACATTTGCAGGAATACAATGCAGATTTCAAATATCAAATGAAAGAATTTATGGAAGGAAATATGTTATTTGAAATAATGGAAAGAAATGTTTGGGGTAAAGCTTCTGCAGATAGTATTGGTTTGCAAAAATATTATAGCGCACATAAACAAAATTATCTTTGGGGAGCAAGCGCAGCAATTATATTATTTAATTGTACTGATACTACACAGGCAAATGTAGCGCAACGAGACTTAAAAAACGGTAAAGACTGGAAAGAAATTGCCACACAAAGCGAAGGCAAAATTCAATCAGATTCAGGAAGGTATGAATTGGCACAATTACCTTTACCAACAAATGCAACAATTATTCCAGGGTATATCTCTACACCAGTAATAAACAGTGGAGATAATACACCTGTTTTTGTAAAAGTGTTGCAATTGTTCCCCGAAAACCAACAACGAACTTTTAGCGAAGCCAGGGGATTGGTAATAAACGAATACCAGAATTATTTGGAAGAAAAATGGATGGACCAATTGAAGAAAAGCTATCCTATTAAAATAAACGAGCCTATTTTTAACTCTTTACTGAAATAAATTGTCTTCATCATTTTGTAAAAAAGTCTGCTATCAAATTGGATGGCAGGCTTTTTGTTTTATTAACACAAACACACAATAGTAGCAATAATGCTATTATATTTTTTAAAATTAAATTGAATGAATATGAAGAAAACGACAGTAATGCTGATGGTAACATTGATGGCGATGGGAGCAAAAGCACAGTTTTATGCACAAGGTGGATTAAACCTTGCCAACATTACCAATACCAATAGCGGACACACAGAAAAAAATCATTTGTTGCCAACTTTTAATGTAGGCTTAATGAGCAGGTTTGGTATATCAAGTTCTTTTGATCTGGAATCTGGTATTTTATTTACAGGAAAAGGATCGAAAGCTGAAACCTATTTTGATAATGGAGAAAACTACGTAAAAACAAAGTTTAATCCCCTTTACCTGGAAGTTCCTTTAAATGCAGTAGTTAAAATTCCTTTGAATGCAAAAGCGAAATCAAATATATTTTTTCATGCAGGCCCGTATATTGCTGTAGGAGTTGGTGGTAAATCTACCAGCGACAGTAGGATTATTGGACTTGAATCTAGTTCTAGCAGTACTATTAAATTCAGCAACGATAATCCCTTTACATCACAGCAAGATGATGCAGCGTATAATAAATTAAAACGTTTTGATTTTGGTGCAAATTTCGGTGGCGGTATAGATTTTGGTAAAGTAATGCTAAAAGCAAATTATGGTTTTGGTTTAGCAAAAATTAATTCCACTCAAAGTGATAACGGGGCTAATGATAAAAATAAATTTAGAACATTAAGTATTTCGTTAGGTATTCCTTTGTAAATTTTTAGCAGCATTAAAAAGCCACTCAATTTTTTGAGTGGCTTTTTGCTTTTTAACAGTTGAACTAACGAGATATTTTTGTGCAATGCGAACCGAAAAAGAATGATAACGCTTATTTCAGACATAAAATAAATACAGTCTTAATCTACAATATTTTCAATTCTTACCTCTTCGTTAAAATACAAAAGCAAATAGAATCTTTTGTAGCAGCTCTATAAAGCCAAATAACGCTGTCCATTTTCTCCTCAAATTTTCTTGGTTTTTTAAACCGTTTAGCAAATCAATTTTACCAGCTATCATTTCTATATTTATTTTTTTACATTTTATTTTTTGTAACACTCCCTCTTGTAAAGGGTTTTACGCCAAATGCCATTAATACTGACAACCAACTACTAAAAAATAAACGGTACTATGTGTTGTATAGTACTATAATCTTTATATCTTCGTGTTGCAAAGTTGAGAAGGTTAGTTAAACCCAACAAGCGTATTACGGATAATTAAAGGTTAAAAGCTACATTTAAACTACTCAACAAAATGATTTTAAAAAATTGAAGCCATGAACATTGATAACACAGCCAGCCAAATGCGGAAAGGAGTTTTGGAGTTCTGTATTCTTTCGGTGATAAAACAGGGAGAGGCTTATCCGTCAGATATTATTGACAAGATGAGAACTGCTAACCTGAATATTTTTGAAGGAACATTGTATCCACTTCTTACCAGATTAAAAAATGCAGAGTTTCTAACTTATCGTTGGGTAGAAAGTAATAGCGGTCCGCCACGAAAATATTTTTCATTAACCGAAAAGGGAGATGCTTTTTATAAAGAACTGGAAGCAACCTGGAATGAACTGGCCAACGCTGTAAAGGCACTTTCAGAAGCAGAGCAACAACATACCAGTAATACCAACTTCAACAACCCGCAATAAAAGAATAGTCATGATTTTTGTTGTGGAGCCAAACAACTAAAGAACGAACACAATAACACATTTAAACATGAAACAAGTAATAAATATTAACTTCCACGGACAAGTAGTTCCCATAGAAGTGTCTGCTTTTGACTTGCTTAAACAATATACCGCCAGCCTAAATAATTATTTTGCAAATGAAGAAGGCAAAGAAGAGATTATCAATGATATTGAAAGCCGCATTGCAGAACTTTTTCAGGAAAGATTAAAAAAAGGTGTTACTTGTATTACCGATGATGACGTAAATGCCATTATTAAAAGTATGGGCCGGCCAGAAGAATTTGAAGGAGATGACAACACTGCTTATAATCAAAGTTCGTCGGCTTCGGCAGCAACATCCGCATCACAGCAATCTCAGCAAAACAATGGATTTTCAGAAATACACAAACGTTTATACAGAGACGAGAACGATAAGATTTTAGGTGGTGTTTGTGCCGGGTTGTCCAATTATTTTGGTATTGATGTAGTAATTATAAGAATCATTTTTGTGGTGCTTGCCATTTCTTTTGGATTTGGTTTAATACCATATATTATTTTATGGCTAGCAGTACCAAGTAGTGCTACAAAAGTAATTGGCGGTACCCGTAAAAAATTGTTTAGAGATCCTGAAGATAAAAAAGTAGCAGGTGTATGCAGCGGGATAGGCAACTACTTTGGTATAAACCCATGGATACCAAGGCTACTTTTTTTGCTGCCTTTTTTATCTTTTGTGTTTCACTGGAGCCATTGGGGAATATTTGATTTCCCTAATTTTTTAAAAATTGGTTTTAGCCCCGGTGCATTAATCATTTATATTATTTTATGGCTGGTAATACCCGAAGCTGGCAGTACTGCCGAAAAATTAGAAATGAAAGGGGAAAAGGTAGACTTAAATTCTATTAAAAATTCAGTGGTAGAAGAAATGAAAGGTGTTCAGCAAAGGGCAGAAAAACTAGGCCATGAAGCAAGGACTTTTGCAGAAGAAAAAGGAAAAATAATGGGTGCAGAAATGAGTAGCGCAGCTAGAAGAAGCAGCAGATCGCTGGGGGATATTATTGTATTTATTGTTAAAGCATTTGCTTATTTTATATTAGGTTGTTTTTGTTTTGCTTTCGTAATTGCATTGTTTGCATTTGCCATCGCCTCAATAGGTGTTTTTCCTTTAAAAGATTTTTTATTAACGGATGGCTGGCAAAACATTTTTGCCTGGGGCACACTGATATTTTTTATCGCCGTACCTGTAATCGGTATTATTACATGGGTTATCAGAAGACTTGCAAAAATTAAAAAAAACCGTAAAATATTGCGTTTTACATTTATCAGCCTTTATGTACTTGGCTGGGCTTGCTTTATATTTTTACTTGCATCTGTAAGCAAAGATTTTAAAAGTAACAGCAGTATCAATGAACAGGAAATTACCATCAGCAACATAGGATTAAATAAACTGGAAATTACCAATAATTCTCCCTTAAGAAAATATTATCGTAATAATTGGTTAAGGTTTGAACCATTTCAAAATTTAGATGATGATACAGTATTTGTTGAAAATGTATCTATTAAAATAATTAAATCTGCCACTGATAGCTTTAGGGTAACAATGATTAAAATGGCAAACGGCAGTAACAGGCGGGCGGCGGATACATTGGCCAGGTTAATACAATTTAATGTTGCACAAAAAGATTCTTTATTGGTACTTGATAAAGGGATACCTGTAACAAGAGATGATAAATTTCGAAATCAGCATGTTATTATTACAATTTATGTACCAGTTGGAAAACGAATAAGAGTTGATAAAAATGTAGGTTGGGGAAATAATATTCATTTTAACGGACCATGGAATAACAACGATTTTAACATTGATATTGATGATGAAGAAAGAGGTTGGGATGAAAATGTTGATTATGTAATGAAGGCAAATGGTTTATATACGCTGAGTGGTAAGCCTGCAGATGAATGGAAGAATGAAGATAAAAATAAATCGAAAGATGATACAGATGAGGAAGATAAAAATTCAATTAATATGATTAATAAAGGCGGGACCTATCGGTACAATGGCAGTGCTGCAAAAATCGATTCTTTAAAAGTAGATCTTCAAAAAATACAGCAACAATACAAAGACTCTTTACTTAAAGAGCAAAACGAAATGAAGAAAAAGCAGGAAGAAAATCAAAAAAAGCTGGAGAAATTAAATGTTACAAAAAGTGAAATTGAGCCTACTGGCAATTATTTGTTACAATCTTATAGTCCTATAGCAATTATAGGAATAATCTAGTTTCAATAGTTGAGTTGAAGTGAAACAAAAGCAAGATCCCACTGTAATTGGTGGGATTTTGTTTACACTCAACTTTGTAGTCATAGCCAGGAGGTGCAATAAATTTATTTTTAAAATTTGTGTTTAAGCTATTTTTGTGGCTAATCATTATTACAAACTATTTAAAATTACATAATGAAGAATACACCGTTTACGGAAAAGCATATTGCATTAGGTGCAAAAATGGCTGAATTTGCAGGATACAATATGCCCATTAGTTACAGTGGTATTAATGATGAACATGCTGCTGTACGTAACAACGCAGGTGTGTTTGATGTAAGCCATATGGGTGAATTTATTTTGAAAGGTGAAAATGCGTTGGCGTTAATTCAAAAAATAACCAGTAACGATGCTTCAAAATTAACTGCCGGTAAAGCGCAATACAGTTGTTTTCCTAATGATGAAGGTGGTATTGTTGATGACTTATTAGTTTATTGTCTGGAAGAAAACAACAGTTATATGCTGGTGATAAATGCCGGTAATATTGCTAAGGACTGGAACTGGGTTAACAAGTACAATGATAAAGGTGTAGAGTTGCATAATATTTCCGATAACACCTGTTTACTTGCAATACAAGGACCTAACGCCAGTAAAATTTTACAATGCTTAACCGATAAAGATATTTTAAATTTAAAATACTACACGTTTGTAAAAGGAACATTTGCCGGTGTAGAAAATGTGTTGATAAGTGCAACGGGTTATACCGGTTCAGGGGGAGTAGAAATTTATTTTGAAAACAAAGCAGCTGATGCCGATAAAATTTGGAATGCAATTTTTGCTGCCGGAGCCACCCATGGTATAAAGCCAATTGGTTTAGGAGCAAGAGATACGCTGCGTTTAGAAATGGGTTTTTGTTTATACGGCAATGATATTAATGATAACACTTCGCCTATGGAAGCAGGTTTGGGATGGATCACCAAATTTACAAAAGACTTTACAGCCAAAGTAATATTTGAAAAACAAAAAGCCGAAGGCGTTACAAAAAAATTAGTAGGTTTTGAAATGCTTGAAAAAGGCATTGCACGTCATGATTATATAATTAAAAATTTTACAGGAACAACCATTGGAAAAGTTACTTCAGGTACACAATCACCCTCTTTAGGCAAAGCCATTGGGATAGGATATGTCGAAAGCAAATTTGCTGGTATTGATACTGAAATCTACATCAGTATTCGCAATACGTTGTTAAAAGCTAAAGTAGTAAAAATGCCTTTTGCATAGTGCTGTATTTTTTTAATTACTAGACCTCCTGCTTAGTAAAAAGTGGGTTCTTTGTAGTTTAATAATTTCCCTTTTTATTAATTTAAAATCACAACTAAAATTAAAGTTAACTATAAGTACCAATTGGAATTGAATTAAAAATTATTTAATAAAAAAAAGTAATACTCGGTTGCAGTAGACTTGTACGGCGGTCTTAAAAATGAAATTTAACCATTTATTTAACGATAGATATTGGATGAAAATGCTTTACGAAAACCTTTGCAAATTTATAAATGGATAATAGTTCGTAAGAAATAATAGGACTTAAATTTATAAATGTTATTTCTAAAAACTGCTGATCGAAAATTTTAATTAATTACTACTGCACACTTTTTTTATCCATAAAAAAAACAAACTAAAGTTACTATCTTCAACTATTTATTGTAAGTAATATGTCTCCAATTCATTTAACTACTTTTATTGCATCACCAGCCAAAAGGATTTTCGATTTAAGCCGGAGTATTACCTTGCATAAAATATCAACGGCGCAAACTAACGAAACTGCTGTTGCGGGTGTAACCAGCGGATTAATAAATAAAAATGAAACGGTAACCTGGCAGGCAAAACATCTTTTTAAAACACGGCATTTTACATCTAAAATCACAGCTATGGAATCGCCTGTTTATTTTGTTGATGAAATGGTAAAAGGTGATTTTAAAAGTTTTAGGCACCAGCATCATTTTAAAGAAGTAAAAAATGGCACTATCATGATTGATATTATTGATTTTGAAACGCCGTACGGGATATTAGGGAAATTTGTAAACAAAATGTACCTTAAAAAATATGTAGAAACTTTATTACTCAAAAGAAATAAAGTAGTAAAAGAATATGCGGAAACAGAAAAGTGGAAGGTTATATTAAATTAAATTTGTTAAAATGAAATCAACAAAACTAACCTTACATACGTCCTTATCACCAGCATTGCTACCCCTTTATAATGTAAGCAACAGTGTGGTAGTAATTATAGATATATTGCGGGCCACATCAACAATTGCCACAGTTTTACATAATGGTGCAAAATGCATTATTCCTGTAGATAGTGTCGCCGAATGTATAAGGATAGGTAAACAAATTGAAGGTATTACAGCGGGCGAAAGAGACGGCCATGTAGCGGAGGGATTGTCTTATGGAAACTCACCGTTTGAATATCCGCCAGAATTTATAAAAGGCAAAACCCTGGTGCTTACTACTACCAATGGCACAAAATTATTACACATGGCAATTGATATGGGAGCAAAAAAAATTATAACTGGTTCGTTTGTTAATTTAACTGCTGTATGCAATTATTTAATTGAACAAAAGCGGCATGTAATTTTAGGGTGTGCGGCATGGAAAGACAAAGTAAATATTGAAGACACTTTGTTTGCGGGGGCGGTAATTAATCGTGTTAAAGCGTATTTTGAAATTAATTGTGATGGATCTCAAATTGCAGAAACAATGTATTTGGACGCTAAAGATGATTTGTTTGAATTTTTGAAAATTAAAAATGCTTCACATTATCATCGGCTTACAAATTTTGGTCTGGAAAAAGATATTCGGTATTGCTTAACAGAAGACGTAGCAAATGTACTTTGCGTGTACGAAGGAGGTAAACTCTTAGCCCCCTTACCATAAAGGCGGTTATTCAATAAATTTTATTTTAACCAAAATAATGCTAATTATAATTTCTCTTTTTTGAAATAGGCATGTCCTTCAAATAACTCCCCATTTTGGAAGGGGTTTTATGTGTTGAAGGCATTAATTTTTTCTTTACTTTTGTAAATTGCTTTTTTCGAAACAATGTACCTAACCTTTGCCTTTCAATTTACTGGTAAATCAGGGTTATAAAATAGATCCGAAATCCAAATAAGCAATTTAAAATATTGTATGGCCCTTTCACATCTCATTAAATATGTTTACAATACCGGATCCGACGAAGTTATCCGCAGAGGAAAAAAAATTCATGCTATTGGGTATGTAGAAATTGTGGAACACGACGAATTAATGAATAGCGTTACTTTCAGGGTAAAGGACGATACTTACAGTACATTTTACAAGGTAACGGTTCAAAAGTACAACGATTCACAAGCTTTATCGCTGCGGTGCGGTTGTCCTTATAATTTAGGAGATATCTGTCGCCATGAAGTAGCCGCACTTTTTAAATTACAGGAACTAATAGATAAGAATTTACTTGGCACCACCAACTTAATTTATAACCAGCGGCACACACTGGCTAAAATGAAAAATATCGATTTAAAAGTAATTCGTGTTTTATCATCTCCCGAAAGCTTTGAAGCAGCAGAAACAATTGTATTAACCAACAAAGCAAAAATTATTGTAGCCGCCAATGAGCGTATAGAAGCAGAGCTAAATTATGAGGGAAACATTTTTCCGTTGGTAATACAAAAAAATGATGAAAGAAATTTTGACACTTCTTGCAAATGTGATGAAACAGCACATCCGCTTTGTGTTCATAAAATTATTTTATTTCTCCAGCTATTGCAAACCTATGGTACCTATTATTTTGATTCTATCAGAAACTGGGATAAGGAAAAAAATAAATTACTGCAGATATATGGCTATAGTTTAACGGATGACATTGCTGGTAAATTTGAATTTATTTATAAAGATGGTAAACCATTTTTAAAAGTTTTGGATACCAGCATTAAAAGAGTAGCCGCTGTGGCCGCTGTTGAAAGACCATCTTATATGCACGAAGCTCCAAAGTTGCAACCAGAAATTGAAACCATGGATGTGCCCCTAAAAAAACTTGGCTTAATCTTTAATTTTAATACAACAGTTTACCCGTATTTTGTAATTGACGCCATACAGGGTGATGCAGACGAAGACAATAAAAAATTGTTGGGTAAAATAGAAAAACTGGATCTTACAAAATATGTAAATACAGAATTTTTTAGTGAAGATGATAAAATACTACTGCAACAAATAAGAAAGTTACAATCATCAGAAGTTAATAAATACCTTAATAGAAATTCACCCTTCAGTGGTATTTGGGAAAATATTATTCAAACAGATGGTGACGAATTTCCTGAAGAAACAAAATTGTTAATAACCGAATACCTGCAACCAAAACTTAAAAAATTATTTGAAGAGCAAAGTACTAACCCATTTGTTTATTATTTGCCAGAAAAAAAGGTTTTTAAAACTGATAATCTTGTTGAAGTATCATTGAGTGATACTTTTATAACGCCTCAATTTAAGATTGTTGCCAGAGAAGAAGATTTTGAGTTGCAGTGTCGTTTTAACATCAACGGTGCCGCCCAGCCGGTAACATATAATGAATGCAGCAACAGCATTTTGTTTTTATACAATCATATTTTTTATTTGTGGCAAAAGGCAGAAGATGTATTGCAGGCAGAAAAATTTATAAAGAATGGTAACATCAAACTAAGTAAAGAAAACTGGTCGGTGCAAATGCAAAAGATCATTATGCCTTTAACAAAAGAATATAAAGTAGAATTTGATAAATCGCTTGTAAAGGAAATAAAAAGTGGTGAGCCGGAAGTAAAATTAATGCTGCAAGAAAAAGGTGATTACCTGGTTTTTCAACCCATATTTACATATCAGGGTTTTGAAACTAGGGCAAATGATAAAGAAACAATTACGATTCCTGATGGAGATAAAATACTAATTGTTCATCGCAATAAGGAAGCCGAGCAACGGTTTAACGATATGTTATCTTCACTGCATTCACAATTTATTCAATCGCAGGAAGGAAATAGTATGATACTGAAGGGTGCAGATGTATTACGTAATAACTGGTTCTTTCTTTTTGTAGATGCAATGAAAGAAGCGAAGGTTCCGGTGTTTGGTTTTGAGGCGCTCAGAAATTTTAGATTTAACACCGCAAGACCATCAACACACATTCATGTAAGCAGTGGATTAGATTGGTTTGATGCAAAAGTAGAAATTGATTTTGAAGGGCAGCGTGTAGGTATTAACGATATAAAAAAAGCATTGGCATCCAAGCAGTCGTTTGTGCAATTAGGAGACGGCACCTTGGGTATTTTACCAGATGAATGGTTAAAACGCTACTCGCTGTTGTTTAAAGTTGGCGATGGTAAAAATGATAAATTACGCTTATCAAAATACCACATGAGTGTGATTGATGAATTGTATGAGAATAGAGATGCCACCGAATTAAGTTTTGCTTTAGATGAAAAATTTGAACGTTTGAGGGAGTTTAAGCAAATCCCTGAAATATCCGCTCCATCAGAATTACAGGCAGTATTACGTCCTTATCAAACCGCAGGATATCAATGGTTAAATTACTTAAATGAAGTTGGCTGGGGAGGTATTTTAGCAGATGATATGGGATTGGGTAAAACTGTACAGGCATTAACTATGTTGCAACATTACAAAACGCAGGAAGGTAATTTAAAAGCGATTGTAATTTGCCCTACAACATTGATTTATAACTGGGAAAATGAAATAAAAAAGTTTACACCGGAGCTTACCTGGCGCATACACCACGGTAGCATGCGTACCAGAGATGTAGCAGAATTACAAAAAGTAAATATTGTAATTACCACCTATGGAACGTTGCGCAGCGATATACAAACGCTGATGAAAATATTTTATGATTATGTAGTGTTGGATGAAAGCCAGGCAATAAAAAATCCGGCATCAAAAGTTACTAGGGCAGCCTGCCTGTTAACTGCTAAAAATCGTTTATGTATGAGTGGTACGCCACTACAAAATAATACATTTGATATTTTTGCACAAATGAATTTTCTTAATCCGGGCTTACTGGGTAGTATGGATTTTTTCCGAAATGAATTTGCCAACCCTATTGATAAATTTGGTGAGCAGGAACAAAAAGATCATCTCCGTAAATTATTATATCCTTTTATTTTACGACGTACAAAAGAACAGGTAGCAAAAGACTTGCCCGAAAAAACAGAAACGATTCTTTTTTGTGAAATGGAAAAAGAACAGCGGAAAATTTATGATGCCTACAGAAATAGTTACCGGGATAAAATCATGGGAGTTATTGATGAACAAGGCATTGATAAATCGCAGCTTACAATTTTGCAAGGCTTAATGAAACTGCGTCAAATATGTGATAGTCCGGCCATACTAAATGAAGAAGAGAAATATCCTAATCATTCAATAAAATTAGATGAGTTAACAAGGGAAATATTTGAAAATATTGGTGAACATAAAGCGCTCGTGTTTTCTCAGTTTTTAGGTATGTTGGCGTTGATACGAGAAAAACTTAGAGAACAGGGTATTCCGTTTGAATATTTTGATGGCAGCACAAGTATTACCGACAGGCAAAAAGCGATTGAGAATTTTCAGAATAATGATGCCTGCAGGGTATTTTTAATTTCTTTAAAAGCGGGAGGTGTTGGTTTAAACTTAACTGCTGCAGATTATGTATATATTGTTGATCCTTGGTGGAACCCCGCCGTTGAGCAACAGGCTATTGACCGTACACACCGTATTGGGCAAACTAAAAACATCTTTGCTTACAGAATGATTTGTATAGATACCATAGAGGATAAAATATTGCAATTGCAGGAACGTAAACGCAAATTGGCTAATGAGTTAATATCCGATGATATCAACTTTGTAAAAGCACTTAGTAAAGCAGATGTAGAATATTTATTTAGCTAACCAAAAATAATTATTATCAGTAAATATTTTTATAACAGACTACTACGATAATTAAGAAGCAATAAAATTTTTAAGTCGGGCAAATTCATTTTTTGATTCTGACGCAAAAATGCTTTTAAAGGCATTGCGAAGAAATTTAACTAAAGCAGATAACTGAACAACTGATTTTTGGTTTGTATTTTTCATATATTTTAGATTTGAATAGTAAAGTTAAAATAAGCCCTAAACCATTACAAGAGTGGTTTCACTTAATTTTTTAAATAGTAATTACCGAAGGTTATTCACATTTCAACAATTTAATATAAAAAAATGTGGATAAAATGAAAGGAAACTATATTTATAAGTACACTTTAATAACTATTTACCTCAATTATTTTCCTTCAGACTATTTACTATTCCAAAGAATACAATGCTGTTTTATTTAATAATATTATATCGTTAAGATGTAATAAAGAAAAATTTGATAATCTGACCACTTAAAGAGAAGTCATTCTTAGTTCGTCAAAAGATTATGTTGTACTTTCAACAGGTTATGTATCCCAGTAAAATAATAAAACAATAGCGACCGCGGTAACAAAAGTTTTTGTACCTTAAAAATACCTGATGATATTTTTTGAACCCCTAGAATCATGAAGTCGGTTACATAAGGTTAAATTCTGTGGAAGCCAGAGCAAGTTAAAGAAACTAAATAGAAGAAAATTATTTTAAAGGAACTGCTAAATTTTTTAGAGTTAAATTATTATTTGCCAAACACTGAAAAATACAATTAAGATTTCTGTAAGGTAACTTCTTCCTTTTTTAATTCTTTACCCGTTACAAAAGTTCCCATCGGTATAAAGGCAGCTAAAAAAGTTTTTATGCACCAGCTAATATTTTTTTTAAATGTAATGGCAACAACAATTGCAAGATACATATAGGCTATAAATAATGCACCATGCATCCAGCCAACAATTTTGACAGCTTCTGGTATTTTTAAAAAATATTTTATTGGCATTGCTATCAACAATAAAACCAAAAATGAAATACCTTCTGCAATACCAATCATTCTAAAACGCCGCAATAACTTTTGAAAAAAAATATTATTCATCCCCTATTATTTTATTCCTAGTAATCAATTACCTGCTCTTCCATTACTGTAGGTATTTTTCTAAACTCATATTGCTGGTTGCGAAGTTGTGGCTCAAAGCCGGCTTCCCTGATGGCTTGTTGTATACTTTTGCTGGTAAAGCGATGTGGGGCACCTGCTGCACTTACCACATTTTCTTCAATCATAATACTTCCAAAATCGTTGGCTCCAGCATTTAAGCATAACTGTGCAGTTTTTTTACCAACAGTAAGCCAGCTGGCCTGAATATTTTTTACATTTGGTAACATAATACGGCTCATCGCAATCATGCGAATATATTCTTCGGCAGTAGTTAAATTATGCACACCACGTATTTTTGCCAATAAGGTATCTACATCTTGAAAAGTCCAGGGAATAAATGCTATAAAACCTTTAGCTGTTTTTGGCTTGCGACTTTGTATTTCTCTTATTTTTACCAAATGTTCAAAGCGCTCGGTAATGGTTTCTACATGGCCAAACATCATTGTTGCACTTGTGGTAATATTAAGTTTGTGTGCTTCGTGCATTATGTCAAGCCACTCCTGGCTACCGCATTTTCCTTTACTGATAAGCCTTCTTACCCTGTCTGTTAAAATTTCCGCACCTGGTCCCGGCAAACTGTCCAAACCCGCTTCTTTCAATGCCTCTAAAACTTGCCGGTGCGTACTTTTTTCCAACTTGGTAATATGAGCAACTTCCGGAGGTCCGAGAGTGTGTAACTTAATATTGGGATAAAGGCTTTTTAATTCTTTAAAAAGGGTAACATAATAGTTAAGCCCTAAATCAGGATGGTGGCCACCTTGCAACAACAATTGCTCTCCACCATAGCGTATAGTTTCGTCAATTTTTCTTTTGTAAGTTTCTATATCCGTAATGTAAGCTTCTGGATGGCCTGGTATACGATAAAAATTACAAAACTTACAATTAGCTATGCATACATTCGTTGTATTTAAATTTCTATCTATTATCCAAGTCACTTTTCCGTGAGGTACTTGTTTTGTTTTTAACTCATTGGCAACGTACATTAAGTCTGCCAATGGTGCATGTTCAAATAAATAAACACCTTCTTCTACAGTTAAAAATTCAAAGCTGAGTGCTTTTTGATATAAATTTTCTAATTCCATAAAACCGTTTGAATAATAAGTAACAAATTTACACCCATTAGGTTGTATATTTATTAGCAGGTAAAATAATTATAAGAATCCGTATTGCATTGCTTTTCTACTGCCATAATAAAATTGCATACTGCCGCAATTGAGCATAAACCTCATCAGGTGGTATACCAAAATTTATTACATTAGTAAATATTTTTTAATGATAAAAATTATTTGTTTACTGGTCAGTTTTACGTTTAATATTACTTGTTTTGGGCAAGAGATATTATCTCCTTTACCCAAAGCAAAATTTATTACTAAATTTCCTTTTTTGCAATATAGTGGCGGGGTGATGGTGGTAAAGGCCAAGCTTAATAATATTCCTGACTCACTTAATTTTATTTTAGATACTGGTAGTGGTGGTATTTCTCTTGACTCTGCCACCACAGCACAGCTTAACATACCAATTTCACCTTCTGATACCGTTATTACAGGTATGGGCGATAGCCATAAAGTAAGTTTTGCTTTTAACCAAAGTCTTCATTTTTCAGGTTTAACTGTTGACAGATTAAATTTTCATATCAATAATTATGATGTTTTAACCAGTGTTTACGGAGAAAAAATTGACGGCATAATAGGGTACAGTTTTTTTAGAAGATATATAGTAAAAATTAATTTTGATAGCTTATTGTTAGAAATATACAGTCCAGGAGAAATGGATTATCCTAAAAATGGTACTTTATTAAACCCAATTTTTACAACCTTACCTATAGTGAACCTGCGCTTTAAAGATAGAAAAAAAACAGATTTTAATTTTTATTTTGATACCGGAGCTGGCCTTTGTTTTTTAATGAGCGATCGCTTTGCATCTGATAGCAATATTCTATTATCTAAACGTAAACCAGTTTTAACGCAGGCAGAAGGGATGGGTGGAAAAATACAAATGAGAATGACGGTTATAAAAATGTTACAAGTAGGACGTTACAGGTTTAGAAACGTACCAACCTATTTGTACAGTGATGATTTTAATGTAACCTCCTACCCAACTGTAGGAGGCCTGTTGGGAAACGACCTGTTAAGGCGATTTAACTTGATTATTAATTATCCAAAAAGGCAAATTTATTTAACACCCAACAATCATTTTAATGAGCGGTTTGATTATTCTTATACAGGAATGGCAGCCTATTATGTTGATGGATTGATACTTGTTGATGATGTAATTAAAGGATCGCCGGCAGATAAAGCAGGCATCTTAAAAGATGATATTATTGTAGCCGTTAATAAAAATTTTAGTAATAATATTATGCAATACAAAGACATTTTGCAGTCAGAAAAGGATAAAATTAAAATAGTAATAAAACGCAATGGCGTATTGATGGAATTATATATAAAACCTAAAAGTATATTATAGCAATATTTTATGGCAACTCTGCTTAACTTTACTGAATGATTCAGTATGAAAAGTTTACCCTTGATAACGGATTAAGGGTATTGGTACATCAGGATAAAAGTACTCCTATGGCGGTTGTAAATGTTATTTACGACGTAGGTGCAAGAGATGAAAATCCGGATAAAACAGGATTTGCACATTTGTTTGAACATTTAATGTTTGGTGGAAGCATCAATATTCCCAGTTATGATGAACCATTGCAGGTTGCTGGTGGCGAAAACAATGCCTTTACAACCAATGACCTTACCAACTATTATTGCCAGTTACCCGTAGAAAATATTGAAACAGCCTTTTGGCTTGAAAGTGACAGAATGCTAAGTTTGGCGTTTGATGCAAAAAGTTTAGCTGTGCAACGAAAAGTAGTATGTGAGGAATTTAAAGAGCATTACATAAACAAACCTTATGGCGATGTATGGCATAAGATGAGAGAACTTTCTTATATCAGGCATCCATACCGTTGGATGACTATTGGAAAAGAATTGAAACATGTTGAAGATGTAAAGCTTCAGGATGTAAAAGATTTTTTTTTAAAACACTACACTCCTGCCAATGCTGTATTGGTTGTTGCAGGTAATGTAACACTAGACGCAGTAAAAATATTGGCTCAAAAATGGTTTGGTCCTATTGCTGCGGGAGATAAATATCAACGCAATCTTCCTATTGAACCTGTTCAAACTGTACCAAGATTTTTAGAAGTAAAAGCAAAAGTTCCCATCGATGCGTTGTATAAATGCTGGCATATTTGTTCCCGTTTAGATAAACGGTATTATGCAACTGAATTAATTACCGAAATTTTAAGTGGCGGCGGATCTTCCCGTTTATTTCAGGCGCTTGTAAAAGAAAAAAAATTATTTAGTAATATTGATTGTTCCCACTCTGGTAGCACAGATGCTGGCTTGCTAAGTATTGAAGGTAAGTTGGTAAAGGGGGTTAGTATGAAAGATGCAGAAGCTGCTTTAATGGAAGAAATTTATACACTGCAACAGAAAGGTATTTCAGAAAAGGAGCTACAAAAAGTAAAGAATAAAACAGAAAGCATGCTGGCTTTTGAAGATATGAGTGTAATGAGCCGTGCTACCAATTTGGCAATGTATGAATTGCTGGGAGATGCCAACCTTATCAATACAGAACTGGATAAATACCAGGCGGTAACTTCCGAAGAATTATTAAATGAAAGTAAAGCGATCTTTCATGAAAATAATTGTAACACTATATATTATTATTCCAACAACTAAATAAATAATTTCCATTTTAAGCGGAAAAGTAAAGTAGAAAAATTACATGCTAAACAGAACAAGCCCTCCTGATATAAAAGATGCAATAGAATTTAACCTTGAATTAAAACCATACGAAAAATTTGTATTAGATAATGGTGTAGAAGTATATGCTATTGATGCAGGAGCACAAGATGTTTTACAAATGGAAATGGTGTTTTATGCAGGTAATTGTTTTGAAAAAAACAATGCTGTGGCTACAGCGACCAGCTACATGTTAAAAACTGGCACTTCCTCAAAAACAGCTTTTGAAATAAATGAACATTTTGAGTATTTTGGTGCTTATTGTAACAGAAGCTGCCAAAATGAAACAGCTTCGGTATCATTGCATACACTGTCAAAACATTTGCCTGTTTTGCTTCCAGTTATTAAAGAAATGATTACAGATTCAATTTTTCCAGAAGAAGAGTTGGCTATTTACATTCAAAACAGCAAGCAGCAATTGTCAGTAAGTTTACAAAAATGTGACTTTGTAGCCAATCGGCTAATTGATGCTTTTTTATTTGGCGAAAACCATCCTTACGGCAAATATACAGTAGCTGCAGATTACGATGCGTTAACGACCACACAATTAAAAGAACATTTTCAACAATATTATTTAAACGGGCATTGTGTAATTTTTGTTGCCGGAAAATTACCTGCTGATTTATTTACAGTACTAAATGAACAATTTGGTCACCTAGCAATAAAACCCGGCAAGCAACAAATAACAAATAACATAATTGCTTCCGCAATAAAAAAATATCGTATTAAAAATGATGTAGAAGGAGTGCAGGGTGCTATCAGAATTGCAAGGGATTTTCCAAACCGTCTTCACCCCGATTTTATGAAAATGATGGTGTTGAATGCCGTGTTTGGAGGTTTTTTTGGTTCAAGATTAATGAGTAATATCAGGGAAGATAAAGGATATACTTATGGCATACACAGTTATGTACAAAGCCACTTTCAGGATACCGCTTTTTTAATAAGCACCGAAGCAGGGAAAGACGTAGCAGAAGCAACCGTGGAAGAGATTTATAAAGAAATGGAAATACTGAGGGAAGAATTAATTGATGAGGAAGAACTATTATTAGTACGCAATTATTTAATCGGCAGCATTTTGGGCGATCTTGATGGTCCATTCCAAATCATTGGCCGCTGGAAAAATATTATCCTCAATGATTTAGATGTACAATATTTTTATGACTCTATAAAAACGATTAAAACTATTTCAGCAGAAGAATTAAAAATACTTGCTAATAAATATTTACAGCCTGCAGATTTTTACGAATTAATTGTAATTTAAAATTATAAAAACAAGCTTATTACTAATACCAGACAAGTAGGATGAATTTTTTATTTAAAATATTAATAGCTGCTGTAAATGTGTTTGTACTGGCAGCTATTTTACCCGGGATTGAAATTGTAAACAATAATATTTTTACAGCAGTTATTGTAGCACTTGTACTGGCCGTATTAGATGCAGTTGTAAAACCACTACTCATTTTACTTACGCTACCTGCTACTATCCTCACACTAGGTCTTTTTCTATTCGTTATAAACGCTGGTATTATTTTAATTGATGCACACTTTGTTCATGGCTTTAAAGTAGATAGTTTTTGGCATGCCATGTTATTCAGCATCTTACTTTCTTTTTTTAATTCTTTTGTAAATAAACGAGCCTTTCCAGATAATAAAAAAAATAATTAGTTGTAGCAATGCTGTAATTAATTATTCCTGTCAAAGTCGCAACTCTGTGCAATATCCTTGTGTTATATAAATTCTATTTTTTGATAGCAATTTCATTAGGTACAACTCTAACAGGCACCCCCCGCTATTTTAATTGTTGACCTAAGACGAATAACTTATCAGGAACAATTAACCCTTTTTTATACTTGAAAATACCAAATCATTTAAAAATAAAACTATATCTGACTCTGCTTTATTCTTTCCAAAGTCTGTAAGTGAAGGAAGATTATTCATAAAAAAATTCTGAAAATGTGCCATTTCAATTATGGTAGTAGCCAATGACCTTGGATACTTGTACTTTGGACTACATGCTAAAATGACATCCCCAATAACAGCACAAAGGTCTTTGTAGGGTTTAAAAAACTGGTGTTTATTATCTTCGCCAACCTGTTTGGTTAAATATGCTTTTGAACCTTCTGAAATAATTATTTGGTGTAATAAACTTTCATCTATGTAATTAGTTGTTGAATCATCTACTACTGCCGTTGCCAAAAGCTTTATTACTTTTTTCAACTTAACAACAGGGTCTGTAACATTATTAGTTTGAAAACCAATGTGGTACTCAAGCCAGCCCCAATACCAGGCTATAATATATAGTAGTAACAGGTGCTTATTTTCAAAGTATCGGTAAACGCCAGCTTCTGTTGTACCTATAACCTCTGCCAACTTCTTAAAGGTAAAGGCCTCAAAACCATTTTGGGAAATCAATTGAATGCCATGTTTAACTATGTTCCTACCCAACTCTGTAAGTTCCGGATTACGGAGAAATAAATTCTCATTCATTTTTATTTGTAACTGCAATTTCATTTCTATCTGTATCTACGTCAATTTTTACGATACGAACAAAGCTAGGGAAAAAATATTTTACAATTATTTATGATAGTAATACTATCTTTTAGGATATTGTTTTTATCTTCATCATATAATATAACAATATGAACCAGATAAACTTATTCAAAAACTTAAAAAACGATTTGCCTGCCAGTGTAGTAGTTTTTTTGTTGCCGTTCCACTATGCCTTGGAATTGCATTGGCATCAGGTGCACCATTATTTGCAGGTATTATTGCAGGTATAGTAGGTGGTATTGTGGTTGGCTTAGCAAGCGGATCACCTTTAGGCGTAAGTGGCCCGGCCGCCGGATTAGCAGTAATAGTTTTAACTTCTATTGCAACACTCGGCGGCTCCTGGTCGGCATTTTTAACAGCTGTTGTTTTAGCGGGGGTGTTTCAATTGATATTGGGATTTGCAAAAGCCGGCTTTGTAGCCTACTTCTTTCCATCTTCGGTTATCAAAGGAATGCTAACTGGCATTGGGCTGTTGATAATTTTAAAACAAATTCCACATGCATTGGGTTGGGATAAAGATGCCATGGGGGACGATGCTTTTTTTCAGGCAGATGGACAAAATACTTTTTCTGAAATTTTAAGGGCCTTTGACTTTATAACACTTGGCGCAGTAATGATTGCGGCGATTTCTTTAGGCATTCTTATTTTATGGGATAAAGTATTAATTAAAAAACATAAAATATTTCAAATAATACAAGGTCCTATAGTTGTAGTTATTGTAGGTATTGCGATCAATTATTTTTATAAAACCGGAATTCTTGATTTCAATTTAAATACCAACCAGGTAGTTTCAATACCTGTACCACAATCAATATCCGATTTCTTTGGTCAGTTTACTTTCCCCGATTTTTCAGCACTTACTAATTTTGAAGTTTGGAAAATTGCGATTGTATTAGCTATTGTGGCAAGCTTAGAAACTTTGCTATGTGTAGAAGCCACTGACAAAATGGACCCTGACAAAAGAATTACACCTACAAACAGGGAATTAAAAGCACA
>JANXSK010000009.1 GCA_025352695.1 Ferruginibacter sp. | reverse complement strand
CTGCATAAAATAAATCCATATGAATGGCTAAACTATGTATTGGAAAACATGCATCGCTATACATCTACTAACTTAAAAGAGCTGCTGCCGCAAAATTGGACCAAAAATAAAAGTTCTGAGATGGCTTAGACGATGGCTTACGTAGTGAAACTCTAAAACTGTTTACACATTCTACTATATACTACCTAGGGTAGATTACTTATCTGTGCTAAGTCAGGTTTTTTCAAACAAAGGGCTTTCAATGGCTCGTTTTAAATCTTTCACGCAACAATTATTTTGAATAGCCATAACACTTCATAGAAATTTTATAAATGTAACCGTTGCTGCATCAAAAAAAATAGTAATAGCAAATTATAAATGAGGGGCTGTCGGTATTCTTTTGTGTTAACCGACACTTGTAAAAACACTAAGGTAAAAAGTATCCATTTTTCATTTCTTATAGATTTACTTTTTATGAGGTTGTTATTTTTTTAATCGCATGTAGATACTTGAACAGGTTGACTACTTTGTTGAAAAAATTAATTTTATTTAAGCAACTGATAATTTTTTAAAATTTTATCATTCTCAAATTTTATTCTAACAAATTTTTTGACCAACAACAAACCTGCAAAAATACCACTGAAATGTGCACCACTGGCAACACATGTTCCTTTTCACAGCTACATCAATGTTTACAATTGTCTTCAAGCAGAGGCTTCGGTGAAAAGAAATTAAAAAATGTTTGGAAAATATTAATAGATCTGTTCTTTAGTGTATATTTGAAAATGTTTTAATAACAATTAATTCCTTAATCTGTCGTTATTAACTTTTTTACAAAGAATCTACTCTTTTGTCTTTTTCCTTTAAAGAATCAACTTCATTATATAAATAATTATTAATTAATAAAATTTGCTGAATGCATTATAATATATGTAGGATAACATTTATCGTAGCTATAATTTTTATGGTGAGTTGTAATAAAGCTGATGTAAATGATACATTTTTAATAAGTAAAAAAACAAAAAACTATTCTGGGCAATACCTTAGAAATTACTATACCTTATTGTGTAAAATTTCTAAGTCAACTCCGGGATTTTTTCCGCCACAGGTAGCAAGGGCTTATGGATATGCTGGGATTGCCAATTATGAAGCCGTAGTAAATGGCATTGATGCGAGCAAAACATTACAAGGCCAAATAGTTAATTTTCCAAATAACACTATACCCAAACCTGCAGTTAATGCGGAATACAATTGGGCCATCTGTTCTAATGCGGCTACTGCAGAAATTATTATAAAGATGTTTGATCAAAAAATATCTGACGTCAGTTTGCATTCAATAGATAGTTTGGAATCCGCCCAGTTAGCCACACTATCAGCAGGTATTGGTGGTGATATAATTAACAGATCTATTGCTTATGGAAAATCGGTAGCTACGGCTGTTTACAATTATTCTGTAACTGATGGAGGCAATAAATCTTACATGGATCCTTTTCAGCTTCCTTTTACTATGCCTGCTGATTCATTTTGCTGGGTACCTACTGGATCATTAAAAAATCCTATTTCACCTTTTTGGGGAAATAATCGGCCATTTCTAAATCAGGATATTAACAATACCCAACCCAGTGCTCATCTTCCTTTTACCACAAATCCATCTTCTTTATTTTATAAAGAGGCTATGGATGTGTACACTCAGGTTAAAAACAACTCATTGGATCAGGTGGAAATTGTAAAATTTTGGGCAGATGATCCTTTTCAAACATGCACCCCTTGTGGCCATACCTTTAATATAATGATTCAGCTAATGGAAGAAAATAACGCCACCTTAGAAAAATCCAGTGTAGGTTTTGCGGCATTGGGAATTTGTGAAAATGACGCATTTATTAGTTGTTGGAAAACTAAATATACCTACAACCTTACAAGGCCAGTGTCGTATATACAAAAATATATCGACGCTTCATTTAAAACAGTAATCGGTACACCTCCTTTTCCTGCCTATTCTTCTGGTCACTCCTGCGAAATTGGGGCAAGCACCAGAGTTTTTATTAAATTATTTACCGATGGAAGTGGCTCTTATTCCTTTTCAGATCATAGTCAGTTGCAATATGGATTTCCTATTAGAAACTATTCTAATTTTGACGAAATGGCGACTGAATGTGCTAACTCCCGTTTTTATGGCGGAATTCATTATAACATGGATAACGTAACTGGACTTCAGACTGGTAAAACTATTGGCAACAATATTAATACACTAATCAATTGGCCAAAAAATATCGAGTAAAAATGTGCATTCCCAATCCAACAATTATAAAATGTTTTTGGATTGCTTTATGTACATTCAATTTAATATCTTGCAAAGCAAAAGAAGAAACTAATATAATATTGATGGCTACTAATTTTAGCAATCTGGAATGCAGGGCTTTTGCAATGAGAAAATTGCGCTATAATCTGGCTGATAAAATTCGCTTTGCAGAAGATTCAATTGCTAATCTTCCCCCTGGTTGTATACAATATAAAAACTTGCAATTACAATTGCAGAAATACCAGGTAGATAAAGAAAATTCACTGGTTCAAAGCCTGCAACTTGCAGATACTATTAAACTGCAATTAGACTCAATTTTAAAAATACGACTTCAATCATCTGATAAGATTAAGCTTTTTGACAAAGCACTTTTAATAGAAATGGAGAAAAAAAATTGTAAATAACTATCCCATAAAATCTACTTTGTGTTAACCTTAACGCAACAAGAAGTATTTCTAAAGTTGTAAAATCATTGCTCATGTAGCTTTGCATATTCCTGAAATAGGTTAATCCAAAAAAGTCGATAAGTCAAGCACAGCGAGCTTCGCTTTGCGACGCAGGTAAAATAAATGGCCTCCAGTTTTTAATTTAGTAATAATGGCATCTAACGGCCAGCTACCTAAACTTATAAAAGCCAATGAGAATACAAAAAATAACAAAAAAAGTAGCCCGATTAGTTGCATCAGATTGGGTTAGGGGAATCTTTATTAAAGAACCCTGCATGAGTTATAATTTGCAGTTGCTTACCTATACAAAATAGTATTCAATACATTGCAACGGCAGCCTGCAAATGCTACAAAACCAACTAAAGCCCGGTGTCGCTGAACAGCGTATGAGCCAAAAGCCCCAATCCTTCAGGGTTCGGTACTTTTGCATTTTATTTTAAAAGATTTTATTTGCGGGGGCTTTCGGCTATACGACATAATGTTACCTGCATACCCTTCTTTTCAGCGTTTGTTTACTTTTTAAAAATAAAGTACACCGCAAGCACCAAAAAAATGAAGCCAATTAAATGATTAAGTCTTAATGTCTCGTTCTTAAAAGCAAGTAAGGTAAATGCTGTGAAAACTATCAGCGTAATAACTTCTTGTATAACCTTTAGTTGCCAAAGTGTAAATGGTCCACCATTCTCAATAAATCCAATTTTATTCGCTGGAACTTGGGCAGAATATTCAAATAATGCAATGCACCAACTAATTAAAATCACTCCCACTAAACTTAGGTTTGAGAACCATGGCAATTGTTTGAATTTTAAATGTCCATACCATGCAATAGTCATAAATATGTTTGATAAAACTAAAAGTCCAATTGTGTAAAATCCTTTCATAGGTCAAAGTTACTGGTTAATGTAATTTGCGCACGGGTTGCAGGTAACGAGAGTTTGTGAAAAAACCTCTCCCGTCAAACCAAATATACACACAATGTGAATAGCGCAATCAGCGTATGAATTTTGCATAGATTAATTATGCAATTTATACAAGGCAGCAACCGCCATCAAACTTTTTTCAGCACACTCGATGACCAGGTAAGTAATGACAATGCGGCAAGGCTCATGGATGCCTTCATTGATAAACTTGATTTACAAAAATTAGGTTTCACTGGCACTGTTCATAAAAGCGAAGGTCGCCCGCCATACGCACCCGGGATACTTTTAAAATTGTACCTGTATGGCTACCTCAATAAAATTCGCAGCAGCAGAAAGCTGGAAAAGGAATGCAGCCGCAATATTGAACTGCAGTGGCTGTTGCAAGGGTTGCAACCAAACTATCATACCATTGCCGATTTTCGTAAAAAGCATGCAGTGCCTTTACAATCTATGTTTAAACTGTACGTTCAGTTTCTTAGCGAAGCAGGCCTACTGGGCAAAACAACTATTGGTATTGATGGCAGCAAGTTTAAAGCAGTAAACAGTAAAAAAAATAATTACAGCCAAAAAAAGATAGACAAGTACCAGCAATTCATAAAAGACAAAGCTGAAAAATATTTGCAGCAACTCGATGAACTTGATAAACAGGAGGCCGCTTGCGGAAGCGATGATCTGCAAATAAAAAAAGAAAAGATTAGCCAGGTGCTAGCCAAACTAAAAGAACGCACGATAAAATATGACAACTTCCAGGAAAAATTAAACAACACAGATGATAAACAAATTAGCACCACGGATACCGATAGTCGCAGCATTCTTGTTACCAAAGCTATTGTAGAAGTGGCTTACAACACCCGGAACGTTGTTGATGATAAATACAACCTGATCGTACACACCCAGGCTACAAACAGCAATGATGGCAAAGCTTTGCATCTGGCAGTAACACAGGCAAAAGAAAATTTACAATTAAAAAAGCAAGACAGCATCATGGTGCTGGCCGACAAAGGTTATCATACCGGAGCCCAGCTATTGCAATGCCAGCAGGAAAATATGATCACCCATGTAGCCTATAAAGAACAACCATCTGTAAAACATATTGCCAACGAATTTCTGGCCGAAAGCTTTAATTATGATACACTAACAGATACGTATAGGTGCCCTTCAGGACTTCCGTCCGCCGGAACCGCTGCTGATAGTGAACTAAAAGCCGAAGTTAAGAACTACTGCCTGGCAGAATTACGTCCGCTGAATATAAAGCCTGAATATGCACTGCCGATAATTGCTTCAACGTCCCACTTGCACAAAACCATTTGTAAATGATGAAGCTAGCAATCCAGCCACCATATTGCAAAACTGTCTGTGGGCTTATGTGCCTTCAACTTGTCTGTGAACTTCCAATTACCAAGTCCAAGTGAAATTATTATGTCTGTCCAAGTCTCAAATCCCGAAAGTCTAGCCATAACTGGATAAATGCTTGTGTTTACCCATTTTTTGTTACTCAATAAAAATATTTTTGCTTCGTAAGTCAAATTTTTTGGAAAAGGATTTTGAACTTTTAACATCATCATTTGGTAAACTTTCTTTTCGGTTTTTTGAGAAAACTTAATTGTCAAAGTAGTCTTTGGTTTTGTAATTTCCCTCACGGCTTTCATACTTTTTATTATTCCATTTTCTTCAATAACTTCTACATAAATTGTCTCACCTGGATAAATTTGCATACCATTATTTGGGAAAACATAAGGTGTCGCCCCAATTTGGTCTTCATAAAAATTCTTCTTGTCAACTTTAATTTTTAAAGTGTAGGGTGTCCTTTTTAGAACTGTTGTGTCTTGGCCTTTGGAACTTACAGTAAGTGTTAAAGTGATTACGAGTAAAAATAAAATTTGTTTCATAACGTGAAGTTTTTTGGCATTTTGCATCGTCCTGAAATTAGTTGACTCATTTACACGTTATACACAGTGCATCGTCCTGAAATTAGTTGACTCATTTACACGTTATACACAGTCGGATAAGATAGCTATGTATTGCGTTTTGAGTTTAGTTGTTCATCTTTGTTCTATCAGTTGAAGCATACCTGGTGTTTTAGTTCTGGGGAGATCTAAACCCAATAGGAATAAACTGATGCTGTGGAATGATGATTCATTTTGCTTAAAGGTTGTCTTTCACCAGGCAACCTT
>JANXSK010000201.1 GCA_025352695.1 Ferruginibacter sp. | reverse complement strand
GTTTAAGCCTCGTACTACCCGGATGAAATCAACTGCAATTGCGCTGAATCATCCGTTGGTACTAGCGGGTATACAATTAGGCAAAGATTATTATGGTTCACCTACCACATCTGATAAAGCACTGATGCCTTTTCCCACTTTAAAAATGGGTCCGGGCGATAGCGCAAGAAGCCACACAGCAGATGAGTTTATTTACCTGGATGAAATTAAAAACGGTATTGAAACGTATATAAAAATGGTGGAGCAGATAGTATAAAGAAGTTTATGGTTTATTATTTTGGGTTTATTGTTTCCTCAGCGATAAGGAATCTTTCAAAACTGAGGAAGAGAATTTAATTTTCAGTCAGTTTATAAATCTATTTTTATGTTGTCACAAATTGTTTTAAACTACCAAACTTTGCTCGATAGTTTAGCTAACTTGGTAGAACTAAGTGGATTTGGAGATGATTATTTATCACACAAAATGGGAGTAGAGCCATCAAATTTTTTAATGAAAAAGCAAACGGGAAACTGGATAGTCACTGAAGTATTAAAACTTTTATCCATCATAGAAAATAAAGAAATAGCAGATTATTATAGTGATGCAATAAAAATTAATGAAAGCGAAAATGGAACATTTATATCTTCCGGTGAGTTTGAGAAAAGAATGAAATGGGAATAATGGCTTACATTTTCTGTAAAGAAATTTCTAAAATATCAATTTTCTTTACAACCAATATTTTGAATAATAAAATTAAAAAATCAATAATTGAAACTCTGGCAAAAAGACAAAGCATCCTTAAAAGAAGTTGAAAAATTTACGGTTGGTAACGACCGTGATCTGGATATTCACCTGGCCCCTTTTGATGTGCTGGGTTCATTAGCACATACAAAAATGCTGCAATCTGTTGGGTTGTTGAGTAAAGAAGAGTTGGTTGTTTTAGAATTAGCGTTAAAGGAGATCTATCAGCTAATAGCCAATGGCAATTTTACATTGGATGAAGGTGTGGAAGACATTCACTCACAGGTAGAATCAATGCTCACACAGAAGCTGGGGGATGTTGGAAAAAAAATTCACAGTGCAAGAAGTAGAAATGACCAGGTGTTGGTTGACTTAAAATTATTTTTGCGCAGCGAAATTGAAAAGCTGGTACATAGTACTAAAGAATTTTTTGATCTGCTGATATTACAAAGCGAAAAATACAAAGACGATCTGTTACCTGGCTATACTCATCTGCAACTGGCCATGCCATCTTCCTTTGGATTGTGGTTTGGCGCTTATGCAGAAAGTTTAGTAGATGATTTAATAACGCTGGAAGCAGCTTATGAAATTGTTAATAAAAATCCTTTGGGTTCTGCAGCAGGCTATGGTTCTTCTTTCCCAATCAACCGTACAATGACCACTAAATTATTGGGCTTTGATGATCTGAATTACAATGTGGTTTATGCACAAATGGGGAGGGGTAAAACAGAACGGATTGTTGCTTCTGCCCTTGCAAATATTGCTGCTTCACTTTCAAGGTTAAGTATGGATGCCTGCCTTTACCTCAATCAAAATTTTTCGTTTATTAGTTTTCCTGATGAACTTACTACTGGCAGTAGCATCATGCCACACAAAAAAAATCCGGATGTATTTGAGTTAATCCGTTCGCATTGCAACCGCATACAGGCATTGCCCAACGAGATCATGCTGATGACAACCAACCTGCCATCCGGTTACCAGAGAGATCTGCAATTATTAAAAGAACACATTATTCCGGCGTTTGAAAATCTGCAGCAGTGCCTGCAAATGGCTGGACTAATGCTAAGCAACATACAGGTTAAAAAAGATTTGCTGAAAGACGAAAAGTACAAATATCTTTTTAGCGTTGAAGAAGTGAATAAGCTTGTATTGCAAGGCATTCCTTTTAGAGATGCGTATAAAAAAGTTGGGTTGGATATTGAAGCTGGTAACTTTACCTACACACCGGCAACAGCACACACTCACGAAGGTTCCATCGGGAATTTATGCAATGATGAGTTGAAACGAATGATGGATAATGTGATAGAAAAATACAATTTCGAAAAAGTAAATTTAGCTATTCAACTATTACTGCTTTAATCAGCATTTTAATTGTATTAAAGCATTTATTACAAGCAATATAACACTAGGTTAAAAACTTTACAACAGCTCAAACATTACATCTACGCAATAAAATAAACGCACAATAAGTGGCAACCTAAATCAATATATTTGCAAAATTAAATTATTGTCTTGCCTTTGAAAGATTACTTGTTATTTATTGATACAGAAGCAACCGGTTTGCCAAAAAAATGGAATCTTCCATATAGCACTCCTGGCAACTGGCCGGATGCAGTGCAGGTATCATGGATAATGTATACTAAAGATGGCCAAAAGGTAAAAGAAGAAAATCATTACATCAGCAATAACGATACAATAATTTCACCCGGGGCTCTAAGTGTACATGGCCTCAATAAAAATTTTCTGCAACAGAATGGTATACTGCGTAAGCAAGTGTTGGCAATACTCTCAAAAGATATGCTGTACTACCAGCCAATGATAGTTGGTCATTTTACAAAACTAGATTATCATATCATTGGTATGAGTTATTTTAAAGAAGGTATTG
>JANXSK010000181.1 GCA_025352695.1 Ferruginibacter sp. | reverse complement strand
TAATACAATACAATTTTAAAAAATGGACAAAACACTAGGCACCGTTAAGTTTTTCAATTCTGAAAAAGGATTCGGTTTTATCAAGCATGATGATTCTAACAAAGAAACTTTCGTACATGTTAGCGGATTAATCAATGACATCAAAGAAGGCGACCATGTAGAATTTGATCTGCAGGAAGGTAAAAAAGGTTTAAATGCCGTTAACGTTAAACTGATCTAATAGAACATATTGATCTTTGTTAAGAAAGGTATTGGGCTGCTAATTTTTTAGTAGCCCTTTTTTTGTCTTCTATCCGCTACAGCAAAACCGCACTTCAATAAAATTATTTAACAAATTAATTTTTCTTTTTCTTCTTTAAGAAAAGCTATTTAAAAATACCATGAAAAAGCAGGTAGTCCGAAGCAACAGAAAAGCAGTAAGTGAAAACTCTCTAAATTTATTAACATTAAAATCTCTTGTAAAACAAAATGTATCCTCTAATTGTAATTAGATTGCACTTTAAATTAAAACAAAATATGAAAAAAGTATTCGTATTATTTTTGTCTGTTATTTCCTTTACAACATTTGCTCAATCAACAACAGGGAAAATTGTTGTTAAAAAAGGGCAACATTTTATTGTAGAATCCAGCACTGATGGCGTAGCTAACCTGGATATGATGGGCCAAAGCATGGAAATGAAAATTGGCAGTACTACTAAAACAACTGCCGACATAAAAGATTTAAAAGACAATAATTATACAATTACCCAAATCATTACTGATATTAAATCAAGTTTTAGTGGAATGGGGCAAGAAAAAACTTTTGATAGTGATAAAAAAGAAGATATGGCAGGAGAAGCAGGCGCATTATACAAAGGCAAAATTAATGTTCCCAAAGATGTTGTAATAACCAATGAAGGAAAACCCGTTGCTGCAACAGCTACTTCTGATAGCAGTACTAAAAAGGACGACAATCCAATGGGAGCCATAATGGATATGATAGGTGGCGGACAGGACAATATTGCTTCTGCTTTATTTTTAGTTATACCTGGTGGTAAAAAAGCAGGCGATACCTGGCAGGACAGTACTACTAGCGAAGGAGCCAAAATGAAAAGAATTTTTACTTTACATTCCATTGCCAATAAAGAAGCCGCTTTAACAATAAATACTATTATGGACATTAATAAAACTATTCAGGCACAAGGCATGGATATGAATGCTGTAATGACCAGTAAAATCAATTCAGAAATACTCGTTGATGTAATTAGTAACCTGCAAAAGGAAAATAAAAGTACTATGGACGTAACGGGAACCATTGATATAATGGGACAATCAGTACCTATAACATCCAAAGCTACTTCGATTACAACAGTTAAAATTTTATAAAATAAAAATTTAATAAAATTGAAACAGCGGTTTTTTATTACAGCCTCTTTTTAATCGCACTAGTTATTTTGCAGTACACTAACTTTTAAAATTGATGGAACTTGTTGTTAATACAAGTAATGTTGCAACTATAAAAGCTACAAGAATAAATAGTAATTCTATTGTGCTGTATTCTTTTTGTTTACACAACAAAATCAGGTTGAGGATAATTTAGGACCAACATTTTGTTTAAACAAATATCTGTATCCAGCAGTCCCAATAAAACTAATAGCGGCAATAATAAGCCACAAATTAAAAAAGCCGATAGCTTGTACAATTTGTGTACCACTACTGCTACCAATTACCTGTGCAACACTCCAAGCCATAGTATACAAAGCGGCGTATTGACCACGATTATTTTCAGTACTTCTGCCAATATAATAACTGTTCATAAAAGGCATAGAAATCATTTCTGCAATCGTAATAAAAAACATAAATACCAATGCAATTAAAAACCCATGCACAAATGGAATATTTAAAAGTAAAAAAGAAATTGCCATTACAATTGTTCCATACGACATTAAAACCAAATAAGGCCGCCTTCCTTCCAGCTTAAATACCAGCACCATTTCAACCAAGGCAATCATTAAACCATTTAAAGACATCACCACACCAATTAAAAATTCATTTAATGATAAGCCTTCTTTAAAATATAAAGGAATTGTTGTAAACAACTGAAAAAAGCAGATTGCAAATAATACCTGTAATCCTAAAAAAAATAAAAATGGCTTATCCTTGTAAGGGGATACAGCTATATTGTTTACTTGCTTATGTTTTGATTGTTGTAATTGCTTTTGTTGTGTAAGTGAAATTTTTGGAAGTATGGCCAGCAATAAAAAAGATGCGATAATATTGGTAAACCCATCTACCCAAAATAATAAATGGTAATTGATTGATGCCAGCAAACCGCCCAATGCGCTGCCAATACCCCACCCCAAATTTATTGCCAATCTATTTAAGGCAAATGATTGAGTTCTACTTTTACCTGTACTGTAAAATGCTATAGCCGAAGTATTAGCAGGTCTAAAAGCTTCATTTACTACACTTAAAAAAAAGATACAAATACAGATGGAAGTATAAGACCTCATTTGTCCCAACACAATAAATAAAATACCACCCAAAAATAAAGATGAAAATTGTGTGTAATAAAATCCAAAGCGATCACTTAATTTGCCACCTGCAAAAGCGCCTACTAGTGAACCTAATCCATAAATAGCCACTACCCAGCCACCCTGCTGCATTGTATAACCAATATGGTGACAATACAAAGTCATGAAAGCAAGTACCATTGTGCCGCTCCTATTAATGAGCATTACTATAGATAACAACCACATCTTTCGGGAAAGTCCGGCATAAGCAGCCTTGTATAAATTGATGGTTGTGTTTAGCATAATCAATGAGTAGTAAAGATATTTATTTACTACTCATTTACTTTAAAACTTATTAATTAAAACGGATTGATGTACAGCTATACTTTTACTATTGCGTATTTATTGATACATTATTTACAACAAAATAAAGATATAAGATGACTATTGATTATTGCTGATTACGCTGCTCTGTCTTTTTTTGTATCAAGGCAAATATTTCTTTAAACGCATCTGGAGGAACGGTTAACTTTCGTTTAACTGTATCCAACTATACTCCATCAACCGTTATTATAGCAGATAAAATATCATTTTTCCACACCTCATGTATTATGGTCCATTTAAAAAAATCTTCCTTAGTATTCTCTACCCTAAGATTAATCTTTACTACATCATTAAATTTTATTTCCTTTTTAAACACACTCTTCCCGAAAAATAACAGGACCAATTTGGTGTTGTATCATTACTTGTGGGGTAAGCCCGTGTTCATTCATAAAAGGTATGCGGCTGTAAGCGCCAAAATAATAATAGGCAGAATGCAGGAGATGAAAATTTGGATCAAGATCGCTCTAGCGTATTTCTATTTTTTTAAATAATCAGTTATGTCCTTCTAATTTAGTAATAAGGGAACGATTAATAGAAGTGCTTATTTTATAGCCGCCTTTATAACAGGCACCAGTTCCTTTGCCCAAACAGTATATTCAATACCGGAAGGATGCAAACCATCTGTAGCAATCAACAAAGGGTTTGTTGCAGCCATTCTTGTAAACCCTGTAATATCTACATAGTTAACTCCTGCCTGTTTGGCTATTTTTTTATTGATAGCATTAAAAGCATCAATTTCCATTGTTATCGTAGCCTTATCACTTCCGGTTGCAAAAGGAGTTACACTATAATCGGGAATAGATAAAACGACTACCCTTTTTTTATTATTACCTGCATATTTAATTGCTTTGTTTAGCAAGATCAAAAACTCATCTGCATATTCCTTTTGTGTTCGATGCTGGTATTGGTTATTTACTCCAATTAACAAAGTAACAATATCATAAGTAGATTGTAGAGGTGCTGCATAAGCCAGGGAGCTTAACAAATTAGCAGTTGTCCAACCGGTTTGGGCAATGATTTGCGGAGCATTAAAATTAATACCCTGTTCGTTTAAATATTTTGCCGTCTGCACCGGAAATCTATCCGCTGCCAATACAGATTGCCCAATTGTATAAGAATCACCAAGGGCTAAAAAAAATCTTGGTGGTGTTGTATCCTTCACTGCTGCCAGTTTAACAGGTGGTATATAAATATTGTTTGGCGTACTTGCCATTTGATCTGTTTTAGTACATGATATAAATGTATACAGTATAAAAAATAAAATTACAATTAATCTGTTCATACAATTACAAACGAATTTATCTTACCATTGATTCATCCACAAAGATAAAAAAAGCCTCTTTTCAGAGGCTTAGATATTTGATACCGCTAATCTTATTTATACAAAATTTTGTAGTACTCATCTGCCATGCGGTTACTATCAAACTGTACCTGTACATCGCTCATCCCATTTTTCATTATATCCCGCCAGGTATCCTTGTTATCATAATACAGTGGAAAAATTTGTTTTTCTAATATTTCGTACAATTGATTCATATCATATTCATCCTGTTCTTGTACATGAATATTTTCATAATCAATTGGTGGTACAACAAAACCGTTATTTCCATTGTGAATGAATTCACCTATCCAGCCATCATTGGTACTAAAATTTACAGCTCCATTCATTGCTGCCGACATTCCACTTGTTCCACTTGCTTCTCTTGGCACTCTCGGATTATTTAACCAAACATCTGCAGCCTGCTTCAATCGCTTACTTAAGGCAAGCTCATAACCAACACACACTGCTACATTTTTATATTGTTTACTTAAATGTACCAAATGGTTAAAGTCATTAATAGCAGGGTAATCCAAAGGATAAGGTTTACCTGCCCAAATAATCTGTACAGGATATTTAGTATTGTTTAATAAAGCTTCAAAGCGTTTATGGTCTCGGGTTAGCAGTTCTGCTCTTTTATACCCTGCAAAACGACGTGCCCATACTATTGTTAAAACATTTGGATCCATTAGTTTACCTGTTTGATCGGCTACTAAATCCATTGCCCTTTTCTTTAAAAAATGTTTGCGGTCATCAAACCAAACATCATTGGCTTCTGCCTTCGCTTTATACAATTGCTTATCGGCCCAATAGGTCCAGTTTTGCGCATTGGTGATGGCTTTTATTTCACAAATACCTTTGTACTTGCCCCACATTTTACGACTTACTTCGCCATGTAACTGAGATACGCCATTGGCCAGTTTTGCAAAACGCAAGGCCGCTAGTGAATGATTAAACTGGTCATCTTTAATACCGGTTAAAGTACGCACCTGGTCTAAAGGCATACCGCAGAAATAACTCATTTTTTCGCACAGAAAAATATCATGTTTTTCATTGCCCGCCTCTTCAGGCGTATGTGTTGTAAATACAAGCCGTTTCTTAACTTCTTCTATATTGCCAAATTTGCGGTGCAGGTAAAATGCGGCACTAATTGCATGTGCTTCATTTAAATGATAAAGATCTGGATTGAAATTAATTTCATCCATTAACTTAGCTCCGCCAACTCCCAATAAAATAAACTGTGCCACTTTGGTAGCAACATTACCATCATAAAGCCTGTGTGAAATTGTTTGACTTACATAATCATTTTCCGGCAAATCAGTACTCAGTAAAAACATAGGAGCACTCTTAAAAGTTTTAGGATTAAGATACCACGCTTTAACCCAAACTGGATGATCGTGAATGGTTATTTGAAATTTAATATTGGTATCTTCTAAAAAATTATAAATTTTTTCGTTCCATTGTACCTGCAATGTTTGGTCTGCATTACGGGCCTGGTCGTAATAACCATATTTCCATAAAATGCCGATACCCACTAAATTTTGATTTAGCTCGTAAGCACTACGCATGTGTGAACCAGATAAAAAACCAAGACCTCCACTGTAAATTTTTAAGGGCTGGTGTACTGCAAACTCCATCGAGAAGTAGGCTATCTTTTTGCTGTAAGTCTCGTTAATGGGATAAGGAACTTTAAAATTATTAAAACTCATAGAAGGCAATTATTTTTAGAACGCAATATAAAGGGAATTTTTAGAAAAACGTACGTTAGTAGTCAATTATTGCGGTTCAATTACACATTGCAGGGGATGATGAATTTAATAAATTTACTATTCAAATACCTCTCCAGCATTTTCACTAACAATATTATATAGCTGGCACTAATCTCTAATTACGTAGTTTGATAACATCTATACTTGAAAAGAGAAATTTCTTTTTTGTTTGTACTATTTTTTCTGTTTGATTTACAAATGCAACAATTAAAATCAAAAGAGTAACAATTTTAATGGACAGATTTAAAAAGTTTTCATTTAATAATACCTGTTTGATTGAACTATAACTATATATATTTAGCTTACACAATTAAATAAACTTACTATGCAGAAGGTAATAACAATGGCTGTTGACACAATTCAGTTAAACCCGGGAAAATCAACACCATTCGCTGTTAATGAATTAACTGAAATTAATGAGTTGCTTGAATTAGGCTGGCAAATAGAAGAATGGGATTTTTTAAAAGAAGGCGAAACTGATGGACAAGTTATTTTATTAGTAATCCTAAATGATGATGTGCAGTTTGAAAATGACGATGCTGAATTTGATTTGGATTTCGATAATATGATTGATAAATCGAAAAACAATAAAAGAAACAATAAAGGTTAATTATACTAACCATTACCAGATTACAGGTAGCCTAAAAATCTCATTTTTTTCACTTTATTATATTTATCCGTCTAAGCAGAAATTATAGCCGTTACTTCTATTTCTATCAACAGTGATTCATTAATCAGGCGCTTTACTTCTACCATAGTAGCAACAGGTTTTATATAAACAAAAAACTCTGCATGTGCTTTACCCACTAATTCCCAATCATCTATATTGATAACAAACATTCTTGTTCGTACTACGTCGTTTAACGAACTGCCCAACAGTTGCAAAGCCTTTTCAATTTTTTTAAAAATAAATTTTGTTTGTTCATATACATTCCCTTCTCCAACAAGTGTATCCCCATCCATTGAGGTTGTGCCTGCCACTTCAATAATATTACCCACTTTTACAGCTCTTGAATAACCCACAATATCTTCCCAGGGTGAACCGGAACCTATTTGTTTTCGCATGTTAATTAATTAGATTACCAAATTACAAAAACCATTTAAATATACAGCATCATTTAAATTTTTGAAAATATGAATAATATTTTTAGATTTGTCTAAATTTTAATTTAGACAGTATGAATTATTCTGTTTCAGAAGAAAACTACATAAAAAGTATTTATCACCTGCAGCAACAAACTGATACAGTAACGACTAATTCTCTTGCCAACGAATTGCGTACAAAACCTGCTTCGGTAACGGATATGCTAAAGAAACTGCAAACAAAAAAATTGATTGAATATGAAAAGTACCGCGGCTTTAAATTAAATGCCAATGGCAATAAGATAGCACTTGGCATTATACGCAGACACCGGTTGTGGGAATTTTTTTTAGTAAATAAATTAGGTTTTGAGTGGGATAAAGTTCATGTTATAGCCGAAGAACTGGAGCATGTAAGCAGTGCAGATTTAATTGAGAGATTGGATAGTTTTTTAAAATTCCCTCAAACAGATCCGCATGGTGACCCTATACCAGACACCAATGGAAAAATGGCTTTTATCAAACAATTAAATCTGGCAGAAATTATTGTAAAGAAAAATATAGTAGTTAGTTCTGTGGGTAGCCAGTCACCCGAAATGCTCGAAATGCTAAAGCATTATCATATTAGCATCGGTACATCTTTAAAAGTAATTAAGCATTTTGCATTTGATGGTTCCATAGAAATAAAAGTTTTACAATACACGCCCTGTATCATAAGCGAACAAGTAGCTAAAAATATTTTTGTGCACCATGACTAACTTTACGCATACAGATACTTCTTTAAGCGAAGTACATCAAAGCATTGATACCACTACTGGTAAAAAAACAGGCTTCAGAAAAATTCTCTCTTTTCTTGGTCCCGCTTATCTTATTAGTGTTGGCTACATGGACCCTGGCAACTGGGCAACCGATCTTGCAGGTGGCAGTAAGTTTGGCTACTCTTTAATATGGGTATTGGTTATGAGCAACCTGATGGCGTTGCTATTACAAGGCTTATCAGCTAGGCTCGGCATTGTAAGAGGACGTGATCTGGCACAAGCTAACAGAGAAGCATACCCAAAATATATAAACTTTATTTTATATATTTTGGCAGAAATTGCCATTGCAGCCTGTGACCTTGCAGAAGTATTGGGTATGGCGATTGGTATACAATTACTAACCAGTCTTCCATTGGTTTGGGGTGTTTCCGTTACTGTGCTGGATACCTTTTTATTACTTTTTTTGCAACGCTTAGGCATGCGCAAAATGGAAGCATTTATAATTACACTTGTTGCAGTAGTAGCAATTTCTTTTTTGATTGAAATAATTTTAGCCAAACCTGATTTAGGTGAAGTAGCACTAGGGTTTATTCCGCATGCACTATCTGATGAAGCCCTGTATATTGGCATAGGCATTATTGGAGCAACGGTGATGCCGCATAATTTATACCTGCATTCTGCACTGGTACAAACCAGAAAAATTGACCGCACAGATGCAGGCATAAAACAGGCATTAAAATTTAACAGGATAGATACAACTATTGCACTAAACCTGGCATTTTTTGTAAACGCCGCCATACTTGTTTTAGCGGCTACCGTATTTTATAAAACAGGCAATTCGCATGTTGCAGAAATAAAAGAAGCACACAGATTGCTCCCAGGTTTTCTAGGAAATTTAGCACCTAAAATTTTTGCGATTGCTTTAATAGCGGCTGGACAAAGTAGTACTATTACAGGAACTTTAGCTGGCCAAATTATTATGGAAGGTTATTTGAGTTTACGAGTAAACCCATGGGTAAGACGCTTAATAACAAGGCTAATAGCCATTATACCAGCATTGATAGTCATCATTATTTATGGAGAAAAAAATGTAGACGCCCTACTTATTTTTAGCCAGGTAATTTTAAGTATTCAATTAGGATTTGCTATTATTCCACTGATACATTTTGTTAGTGATAAAAAAACAATGGGCAATTTTACCATAAACACCATCACTAAAATTGCTGCTTGGGTTATTGCAGGTGTGCTGGTGTTTTTAAATGTAAAAATGATTATCAACGAAGCAGCAGGTGTATTTTTGGCAGATGCATTTATATTTAAAATAATTTTATCTATTGCCGGTTTACTCTTTGTTACTTTACTTATTTACATCACTTTATTTCCGCTATTTAATAGAAAGAAAAAAACTGCCTCTATACAAATGCATGCAGCTATCAATACAATAAGCAACTTAGTAATTCCAGAATTTAATAAAATTGCCATTGCACTTGACTTTAGTGAAAACGATGAGAAATTGCTTGCCTTTGCATTAGGACAAGGTAAATCCACAACACATTATATTTTGGTACACATTGTTGAAAGTGCCTCAGCAAAATTACTTGGTAACGAAAGTGATGATTATGAAACAAGAAAAGACAAGGAGCGAATGGATTTGTATGTAAACTACTTACAAAAGCTTGGCTACACAGCACAAGGATATCTTGGATTTAGAAACAGAGCTAAAGAAATTGTTCGCCTTGTAAAAGACCAGCATGCAGAGATGCTTGTTGTAGGTGCCCATGGCCATAGCGGTTTAAAAGATTTTATTTATGGCGAAACTGTAAATAGTGTACGCCATGAATTAAAAATTCCTGTATTGATAGTGAATTTATAAATCGTCTTTTGTATTCATTGTATATGAAAACTACTCTTTAAACTTTTACAATACCAGGTTAACTTTATAGAATTTCTCATAGATAATTATCTTTACTTTTTAAAAACCTTTTCTATTTTAATGCTATATAAAATCAGCCTGTTTACCTACTTATTTTTGGCTTTACTTCTTAATATCTCCCTTGTTTTTATGCCAGATTCTTTCAAATCGTCTGTCTTCCAGCCACCATAATCAGAAGCACTATTATTCAATACAGAACAGGTTTCATCTTTATCCGAAACGGACCAAGTAATCCAACTTATTTTTTTTACCTCCATCCATTTAATCCATTTGTTCCATTCTTCATAATTGATTGGTCCATTACCGGTGGCCTGCATACCTGCAGATTCTGATATAAAAACAGGTAGCCCTTTTGCAATGGCAGCATCTGTTCTATCCCGTAAAATTTGTTTGTGTGTACCTGCGTAAAAATGAACGGTATACATTAAATTTTTGTATCCATTAATGGGGTCTTCGGCAGGTAAATTTATATCCTGATCCCAATGCGGAGAGCCAACCAAAATAATATTGTTGCTATCAATGGCCCGTATGGCCGAAATGATTTCAGTAGCATAACTTTTTACTTCCGGCCATGTTTCATAATCGGGTTCATTAAATAATTCATAAATAATATTTGGATGCTTCCCATACAAAGTAGCCATCTCTTTAAAAAATTCTTTGGCTTCTTTTAAATTAATATTATGGCTATGCCAATCAATAATAACATAGATACCTTCAATAATAGCCTGATCCACGACAGTTTTAATCAAATTTTTTGATACTGCTGAATCTTTCAGGTAACCCTTATCTGGCTCTACACCTAGCGCAGCCCTTACAACAGAACATTTCCAGTCTCTGTATAACCATCTTACTGCCGATGCTGTATAAAAGCGTGGATGAAAACAACTCCATCCAAAACTCATTCCATTTAACACCACCGGCTTGTTATCTTTATCAACCAATTGTGTTCCTTCTACTTTTAATTGTCCGTGCAATTTTACTGGCTGAGCAATCGTACAATACACAGCAACCATAAAAAATAAAGTAATTGTAATTTGTTTCATAGATGTTAATTTAGTTAAAATGTTTACCTAACTTTTTTTATAAATATTTGAAATCGATAATACTTTAATTATTTCTTCAGCAAACAATTGATTGCCTTTATCATTTAAATTATTTTAAGGCAAAGCTTTAATTCTCTTAATCAATTCAATGCAGGCCCTGCTATTATGATAAGGGCATTTCCACAAGCCAACTTTATCTTCTCCTTCCATTGGTTTATCCTTTTCATCCACACCCCAAATCCACTCACCCTTCTCTTTATCAATTATTTTATTTTTAACAAATTGCCAGCTATTAAGGGAGTACGCAAGATAGGTTGGCAGAACCGTAATTTGCCAAGCTGTAAAATATCCTATCATTGCTTCAGCCTGTGGCCACCAATGTTTTTGTTTTATAAAATGTCCTTCTTCCTTTTCATACCATAAGCCACCATCAGCATCCAATCCTTCTATAGTAGCAGCTGCAATTTTTACCGCAATGTCTTTAAGTTCTTCTATTAGTTTTTCATCTTTAATTACTTCTGCCGCTTCCAATAAAAGCCACGCTGCTTCGATATCGTGTCCATAAGAAACTATATCGCCTTTTACCTTCCAATCTTCTGTAAAAAATAAATTAAGGTGCCACGAGTTTTGATTAATGATATGATCGGTAAAATTTTTTATCAATAGCACAATGCTTTGATGCAATACCGCCTCTGGCCAAATACGATATAAATTAGTGTACGCCTCCAATATATGTAAGTGCGTATTCATCGTTTTTTTTTCATTGGCATCTTTACTACTCAGGCGAAGATCATTGATTGGTTGCCATGCACGAGTAAACGCCTCCAGATAACCAGTTTGAACAACATCAAAACTATATTGTTCAATTAAACAATACAAATCAATTGCTAATTTTTTAGCGGCTTCCAATTTTGTACTTTGGTAATATTCACTACAGGCATATTGTAAAAAGGAGAGGGCATAGATTTGTTTTTTTTCATCTTCAGGTTCTCCTTTATAATTAACCGACCAGTAAATTCCTCCAAATTCTTTATCAATAAAATAAGCAGTAATATACCCGAACGCCCTGTGTGCATAGGCAAGATACTTTTCTTCTTTAGTACAATTATAAGCTGCAGAAAACGACCATAATATTCTTGCATTTAAAACACCTCCTTTTGAAGCTGTTTCAATTATCCTATTTTCCTGATCAATTTTTCCATAAAATCCACCATTTTTTTTATCGGGACTATATTGCATCCAGTATGCTAAAATATCATTTAGCTCAGCCTGTAACTCTTTCTTAAATTGCTGAAGCCTATTCATCATACTTTTTTTGAAATAATCTATTCCTTGTTAATTTTAAAAGCAAATTACTTTATTTAAATAACGTTGATGATTGGTGGTTATTTTTTAAACCCAATTTATTATTGTTGCTAATTGTATTAATAATATTAACTGACTCAGCAGAACGAAATCCGTCTGCAGGAGTATTTTTTACATAATCTAACAATTGATTTATTGTAGAAGTCGCTACATGCATTCTTGAATCTGAAGATGCGTAATAAATAAATACAGTACCATCCTCATCCGCAATCCATCCATTACTAAAAACCACATTGGATACATCTCCAATACGTTCTTGTTCTTCCGGTGCTAAAAAGTAGCCCGCTGGTTTATGGGTAATTCTGGTAATTTCATTTAAATCGGTCATAAACATATACAGTGTATATCTAAGCCCTGCTGCTGTATTTCTAACTCCATGCGCAAGGTGTAACCAACCGTCAGTAATTTTAATAGGAGCAGGCCCCATGCCATTTTTCATTTCTGCAATGGTATGATAAACCCGGGGGTCGATAACTATTTCTTTTTCAACCACTGCATTGGTAATATCTGTGGCAAGCCCAAAACCAATTCCACCGCCTTCTCCCGCTTCAATGAAACTATCCTGCGGCCTTGTATAAAAAGCATATTTTCCATCAACTAATTCAGGATGCAATACCACATTTCTTTGTTGTGCAGAAGGCGTTTTTAAATCTGGCAGCCGCTCCCATTGCACTAAATCTTTTGTTCTGGCTATACCACATTGGGCAATGGCAGAAGAATGGTTGCCGGGTGCAGCAGTAGGATCTTTTCTTTCTGTACAAAAAAGCCCATATATCCAGCCATCTTCATGATCTACCAAACGCATATCATAAATATTGGTATCTGGCACATCAGTCTCGGGCATTGTTATTGGGAATTCCCAAAAAATAAAATTGTCAATTCCATTTGCACTTTCTGCAATAGCAAAAAACGACTTTCGATCTCCTCCTTCTACTCTGGCAACTAATAAATAATTGTCTTTCCATTTAATTGCACCTGCATTAAAAACTGCATTGATACCAAAGCGCTCCATCAGAAATGGGTTGGTTGTCTCATTTAAATCGTATCGCCAATTTATTGGGGTATGAGCAGCAGTAAGAACTGTATTTTCGTATCTATCAAAAACACCATTTCCGTTTAATATTTTTTTATTTTTTTTTGAAAGTAATGCATGCTGGTCCTGATTAAGTTGTATTAATCTATTTTTAAATTGTTGATGCATAAAGGTTTTATTTAATCAATCTGCGGTTACTGTTTTATAATTAGTTACTGGTATAGTCCGTATTATTAAAATACTTTTTTAGTATAAATATTTTTTATTTAGTAAGTTGAAGCGAAATAATTATTTGGAATAAAGATTATTTTCCCTTACTTCATTTTTCAAAAATAATTTTATCTGTTAAGGTAAAAATTTTAAAATTTGTTGCTGATAGCTGACCTTTATAAGGCATATAAAACTCCATTTCGTCAGTAGATTTTTTTCCTGCATTTCGCCATGCAAGCACATAAGCAATTGTATGCTTTTTCAACGCTTTATAAAAAACATTTGTCCACCAAAGACTGTCAGGAACAGTGTTGTATCCAAAATCTGTAAGTGCTGGTATTTTATTTTTGTCAGCAGCCATCTTTTCCAATAAGGTAAGGCTTTTATCCACTTCTGCAATAAGTTTATCATTCACAAGTATATCACCCTTTTGATAAATATCAAAGCCCATTATATCCACATACGCATCGCCGGGATATCGCTCAAGATATGCTTCAATAGAATCAAAGCGATCCGTATTAAATGCATCTAAAAGATTGTGAACATTTTTCACTTCCTGTAAATAGGTTTCAGTAAAACGGCAGAGCTGCTTTAACTGCTCTAATGTACAATGGTTTTTCCCCCACCAAAACCAGCTTCCGTTTTGTTCATCAAATGGACGAAAAATGACTGGAATAAATTCACCCTTTTTTGCTTTTAAATGCAGAAAAAAAGCCACCTTTTTATCTAGGCAGCTTTTGTATAACTCATTTTTACTACCTCCAGGCAAAATTGATTCAACAGTTCCATGTGCAAACTCCCAGGCTGTTTTACCCGTCAATGGATTATTAAGATGCCAGCTAATTGTTATCATACCACCACATTGATATGCATCAGCAATATATTGTTTCATTTTATTAAAAGAAACCCCATCAAGATTTTCAGCTGCATCTATTTCCAATCGGCCTAGCTCCCATTCATACACAGCCTGATACTGACCAGCAGTTTCTTTTACATCACTTCTTTTGCCCTCATATTTCCAGCCAACGCCATAAGCAAGATCGTTCTGATGCCCAAACATTATCCCCTGAGTAAGTTGCTTATGTAAATTATTTAAAAGATACCTTGTTTCTTGAGTAGCTTCATTATCTGCAGTTTGTGCTGTGGTTACTTCCGCCACCAATAACATATAAAAGAGAAGTATAAAAAGTGAAATTATTTTTTTAAAAATTCGCATTTTAGATGAGTCTACTTAAATAAATTTTAAATTAAACAGCTTTAAAAATATTTTTTAATTAAGTATCTCAAAATTAAGTAAATCAACTATCTAAAAGATAATACTATATTATCTTAATTTTAATTAATAAGCATCATTTAATTTTCCAAAATACTTAGGCAAATAAGTATATACAGCGATCTAAGCTCCTAATAAAATGTATAAACTTTAATGTACTATTGATATTATTTTAATTTTAATTGACGTAAATTTATTTTGCATTTTTGCTATTAACACATAATCTATATTGAAAATGAACAAAAATATAGTTAGAGAAATTACTCCATTAACACAAAATGATTGTTTTACAATTTTTAGCCGGGTAAAAAAAGAATTTAATTTTCCATTGCATTATCATGAAGAATTTGAATTAAACCTAATCATAAATGCCAAGGGTGCAAAGCGAATAGTAGGTGATCACATTGATTTGATTGATGAATTAGAATTGGTACTAGTTGGCCCTAATTTATCGCATGCATGGTTTACAGGACAGTGCATAAGCGATGAAATTAAGGAAGTAACAATACAGTTTCACAAGGATCTTTTTGACGAAAAAATGCTCCGCAGAAACCAGTTAAGTTTTATTCGGAAAATGTTTGATCTATCAACCAAGGGTGTTTTATTTTCAAAAGAAGCAACCCAATCTATATATCCCCGTATAATATCTTTACATCAAAAAAGCGGTTTCGATTCGGTGATGTCGCTAATCAATATTTTACATGATCTTTCTACAACAAGGGATATAAGAACTTTATCCGAAGCAAGTTTCAACAATGACTATCAATTAAATTTTAATAGCCGGCGACTGGAGAAAGCTTTTGAATACATGAATAAAAATTATGACAAACCTATTACATTAGGAAATATTGCCAGGCTTGTAAACATGACCGAAGTATCGTTTAGCCGGTTTATAAAAAAGCGTACTGGCATTACTTTTATTGACAGTTTAAATGAAATTAGATTAGGACATGCTTCCCGTATTTTAATTGACACTACCAACTCCATAGCTGAAGTATCTTACAGTTGCGGCTTTAATAATATCTCTAACTTTAACCGGTTATTTAAAAAGAAAAAATCTTGCACGCCCAAAGAATTCAGGGAAAGTTTTTCAGGTACAAGAACCTTCTTTTAAAGCTATAAAAATTTTTGGCCCGGCCATCAAGCTCGGTGGTACATTGTTGCCCTCTTTTGCATAATACCTTTTTGGTACTTCTGCCTTCAAGTTGTTGTAATTTGTAGAAAACTAATAAGCTCAATAATTTTACTTGTCAAAAAGTATATATTTTTATCGGAGGTGTTTATTTTTTTTTGGCAAAAACTGACAATGATACTTCCAGGTTATCTGCCAACACCATACTTGATCCACCAACTCCGAAATCTCGCCGATTAATTTTAAATGAGCCTACAAAAAGATAACCGTTATTTTGTGCGGTAGCTGTAAATGGAAAAGAAATTTCTTTTGTTGTGCCCTTAATTGTAACCTTAGCATGCATTAAAAATGTTTCCGGTTTTATACTGCTTATTGAAGAGGATCTAAAGTTGATAGTGGAATATTTTTCTACATCAAAATAATCTTCTTTTCGCAAATGCTTATCCCTTGCCTGGTTATTGGTATTTAAACTAGTAGCATTAATGCTTACATCAAATTTGGCATCCCCCGCATTAGCAGCATCAAACTTTATATTACCCTTAACGCCGGTAAAAGTTCCTCCTGCAGAAAATCCAAAATTTTTAATGGAAAATTTTATTGAGGAACCTTCATCAACAGGCAGAAAATTTTGGCTATAGCTTTTAGAAAGCAGTAAAATAAAAAGAGAGGAAACGATTATACATTTAAATTTCATGAAGACATTATTTATGAGAATTAATAATCATTACAAAACTTTATTGATTTTGTTTTATGGACTCAAAAAAATAATATTAACGTCGTATTTTACAAAAAAACACGTAGTTGTACACCCTTTAACTATAACTAGTAATAATTGATTTTACAATATTATCAAAAGCTTAAAACTACTAGAATAATAGTAAAAATTCATATTTAATGCGATAGAAAATCTATTGTGTAATGAAAACAAAAACCGAAATACTACCCGTTAATAATGAAGGATTAGGTAAAAGATA
>JANXSK010000168.1 GCA_025352695.1 Ferruginibacter sp. | reverse complement strand
GGTAAAACGGACACGCTTTTTAGCTTCGGCAAAAAGAATAAGTCCATACAAAACTTCGTAAAACTAAAAATTATGCGAACTCTTAATAAAAAAGGAAAAAAAATTAAAACAAATGACTAAATACGCTATCATCGCACAAGTTATTGTTGCTTTGTCAATTGGATATGTTTGGATATTTCGTTTTGATAATATCGTGAAAGAATTTAGACAATATGGCTTGAGTGATTTAACCCGTAGCCTGGTAGGGGCGACTAAAATAGTTTTGTCAACCTTGTTGGTTGCGGGTATTTGGTATCCGGCCTTGATATTGATTCCGGCACTGCTTATGGCTTTTCTCATGGTATCAGCGCAATTTTTCCACTTTAAAATTCGCAACTCTTGGCAAAAGCATGTACCCTCTTTATTGCTGCTAATACTAAGTCTTTTTATTGCTTATGCTTCACTAAAATTAGTGTAGCAATGATGGTACTTACGATACTGATTTTAATTTCAAGCCTCTCTTTTATCACTTATGGAATTGCTTATTTTACATCACCCGAAATGAAAATTGAATTCAAGCGTTTTGGACTTGAGAAGGTAGGAACACTTACCGCAATTTTAGAAATATTGGGAGCAGGTGGTTTGTTGGTTGGCTTAAAGTTTTATCCTATTTTACTAATTTCTTCCGGAGGCCTGGCAATATTAATGTTTTTGGGTGTTGCAGTCAGGATTAAAGTTAAAGATAGCCTTCGGATATCCTTGCCAGCCTTGTTTTTTATGATATTAAATGCCTGTATTTTTTTCATGGCGCTGTACGTGTAATAAATATTTTCTTTCTTCTCGTTGTGGCCTCACGAATGATGGTGAAATTTTAAAACGCTCACCTTATATCTTTTAAAAAATAAAAAATATTTTCTCTCCTAAGTCATCAGCACAAACTCCACTAAGTAAAATAGTCACAGCCATTCATCTATTTCAAGTAATCAGACAATGGCACCAGCTTAGCAGAAAGGTCTGGCGCTTTCATATCTTTATCAAGTGGAAACATGGGTCGCTCAATTCTTTTATAAGGTAACTTTTCTATGTTTTGATCTACGCCACCAGGTGTAAGTGCAAGCAGCCAATCTGCTCTCATTGCATATAATTCAGGTTCGAGGTAACCAATTTTTACCACCACAATATCCGACTTGCGGGGTTGAAGGCCGAGCCTGGTAAAATCAATTTCTTTATGATATGGTTTGCGTTTTTGCGTTACAATAACCTGTACGCTTCCAACCTTAACTACCACTTCTACTTCGGCATCTTTATCACCATAAACAATGGATTGCACAGTTCCAAAAAGATGAACAGGCGGCGCAAACCTTGCATCAACAGCGGCACCAGCATAGCCATCAATATGTTGTCCCACCCCCGCAGCTATCGCCTTCTTAACAAAATCAGGACCTGGGATAGAAGCATAAATAAGCGTTGTGCCCTCCCCTGTTTTAAAGGCAGGATTTTTAAGTATTTCAGTTAAAGTCCAGGTAACATCTCCAGCTCCGCCTGCCGTAGGATTATCGCCTGAATCACTTATAAAATAGGGATGTACTTTACTCGCCAGTGCTTTCGTCAATGCTTCCTTCAAAGAACCCGTAGGCGCCACAAAAACAAAATCATTTCTCAAATTCCAAAACTTTTGCGCCAATTGCTCAGCGGTTTTTTTCACTTTTTCAAGGTTGTCACCGGTTACCATTACCACAGCATGATTGCGAGGTTCATCAGCCCATGCGTAGCCAATCCATATTGCAGCATCTACTATTCCTTCCTGCGCTGCAGCCGGTGCAACCGCAGCGTAAATGCTCTTACCCGGTTCTATCCTTGTACTTGTTTTTTCACCAGGCAATAATATAGGTATGGCGATATAGGCTTTATAAGCAGGCTTTCCTTTTCCGTTTTCAATTCTATCAAGCAGGTTTTCAACAGCCCGTCTTTTGGTTTGCTCCGCATCTTCATGTGGCGCCATCCGGTGACAGGTAATTAAGTCTGTATTTGCTGCCAGCCGCCATGATACATTACCGTGCAAATCCATGGAAGTAGAAATGATTGTTTTAGTGCCAACAAGCTTACGGATCCTTGTAATAAAATCTCCTTCCGGATCATCCAATCCTGTAACGCTCATGGCTCCGTGAATATCAAAATAAAGGCCATCATAGGGAAGATGATTTTTTAGCGAATCCAAGGTTTTATTTACCAGCGACTCATATGCTTTACGGGTTACGGCACCGCCGGGTAATGCATGGCCACCTAATGTAGGTATCCAAACGGCCCTTTTCAAAAGCGGTGAGTCTGCCGCAAAAAATGAATATCTAGAAAAAACTGCTTTCCCATATTGCACATGAAAAGCGGCTTCATCGGTGTGTGCCGGTGAAAACGTACTTGATTCTATGGCTATACCCGCAATGGCAATACGAGGCAACAATTTATTATCGGGCAACTGTTTTGCAACGCTGCAACAGGTTACTAACAAACAGAAAATAACAAGAAAAAATGCATGTTTCATAAATTGAATTTTATTGGCTCAAATAAAAATCCATTATTAATGGCAAAAAAATTTTTAATAATTATAATGATAGGAATCACCAAGTTAAGTGGTTTACTGCAAAAACTGATGCATGTAACTGAAAGCTCAGAAATTTGGTGAAAGCTAACCATTTTTCAACCGTACCTGGTGAGTTTAACAACCACACTGCGTACTAAAAAAAATGTTTGGGAACAGGCATTTGTTTTTCAATTAAGCATCGTTGTGTCACTCACTTGTACGCAATACCTTTTTTCAACTTTTATCAAAGCGGTGGTTTTAAAATCATTTCAACTATTTAAGGCGTACTAACAATTGCAGGCATATTGATCAAACCATTATGGCAAACTATTAAAATCAATTGTGGGCGATATGCCAGTTGCTGGTTTTGTAAATAAGGTATTGGCTGCAATTCCATTTTTAAAAAAGCCGCCATTCTTTAAAAAGAAATGTCCGTTTTCTTCACCACCCGTGCAATCCAGCCGTTGCTTATTGGCAGCGGTTGCATCTACAGAAAATTTAAATTCAGTCACTTCGCTCCAGCTACCGCCGGCCATGTACACCCACTGATTGTTCCACTCAGCCTGCCGTGATAGATAGCCCTGCCCGGGATCAAAGTTTTCAACGAAGCCGTAAAACTCAGTCAGGTATGTATTGATATTTGGTCTGCTAAAAGATGCAATCAATCGCCAGCTGCCATCTTCCGGTGCAAAAAACCAGGAAGTATAAACAGTGCTGCCTAATCCATCCGGCTTTGCTTTGGTAAGAAATTTATAGGTGTTGCCCGCTTTCCAGTTATACACCAGGTAACTTTGTCCTCCGGTTCCTTCGCCTCCAAATATACCGGCTGTTACACCGGTGCCTTTTTTTAATAAAGTTGTTTGTCCCTGCCCCGGCGCAGGATCCCAAACTGAAAACAATATCCTTCTTTCCGTAGCAGAATTTACCTGCATACCAAAATATCCTTCGCCAAAACCATTGGCCATAAAATACGAAGCAATTTTATCTTCGTTTACCGGAACCGTTAGTTCGCTGTAAAAATATTCCTTATCTCCTGGCGGCGTATTATAGTTTAAATGACAGGAAGGCCCTCGCCTTGACCAGTAAAAATTTGCCGGATCATTGGCGAAAACCAGGTTGCCCGTGGCAGCAGTTCCTCCAATCATAACGGCAGATACATCTGCAAAATAATTACCGGTTTTACTGATTCCTTTTAAATCTACTTTTACGTAACCTGTTGTTGTAATGGTAACTGTTCCGGCAAAATAAGTTTTGTATTCGCTGCCTGACAGGTTAATTGTAAATGGTGTACCGTTAATGCTTACGCTCACAACGCTGCTGCCGGTTGGCGATACTTTGGCTTTTATAGCTACGCTTAGCTGGCCTGTTTGCCCAAGGCTGAAATAAGTGCTGGTTACACTTTCCTTATTCGTCCAGTTACCTAAGCCATTATCCGTAATTTCTTCTGTTGCACCCTGCGGTAATTGGGTGAGGTATGCATTACCTGCTAATGCAACTGCGGTGTTTGTTGCTGGTGGGGTTTCTACCTGAGTTGTGGTGGTGTTGGCCTTTTTGCAGGAGAGCATTAATATGCAAAACATGGTTGCACTAATAAATAAAAATGTTTTTTTTGTTATCATCTTCAATGGTTCGTTTATAATTTCTTTATCGGCACAGCAAATATACTTGTGTTGCATTTAAAATTTTGTATGCTGTTAGAACCAAGCTGTTAACCTATTAATTTTCTTTAAAACATGTATAAAGTTTGCCTCGTCTTTCCGGTTGGTTCTATTAAATCAAACTTATTTATCGATCATTAAACCCTGTGTATGGAACGCACCGAAAAATAAACTAACGAAGTATGAATTGCTAAAAGATACTACTAAAAAAACTTCAGTTAACGATTAGGGTGACGACACAAACCACAACGTTGGAATTGGCGATATAGGAGCATTTCCTGCCATGCAATCCGTTCTTACTTATAGATTAATTTTTTAAATGCT
>JANXSK010000155.1 GCA_025352695.1 Ferruginibacter sp. | reverse complement strand
AAAGCCTGTCTTTCTCTTAACTGAAGAAGTACGCGGCTTTTTTCGAATTTCTTCTTATACTTTTTTAACGCCTTGTCTATGTTTTCGCAATCTTTTGAATCTATTATTAACATTTGATATACCTCCTTTGGTAGTTTTTTTTAGAAATGCAAAGATAGTAGAAATATTTAAATTTCAAAATTCAAAAAGATAAAAAAAGTATTTTTGATAAATGTTTACAGGAATAATCGAAAGAACAGGTATTGTGAGGGACATTATTTCTTCAGGTACAAACAAAACATTTTGGATAGCATCTCCCTTGTCTGATAATTTAAAGATAGATCAAAGTTTGTCTCACAACGGAGTTTGTCTTACTGTAGAAGAAGTAGATAAAGGGTTACATAGAGTAACTGCCATTGAGGAAACATTGTTAAAGACCAATCTTAATAGTTGGCAAAAAAACTACGTCGTAAATTTAGAAAGGTGTCTTCAAATGAATGGAAGACTTGATGGACATATTGTACAAGGTCATATAGATGCAATTGCTACCTGCTGGGAAGTAAAATCAAAAGATGGTAGCTGGGAATACACTTTTGCGTTTGATGAAAAATTTGCAGCCCTTATTATCGAAAAAGGTTCTATCGCTTTAAATGGAATTAGCCTTACTATTTTTAATATCCAAAAAGATAATTTTACTGTTGCTATTATACCCTACACTTTTCAATACACCAATATGCAATTTTTAAAACCCGGCGATTCAATTAATATTGAGTTTGATATGATTGGCAAATATGTTACCCGTTTTATTCAATTAAAATAAATAAAAAATATTTCTGCCAAATTTAAAATAGCTGCCAAATTTTGCCAGAGATTATTATATTTTTATTCTAATTCATTTTTCAGCTATGTAATTCACTTAGCAACAGCAAAATGGATTTTAGCATATATCATGTGATTAAAAATCTTACTAAGTCCATTTTAAAAAGCATTTAAAAATTCTCCATTAAAATTGAGAAATAAATAAAAAAAGGCATGTTAAAGAAAATAATCACAAATCCTTTTGTATTTTTTCCCTTAATCACTGCTATCATTTTTTGGCCGCTAAGCTTTCATTTATTTACTTTAAAAAACGACGCACTTACCTATTATTACCCTATACGCACCCTTATAAGTGATGCACTAAATAATAAAGAATTACCCTTATGGACACCATTTATCAATATGGGATATCCATTGCATGCAGACATGCAAAGCGGCGCATTTAACCCCGTAATATGGATATTTAGTTTTTGCACAAACTACTCCTTGTATGGATTTCATTTAGAGTTCCTGAGTTATTTAACTTTTGCCGGTATTGGATTTTATTTTTTGTGCAAAGAATTTGGATACAGCCATTATACTTCATTAATAATTGGATTGGCATATGAATTTAGCGGATTTATGACAGACAGTGTGCAGTTTTTTGTTTGTATAAGTGCCGCCTGTTATGTACCATTTATTATTATTTATTTTAAAAGAATGAGTACAAATTACAGGGTAAAAGATTCCATTTTAACAGGTCTGTTTCTATTTCTTTTATTTACCGGATCTTATCCTGCACTCTTCATTATCAATGTTTATTTTTTAGTAGCTTTTACATTATTTACTTTTTTCAGCCATCCTACAAAATGGAAGTATATTACTACAATTAGTTTACCCTTAGTTATAGTTTTTTGCACTTTTATTTTACTGAGTTTACCAGCTATAATTTCGTTTTTTAACCACCTGCCATTTATTGAAAGAGGTAAAAAACAAAGCCTGGAATTTGCGCAGCAAAATTCCCTATCTGCTTATTCAATAATTTCTTTTATATCCCCATTTAGTACTTCTGCAAATGAAAATTGGTTTAAAACAGATCCACTGATGAGAAGCTCCTACATCGGTATTATTCCATTGTTATTTTTATTATACGCTCTCACTAATAAAAGCTTTTTAAAAGTAAAGAACAATCTATTTTTTCTGATAACTGGTATAGTAATGTTTTCGCTGGCATTGGGCAATCATTTTTTTTTACATCGGTTAGCTTATACTATTTTACCGCTGGTAAATACATTCAGACATCCTGCATTATTCAGGCTATTTGGTATTTTTTCGCTGCTTTTAGTTGCAGGCTATGCAATGAATGATGTTGAAAATTCTACTGATCCGGCTAAACTTAAAAGACTTAAAAAACTAACCTTCTATTCGTTGCTTACCCTATTATTGATAGCCATAATATTATCATTAATTTTAAAAAATGAAATTATTATTAAGCCCGCATTTAGCTTAAATAATATAACGACTTTATTTACCCAATTAAATTTTATTCAACGTTTTTTATTACAATTGCCAATTGTATTGTTACTACTATTGTTACTTTACTTTACACTGCCCTACAAAAAGACAGTACAAATATTGCTGCTTTTTTGTATCACCGATTTTTTTATAACTACGCAGTATAGTTTACCTACAACAATAATTGGTGCTAAAAAATTTACCAGTGTCAGTGGATTATTAAATAGGAATATGGAAAAATTTCCACTACCGAAAATGAGTTCAATACATGCCAATATTTTTAACTCGTTAGATAATTTACAACTCACCGGTAGTAAATTACCGTTTACAAAACAAATTGGCAGAAATGACTATTTTATTACACCGGGCAACTTATCTTCTCAGGATAAGTTTTATGTTTCCGCTGTCAAAGAAAAAGTTTTTAAAAACCCGATAATTTATTTTGCTGATACTATCCTGTATAATTTTCAGGTTCAACATTTACTTACAGATGCTTTTGCCATTGAAGATTCGGAAGCAAGCAATCTTAATCGGTTTGTAATAGGTCAACATTCAACCAACGACGCTATTCATATTACAAACTTCTCTGCAAATTCGATATCATGTGAAGTCAATAATACCTATCCTTCTACCATCGTATATCTTCAAAATTTTTATCCCGGGTGGAAAGCATTTATAGATGAAAAACCAATTACAATACAAAAAGCTAATATCACTTTTATGGCTATTAATTTACCAAGCGGGAGCCATTTGCTGAAATTTAAGTATGATCCCCAAGTTGTTAAATATACCTGGTATATTTCATTAAGTTTTATGCTTCTAATTTTACTATATCTGGGAACGTGTTTTGTTGTCCAATTTTTTAATACTCATAATTATAGAAACCCTGAAAGGCAACCTGAATAATTTTAACAGAAAAATTTCAACTCCAAATATCACCTGAAACAATTTATTTATCAAGCTATTTGTTTTATAATACTCAAAATCTGAACTTTTATTTTGTCGGTTTTTTCTGAATAACTTTTCTAATTTTCTTACCAGATAAATAAGCACAAAAAGAATAGTTTTAAAATAGGACGTATACTTAATATCGATATTCTGTTGAACTTTCAAAAGTACCTTTAGTTGCGCTATTATATATCTTCGTTGATGGCCATTCACTTCATCATGTACCGACCATAAGGATTGATATGCCTGTACCGTTATACATATAATACCTTCTGTTTTACATACTCTTTGTAATTCTAACAAGGCTTTTTCATGATCCGCTCCATGTTCAATAACATATGCACAAACCATATCAAATTCATCTTTATTAAATGGAAGGGCAATAACCGATGCGTTAATAACCACAATAGACTGCGCTTTCTGGTATTGAAAAAACAGTGGTTCATTTTCTATAGAAATTACAGTACCAAAGACAGATAACCATTTTGATGAAGTGCCCGCTGCTGCACCCACATTTAAAATTTTTAATTTACCAATCAGTTGAGCTAAAATATATTTTTATAAAGTTTGTATAAGTATCTTTTGGCGAAAGATAAACCACAAGTGTGTAGTTTCAAGTTGGCCATATTGCTGAACATATTGCTTATTCATCTACCGGTTTGCCTTTTATAATTTTGCCCTTTACAATAAAAAGTGGTCGTTGCTTTAGTTGAAAAAAAATACGTACTACATACTGACCAATAATACCAAGCGATGTCAATTGCACCCCACTAAATAAAATAATCGCAAAAATCAATGCAGTAAATCCTTCTGGTACTGTTCCGTACACCAACTTTTTATACAAGGTTATACCCAGGTATACCAACGAAAAACCTATTGAAAGTGTACCTGAAATAAGAATAAACCCAATGGGCAGTTCACTAAAAATTAAATATATCGTTTAAGGCAAGTTGTAGCAATGCTGATAGCTTGTATTTTGATTGTCCTTGTACCCTTTCATCCCGTTTATATTCAATACCAGCCTGCTTAAAACCTACCCAGCTTTTTAAATCCCTTATATACCGGCTTTCTTCCGGCAAAGTATTAATAAATTTAACAACCCGTTTTGTAATAAAAGAAAAATCACCTGCATCCTGCGGCATACTTACGCCTGAAAAACAATGCTGTTACCTGTAATAAATCTTGTAGCAAATTCTTTTAATAAAACTTTCCTTTGTATTTTTTTTGCCACATTCATTCTGGCATATTTACAGATTATTTTTTTTTAATTGCAGTTGATTATTCAGCAGGGCTACTCATTTAAAAAGAACAAAATAAAAAATTTTGGCTCATCATAAGTATAGTTGCCAATATAGCCTTATTGGGGTTATTTAAGTACTATGATTTTTTTATCTATAACATCAATGAAGTTACAGGGAGTAATTTTATTCTTTTAAATTGGATATTTCCCATTAGACTTTCTTTTCATACTTTTTAATCTCTAAGTTATGCAATTGAAGTTTACCGCAGTAGACAAAAAGCAATCAAGCATCCTGATTATTATGCATTGTATGTTATGTTTTATCCACAACTGGTAGCACGCATATTGAAAGACCGCAACATCTTTTTCCTCAATTTTTTAAAGAACAAAGATTTTCATCACAAAAATTATATGAAGGGATAAGATTGATGACCTGAAAATTTTTTAAAAAATTGGTTATTGCAGACAGAATCAGACAATTTGCTGATGCCATATTTAATAATCCTTGTCATACAGGAACTATACCTGTTTGGTTGCCTGTATTTTTCTTTAGCATAGAGATTTATACTGATTTTTCAGGCTATTCTGATATTGCTATTGGCGCTGCACCTTGCATGGGCAGTGATCTTTGCTCCAATTTCAACCGACCATACCAATTTATTAATATCTGGGAATTTTGGAAGCGTTGGCATATCTCTCTTTCAATTTGGTTTAGAGATTGTGCTTATATTCCTTTCGGCGGTAACAAAAAAGGCAGTGTAAGAAAAAATTTAAATCTATTAATAACATTTATCCTCATTGTCTTATTGTAAAAAGCTGGCTTTACTTTTATTGTATGGGGATTTTTAAAAAATTAAGTTTTATATACTTTTAATTTTAGTAATCTATATAAAAAACTGATCCTTGTTTGTATCATTACTTCAACGGCAGCTTACGCGACAGGCCTGGTGTTTGACCACATTTACAAAAAAGATGGCCGCAACTTTTCTTTATAAAAACAGATGAACTAACAAAAGGTAGTACTAATTATGATATACTTTTTTAGGAAATTCAAGAGTACATTTCGAAATTAATCCATTCTATTTAAACTCTGCAACAAAATTAAACAGCTATAATTTTGGCTACGGTGGCGCAGACCAGGAAGAAATAATGCTTACTTCCACTATTTATTTGCAACAACACAAAGCCCCAAAATTGGTAATCATTTCGTTGGATATGGGTTTGCTATTAAAAAATGTAATCTTAAAAACACGCTTTCATTATTTATTTTATTTAAACAATGATACGATTAATAAACACATGCAACTGGCTGTTTTTTTAACACCATTGATAAAACTTTTTTCCTTTTGCAAAATATAGCTTCTTTGATAAGTACAACCGAACTTCTTTATTTATTAAAGCAAATCAGCTGACTGTTTTCGATCATAATATTTACAAAGGATTTATAAATATTCACCAAAATATCAAAACAAACGCACCAGGATTATATAATGTTAAAACTAATTCACTTAAGCTATGGAACAATTAAATAACGTATTTAAGGAACACAGTAGTTGCTCTGCAGAAAGCAGGCAGCATTGTTGTATTTGTTTCTGCACCCGAAAAAATTACTTCTCCTAACAGGAAAGAAAATTTTAAAAAAATTGCAGATTCAATATTTGTAAGTATCGCAATTGACTATCATTTAAATTACCTGCATTTTGAAAACGCTCATTCATTTAGGGATGATTATTTGGGAGATGAGATTCATTTAAATGAACCTGGCACAGGCATTTACTCATCACAGCTGTCGGATTTTATCAAAAGAATTTATCCTTATGAAAAGAAAATACCTTTTAAATTTAAACTGCTTTCCCCTTCATGGCCAATGATATGGCTGTATCCATTATACGCTCTGCATATGGCCTTGAAATCTCATTTAACGCTTCAACCTTTGCATGGATAATATCTTTATCATTTAGGGTAAGTGCCAATTGTAAAGCCTGCATGGCTGCAGCTGTTGCTATCAATTCTTCTTGTGAAAGATGGGCAGTATTTTTTTGAACAAAATTTTCTGTAGTCTCAAGAAGTTGCCCCCCTTCATTATTTGCTTCTACCAAAGCCCTTGTAGCAATATCTTCTTTTGCGTGGGTAATTGAATCCAATAACATTGTTTCAAGTTCTGCATCCGTTAAATTCTGTTGTGCTTTGACCTCGATGCTTTGTTCAATTCCACTTCTTAATTCTTTTGCTTTTACCACTAAAATTCCATCTGCATTTATCAAAAAACTTACTTCTACTTTTGGTAATCCTGCAGGCATACCTGGTATGCCTGTTAAGTTAAACTCAGCCAATTTTCTATTGTCTTTTACCATATCTCTTTCGCCCTGATATACGCCAATTTTCATACCACTTTGTCCATCTTTATGTGTGGTGTATTGCCTTGATGCTTTGTTGGGTATTTTTGAATTACGGGCAATTAATACATCCATCAATCCACCCATTGTTTCTATACCGAGCGAAAGTGGTGTAATATCAAGCAACAAAACATCCTTATTATTACCTGCCAAAATATCCGCTTGTATTGCTGCACCTAAAGCAACTACTTCATCAGGATGAACGCTGTCATTTACCGGTTTACCAAAAAAATTACTGATTGATTTTTTTATAATTGGCACACGGGTAGAACCACCCACCATCACCACCACATCGATATTTTTTGTGGTTAAACCTGCATCTTTTAAAGCGCTGGTACAGCAAATAATTGTTTTTGCAATAAGAGGCTGCACTAGTATTTCAAAAACTTGTTTGTTAATTGTTAATACATCTCCATTTAATGAGTCGTTAAAAAGATTATTTGTTGATAAATAAATTTTGGCCGCTTCTGCTTTTAATCGGATGGCTTGTGCAAATTCTTTATTTAGTTTTAGCGCTTCTTCCTTAACACCTGATTGTTGCAACCAATATTTTACAATTACATTATCAATATCATCGCCACCCAAATAAGTATCCCCATTGGTAGATAACACTTCAAAGATCCCATTGCTTATCCTGAGGATAGAAATATCAAAAGTTCCTCCACCCAAATCATACACTGCAATTGTTTTTTCTTCGGCTTTATTCAATCCCAAACCATAGGCAAGACTTGCAGCTGTTGGTTCATTCACAATTCTCAACACATCCAGTCCGGCAAGTTTTCCTGCGTCTCTTGTAGCTTGCCTTTGTGCATCATTAAAATAAGCTGGCACTGTTATTACGGCTTTATTGACAGGTGTTTTTAAAATATGTTCTGCCCGTTGCTTTAATTCTTTTAAAATAAAAGAAGATAGCTCAACAGGAGAATAAAATTTATTGCCTACCTGAACTTTTACAAGGCTGCTGGTATTGTCATCAATTACTTTGTAAGAAAAAAAAGATGAATTGTCTTTAATATCATTGAATGATTTGCCCATTAAACGTTTAGCAGAAAAAATGGTATTCTGAGGTTCTGTAATCAATAATGCTTTGGCCTGTTCTCCTACAGTTACATTTCCATAAGCATTAAAATGTATAATTGATGGAACCAATGAACTGCTGTTATGTTCTTTTAAAGCGATGGGTTTTCTTGTATCAGGATGTATAATGGCCACCAAACTATTGGTTGTTCCTAAATCTATTCCTACAATAATTTCTTCCTTTTGTAGACTACCTGTTGCTAAATTGATTGCGATTTTTGCCATAAAATTAATAAACTTTAAAACTGTAATTTATACTTCGTGCAAAAGTAACAAATAATGAATGGCGCAATTGCTTATGTAAGTTTGTTGTGTTTCGAAATTGGAAATTTAAAAGTAATAAATAGTAAAAATAATTAAGGTAATAAAGGAATTGAGAAAATTTTAGTAAAACAGTGTAGCCAATTGCATAGTATCACAAACTATCATTGAATTAAAAATAATTAGCCGCTGATTTTAAAGACCATTTTTTAGAAGCTATGTATATATTTTTAAGCATTATTTTTCTTAGCAATCACTTCTACTTTAACCCTAGCCAAACCATGCCCGATGTATCCCAAATCTTTTGCAGCTACTTTTGATAAATCTACCAATCGTTTCATTTTTGGATGAAGCCGGTCATTTACTTTAACTACCACCGACTTTCCATTGCGAAGGTTGGTAACTTTTATCCAAGTACCAAAGGGTAAAACATTGCAGGCGCAGGTATATTTTTTTTGACTAAATAATTCACCGCTAGCTGTTTGTCTGCCATTAAATTTATTGGCGTAAAAACTTGCCTGACCGTAAAAAACCCTACTGATTGAAGATTTTGATTTAGATTTTATGGTTGCTTTTTGGGCTGAAACTGAAAATGTAAGGAGAAGATTTGCTAAGCAGAATAAAAATAGTTTGGTATAATGCTTGTGTGCAAATAAAAAAAATTTCATGCAAGTAAATTGAATCGTTTAATTATTTATCGGTAAAATATTTTTCTCTTAATGCTTTATCTTCTCCGTAAATATCATCGTAAAATTTAATTTTACCATTTTTTACTTCGCAACTAAAGTAACGAATAAATAATGAAACCTTGTTTTTTACACCAATTCTTTTAAGTTCCTTAATTTCAAGCCACACTTTTATTGAATCTGCAGTATAGCGCAATGTTTCACCAGATTTTAAATTCATGCTGTCATTTCTTGCAATAAAGAATGCTAGTTTTTCCCATTCCTGCACACGTACACATCCATGGCTAAGTGCCCTTACAGCATTCTTAAATAAGTAACGCTGATTGGTATCATGCAAATACACTGCATAACGATTATTAAAATTAAACTTAAAAATACCCAATGCATTGTCATCTCCGCTGCCTTGCATTACTTTAAAAGGAATCCCTTTTTTATATTTAGCCCAACTAATATTTGTGGGATCAACAGTCTCTCCCTTATCATCCACTAAATGCAACCCTATCTTTGTTAGATAATTAGGATCGATTTTTAATTTAGGTAAATATTGTTTGGCAATAATACTGTTAGGTACTGTCCAGGTAGGGTACACCACCATATCTGTAATATAACTATTTAGTAAAGGTGTTCTGGTAGCTGGTTTACCACATATAATTTTTGAATCCATCACCATCGTATCATGATCCCAAACCTGTAAATAATACCCCGGTAAATTTACCCAAATATATTTTTCAGGCATTGTATCCGGCAACAGTTTATACCGGTCTAAGTTTATCGCAATTTTTTTAAAACGTTCCGCATCACTCAGGTTCAAAATTTTAATTAATGAGGAAGATATTACACCATCTTGTTTTAAACCTTTTTGTTTTTGATATTTTTTTACAGCAGTTTTTAACTGATTTGTATCAGGTAATTCATCCGCTAACGCAATGCATTTACTTTCATTCAATCTCTTTTGTATTGTTTTAATAAAAGCTAAAGAATCCTTTTCATCGCCTGATTTAAATGGATAACCAACATACGTATAAGTACGCTTATCCATGCTATCCAAAAAGTTAACAATGCCATTTTTTAATTCCCAATAAGCTGGAAATTTTGGTTGAACGGCATCTAGCAAAGATGTTAATTTTTTAGTTGTTACTAATTGTAAAAGCTGATCCGAATAAAAACCGTCGGCAACTTTTGCTTTATTAATGGTAATGCTATCACTTGAAAGCCTGCCATCTTTAAGATCTTTTACAAGGTGCATAAATGCATCTGTAAGCATCAGGTCTGCCTTTTTCCACAGGTTGGCATCCATCCGTTTTAACGAATCTGTATCCAGTATATTTTTTAACGATTTTAAATTTTTAAAATGATAGTCATTGGGAAACAATCCGGAGAAATTGGCATTTTCAATAAACTGATACAACGAATCAGCCAAAGGTTCCCACTTTTCTTTATGACTCCAGATATTTTCGAAGCGGTTATTATTATAAAAAAGATTAACGACGTTGATAAACTGTAAACGAATGCTGTCGTCAATTTTCCCATTGTGTTCTACCGCAAACTCCAATGCATCCTTTATACTTTCACTAGTTTGCTGATCCATCTTTTCAGGAGTATTCACAATTTTTGGTTCGTTAGGAGGAGCTGGATTATGACAACCGGCTACTAAAAAACATACCATTAAAAAGAGAAGTTTTAAAATGTTGGTCTTGAGTTGGTTCATAAAAAGGAGTAAATAATTATATCTTTTTGTAACGGATTTTTCAGGGAAAACATTATAAAAATAAAAGCAATGTAAGATAACAAATAGGTTTAGTATTAAGTTTTTGCTGCTTCCTTTTTTAAAGTATAAATTAAAATAGCTTTGTAAAGTCAATTGCGGTAAATAATTTTAACCTGCTGTGCGGTTAAGCTTTGTTGAGATGTTTTAAATTATTGATTAGTTTATTGTTGCTATAATTGATTGACTGCAAAATAGTTAATATCTTATTTTAGCTATTGAACTGATGAAATATCGGGGAGACCTCACTGTTCTTTAAGAATATTCTGCTAAAAATAGGCATAAAGGGTTTTTAAAACCTTTCGTATTTAATTACGTTACATACCAAAAGTCATTAAATAAAATAATTAAAATTACTAGATGTCAAATATATAACTGGTATGGGCCGTTGCATACAGGCAACTAAAACTAGCAAATACAATGTTTTACAACGAAGCATTTGTTGCGTTAAATTACACCTGCGACGATTTCAGATATTGAACATATTATAAAAGTAGCTAAATGCCTTTTAGTAATTTTTAACTATCCAAATATCCCGATAGCTATGGCAGAACAATAAATTAAAATAGCAAGATTCATCAATGAAAAAATAGCTGCAAACTTGCTGTAATAATTTAGTGGTTAAACTTTTATATTCAATAAATGTAAGGAGATTACCATTATTTTTACTCCTGTAAATAATAAGAATTATTAAAAAAAGTTAGTACGAATAATAAATTATGGCAAACACAATCGGTTATGTACTATCAGGCGGTGGTGCAAGAGGTTTTGCACATTTGGGTGTTTTAAAGTTATTGGAAGAGCTGGGTATTATACCCTACGCTGTTGCAGGTACAAGTGCAGGAGCTGTTGCAGGTGCATTGTACGCCGCAGGCAGTAGCCCCGAGGCAATACTGCAACTGATGAAGAATAATAATTATTTTGGCTGGAGCAATTTTTTATGGCATAAGGAAGGATTTTTTTCGATGAAAGCAATGGAAAAAACATTGAGAGATGCAATAGAAACAGATGATTTTGATGCCTTAAAAATAAAACTCTTTGTTGCTGCTACCGACCTCGTTAAAGGAGAATCTGTAATACTATCGAAAGGGAAATTAATAGAAGCGGTAATAGCCTCTGCTTCTATACCGGTAGTTTTTGAACCTGTTGTAATAGGTGAAAAAATATTGGTAGATGGAGGTGTACTAAATAATTTTCCGTTAGAACCACTTGAAAAAATTTGCGATATCATTATTGGTTCTTATGTAAATAAAATGGCTGATGGCATCAATACACAATCTTTATCGGGCACAAAAAATATCCTAGACAGGTGTTTTCATCTGGCTATTTCCAATTCTGTATACACCAAGGTAAATAAATGCAATGTATTCATTGAATCTCCTTTATATATGTTTGATATGTACGACGTAAAGCAAGCTGACAAAATATTTGAGATTGGCTACAATACTGCTTTGCAGCATAAAGATAAATTGTTGAAAATAATATAGGAAGTTTAAATATTAATAAGTATTTCAAGTTAGTATGAAAATTTCCTACAACTTCTAGAAAATAATTTACTTAGAAACTATAATCATCGCCAACCCAACAATATACAACAGCAGCATAATATTTAGGAGAGGTTTTGTACCCGTTGGTGCTTTATCAAATTCTTTCCAAACATAAATACCCCAAATTGCTGCTACTACAGTTGCACCCTGCCCTAAACCGTAAGATACAGCAGGACCAGCTTTGCCGGAAGCTATAATATTTAGTGACATCCCAACACTCCAAATTACTCCTCCTAAAATACCTACAAAATGATCTTTTAATTTTCCTTTAAAATAAGCATTAAAAGGAATGGGTGCGCTTGCAAAAGGCCTCTTCATTTGGATGGTATTAAAAAGAAAACTACTAACAACAATACCTGCTGCAAAAAATACTAGCGCTGTGTATGGTGTTAATTTCCCTGCTTCGGGAATATTGAAATTGGTAACCATTGAGCCTGCAACATACTTATAAAACAAGCCCATTAAACAACCACTTACAACAGAAAGAATCAATCCCTTTTGAGAAACTTTTGCTGCTGATTGTGCGTTTAAATTTTGATATGCTTTTGCATTTAAAACGATGGCGACAGCAATTAAAGTAACGCCGCCAAATATCAGCAACGGGTTACCCTGCGGGTTTGAAATATAATTTAAAATTACCCCCAACACCAACGCAATACCAATACCCACAGGAAAGGCAACAGACATACCTGCTATGCCGATGGCCGCTACCAGTAATATATTTGCTAAATTAAAAACTACACCGCCAGCAAAAGAAGATAAAAAATTATTAGTGTCTGCTTGTTGTATATCTGCCATAAAAGACCTGCCTTGCAGCCCATTGCTGCCTATAGTTAAAGCAAGCAATAATGTGGTAATCAAAATACCAAATCCATAATCCCAATATAATAATTCAAAGCGCCAAGTTTTGGTGGTTAGCTTGGTTGTATTAGCCCAGGAGCCCCAGCAAAGCATGGTGATAACACAAAGTAAAATGGCGACGGTGTAATTTTCTACAACAAACATATAGCAGCGTTTTAATGTAATGAGGTTATGATTAACTAATTTCGTGACGGTAAGGTACTGATGCCTGCGCACCCATTCTTGTTACTGAAATGGAGGCTGCTTTTACTGCAAATTGTATGGCCTGTTGCCAGTTCATATTTTCTGTTAATGCCACTGTTAAAGCGCCACTAAAAGTATCTCCAGCGGCCGTTGTATCTTTTGCCAGTACCAGTGGTGCAGCAACTTTAAATTGTTCATTATTATTTTTAAAATAAGCACCCTCCCTACCCAACGTTATAATTACATTCTGTACGCCTTTACTTAAAAAAATATCGGCTGCCTTTGAACTGGTAACTTCATCCTGCACTATAATACCTGTAAGTAGCGCTGCCTCTGTTTCGTTAGGCGTTAATAAAAACAAACCATTCAGCAATTCATCGCTTAGTGCTTGCGCAGGTGCCGGGTTAATGATTAGGGGCTGACTAGTTTCTTTTGCTTTTTTGGCAATAGCTTCAATTGTTGCCAATGGAATTTCGAGTTGCATTAAAATGAAGGCGGCTTCGCTGATTGCATTTACCGCTTCAATATCTGCTGGCAGCAGGTTAGCATTTGCCCCCGGTGCAACCACAATACAATTATCTCCTTCTTCATTTACCATTATTAACGCTATACCTGATGGTGTGCTATCATCTACAAAAATAAAATCAGTATTAATATTTTCCTTTTGTAAACCGTCGATGGTTTGCTTACCAAATATATCATTGCCCACTTTTGTAACAAGTGTAACATTACCGCCCAACCTTGCTGCAGCAACAGCCTGGTTTGCACCTTTACCTCCGGCATTCATAAAAAAAGTGCCACCCAATAATGTTTCGCCGGGTAAGGGAAGCGTAGATGATTTTACTACCATATCCGTATTGGCACTACCTACAACAACAATTTTTTTCATGTATTAATTTTTAAGCTCTTTTTAGTATAAGATTATTGTAGTTAATTGTAAACGGACAATAGTCACTAACTAATTTTATCCACTTAGAACAAGTGATTACCACATTGTTTCAAACAACAAATCAGGCGCATCAAATTCATTTACCATTTCAACAAATTTTGTTGCTATTATCTTAGCCCTTTCTTTACTAATTTCAGTCGGTTGTATTTCGAAAACTAATCTTGTAGTAAAATTAGTTTCAATTCCTGCGACAAGATATTCTTTTAAATCAGGCAATTTTTCTCCATTAAAAAGTTAAAATGTAATTAAGTCAGTATAATTCGATTTTCCTATTGGCAATTTATTGAAGTAGCATCATGTTTGATTGTTAATGAATCATCGGCAGTGATCTTTACATCAAATTCTGAACCGGCACATTTTAATTCGATTACCTTTTTAAGCGCTGCAATTGAATTGTGTGGGAGTTCATTTTTTTTCTATACATTTCGATGTGCTATTACCCAATTTTTGGCAAGATTAATATTGGATGCCGTTATTTTCTTTTGGATGCTGCAACAATTTAGCAGTAAAATAGCCATGGCTAAACTAACAAAATATTTCATACCCTTTTTTGTACAATTCCATCATATTAAACAAGCCATTTATCTGATAGAAAAGATACTGTAGTAAATTGAATTTTATTAAAAAAATTTGATACTAAAAATACACGGCCTTTATTTCTCAGCAACGTAAGTTTCTTAAATCAATAAAAAGGATTAAGTATTTACTTTGTAAACATAGGCCCATTATGACCTTAAATAAAAAGTGCAGGAATTATTTGAAATGCTACTGTAATTTCTTTTACTTATAGCATCTTCAGCAACTACTTATTGCTATAACAAGCCCCCAACTCATTATTAACAGAATTAATTGCTTCATTATATTTTCTCAGCAACCAGCTTTCGCCTGTTTCCATATCTGCCAAATACAAATCATAATTTCCTTTACTGCCGGGTTTAGTACAAGAAAGAATTACATATTTTCTGTTCACCGGATAAGCATCAGAATAATTTTGGTCGGGCTCATTAAAAGGAAGGGATTTAAATAAATGTCCATTCAAAGATCCTAAGTACACTTGGTCATTGTGATTGGCTGCATTCACTCAACGAGTAAATAAAAAACTAGTGTCATCGATTCCTATGGGATAGTATTCTTCCACCCCGAATAAAGCAACAAAAGATTGTGTTTTGTTAGTAGTTAAAGACAGCATAAAAATATCTGCTGGTGTTCCTGTAACTTCATTACTAGAATAAAGCAATTCATTATCGTTGCTAATATAATAGGGCATAGTGGCTTCTGATTGTGGTACAGTAAAAGAGTGCAAAATACTCCCAAGTGTATCCTTTTTCTTCATACTTCCATTCTGCTTAAATACGATCTTATTTTTGAATAGTCCAAAAGTTCATTAATCAGCACCCTCATTCTTTCAGCACCATCTAGTGCAAAATGAATATATTCTTTGCCTGTATCGTTTATTAAAGTGGAGGTTCTTTTTCCAATAACTTTAAAAAACTAATGACCATTCTTAGTAGTTCCTGCAAATCATGACTTGCTAGATAAGCAAAATTTTCCAGTTCCGTATTAGACACTTCAAGCTCGGCTGTGTATTGCTTTAATTTTTGCTCGCTTTGTTTAAGCTGCGAAATATCAGCTACCGTTATAAAGCATTAACCTCCATCAGGTGAGATGGTGCCGGTTACGTGAATATAGATAGGCAAGATATTATCTACGGAAAGTATTACCTCACAATATTATTTTGCTTTACCGGAAAATAATTTATCAAAAAAAAATATTGAAAATTGCTGGTGTATCTTCAGAAACAAATATGCTAAAGGGATTACTTATTAATTGCTTGCTTTCTTTTCCCAACATTTCTGTACCAAATAAATTTACCGCTTCAATATCGCCAATTTTAGAAAGTGTAAAATAGCCTGAGGGAGCATTATCATACAATTCAATATCTTTTTTACGACAAATGCTGCATTTTTTGTGCAATCCTAAGTTCTTCATTCTGCATTTCAAGCTCAATGTGGTACACATCAAGTTCATGAATTAATTTGGTTGTATGTTCATCAATAAATTGCTTCTTACAGTTGGTAACCTTTCTTTCAATAATTCTTCTATTTTTCTACGAAGTAATAAATCTTGCGACTTTTTTTCCCTTTTCAACATTACCTCTTTTTTAACACTATTTTCGTCAATTAACTAACTTAGTAATTGTTAATTTACAACAATGAATTAGCTTCTTTTAATATTTTGTGTTTTTTTTTCATTTATATATTAAATTTCCTTAAGGTCTTATTTCAGTTTTATCAACAAAGATTTTACAGTTTTAAAACATAACTGGCAAAAGTATTTATGCCTCTGGCAATATTAATTAGACTGCATTAAGGATTATTTTTTTAGCAACTTCATTTGCACAAACCTACCACTGGCTCATTTGCGCAGGATAAAATATAAGAGAGTTGGTTGTTGGTTCTTTAACCGGATAATAAAATTCAGTTTAATTTGTTGGAAAAAGCAGCAAAAAAAGTAACTGGATTTTCACCTGAATATTTTGTTAATGATAAAGACTTTTGGATAAAACTAATAAACGCAGATGTTTAATAGAAAATGCTTGTAGCCATTTTTACTAGGCCAAAATGGGAAGGCTAAAACATCCCTTTAAATGGAAAATACAAACACTGAATTAATTTTATAAGATACGCTATTACAGAAAATGACCGAAAAGCTTATATTTCAGGTGCACGGCAGAAAACCATCAACGGCAATCAATCAAAAGCAATATAATTATACACTCTTAACTTACTTAGAAATCATAGATCGTACTTTGCAAACCGAAAAGAGATTGGGCTATTTTACAATCGATATTCGGTATAAATTAATATCTATTTAGGCGATAGCTAAATTTTATTCGGGAATAATTTTTTATACTAGCAATGTAACCATCGCTGTTATGCTAAAAACATTTTATGTTTTAGGTTTTTGGATGAAGGTTTATGGTGGCAGCTTTATAAGTTTAGCCAATCCTATTAATTTCATTACAAAAAAATATTTAAAGTAAAAGTTTTCTTTCCAAGAGTTGGCGCCAAATTACTTTTAAAAGTTGTGAATCAAACCAGAGGTGCAATCAGTTTTCAATAAGAAGTAGTTACTACAACTGCCAACACCTGGGAAGGATTAACCTTTGATTTTATTGCCATTGATACCGGCCTTTCTTATAAAAAAGTGGTGTTGATATTTAACCTTGGAACAATGGGAGATGGTTCTGCCAATTTCACTTATTTGTTTGATGACATTTCACTTAATTAAAATTAAAAAAAATAAAATCATGACAACTAAAATAAAATCACTCCTCTTCATTTTTGCAACTGTACTTAGTTTTACTTGCTGCAAAAAAACAGCCTATACATTGGAGATTTAAAAGCGGCTTTCAGTATGTCATTAACGGCCACTATTGATGGTGTTGATGCAAACAATCCTTATGGCTATGGAACCGGAACCGTAGTAATCACATCCACTGCTACCAATACAATTACGTATAAAATTGATTTTGGAGATGGTAAAACACAACTCATTTCTTCCGGTACTATCAATTACAAATACAGTACCCCTGGCACAGCAGAATTTACCATTACTGTAAATGCAATTGGTACGGGTGGTACTATTTCTACCATCAGTAAAAAAATAAAAGTATTTGTTGCATTCGAAATACCTGTAGCCATTGTGCAATTCTTAATCAATGATTCATCAAAAATATGGGTTACTGATAAGGCTGCACAAGGACATTTTGGTGTTGGAGCTTCCGATGGATTTACCCCAAATTATTATGCTGCAACTCCAAACTCAAGGTCACTTTGTGGCTATGATGATGAAATTTCATTTTCAAAAAATGCCAACAACAATATTTCGATGACAATTGATACTAAAGGCCAATCCTTTTCAATCAATGCTGCAGCAGGTTTTTATGGTTTTAGTGGTGGTGATTTTTGTTTTGATATTAGTACAGTTGGTTCAAAAAAATTTCCTTTATGGATGCCACTTCTTCATCTACTAGCGCTAATTCCACAAGGATACAGTTTGAGGTACCCGGTAATGGAATTATAAATTTTGGTACCGGAGGTAATACGTATGAAAAACTATCATTATCAGCAATTAACATTAATTTGCACAATATAGTTATTGATGGCAATGAATGGTATCAAAAATTAACAAATAAATAAAATGAAAATGAAATACATAAAAAAGACAGTTACCTTATTATTCACGTTTTTTATTTTAATAAGTTGTAAAAAAGCGGGTGCCGATAACGGAGCTGCTAACGCTCCTTCAAACCTTGTAATAACAGCAACAATTAGTACAGATGGAAGCGGCAAGGTTACCTTTATAGCAACTGCCTATAATGCGGTATCGTATGATTATGAATTTGGTAATGGAGTTATAAAAATCGGTGGTACAAACACTACTACTTATCAATACACGTTTACAGGAACCAATACGTTTACTGTTACGGTTACGGCAAAAAGCAGTGCTGGTTTATCTATTAAAAAATCTATTCCTGTTACTATCACCGTGGCTGCCATTGTACCCACACTTTTTTGGTCAGAAGAATTTAATACAGATGGAGCACCCGACCCAACAAAATGGGGATATGATTTGGGAACAGGATCAAATGGATGGGGTAATGCAGAATTAGAATACTATACCAGCAGGCCAGAAAATTCAATTGTACAGGGCGGCGTATTAAAAATAAATGCTATCAAAGAAAATTACAACGGCAGTGCTTATACATCTGCCCGATTACTCTCGAAAGATAAATTTTCGTTTACATATGGCAAGGTAGAAATAAGGGCTAAACTTGCTGCCGGTATTGGTACGTGGCCTGCTATTTGGATGTTGGGTAGTGATATTAATACTAACCCTTGGCCTGCTTGCGGAGAAATAGATATTATGGAGCATTTGGGCAGAACTTTAAATACAATTTATGGTACGCTACATTATCCCGGACACTTTGGTGGTAGTGCTGATGGTACCACAACAGTAATTGCAAATGCTACCACAGAATTTCATATCTATTCATTGGAATGGTCTGCTACGAGTATAAAAATATTTGTGGATAATGTATTATTTCATACAACAGCCAATTCCAGTAGCTTACCTTTTAACAATGATTTCTTCTTTATTTTGAATGTTGCAATGGGTGGTGGTTTTGGAGGTCCTGTTGATCCGGCATTTACTAATTCAACAATGGAAGTAGATTATATTAGAGTGTATAAATAATCTTAGATACACTTTTTTAAAATGGAATTAATTGGATTTATGATCTATTGCCAACCTAAAGTATTAAAATTTAGGTTGGCTTTTTTTATGTTTTTATAGGGAGAAATAAAATAATTGTACGTCACAGGGTTTATTTGCATTATCAAAAATGTGCCGTTTTATAAGAAATATTCTTTTCATTTACAAAAATCGTAGTCCTTCTTAAAAATTCGACTACAAATATTAAAAATTAACTATAAAAGTTAAAAGCCATCAGAAATAAATCTGATGGCTTCTAATAACCAAAACTAACTGATGCTCATTAAAAAAAAACAAATCTTAATAGAACTGTAAATGGTTTTTCCTAGCCTTTTTAAAGCGGGTAAAAAAGAAAAATAATATACCATTTATTTCAAAATAGTATATTATTTTTTTTCTTAAAGTTAATAAAATGAATCGGAAAATTTGTATGCAAACGATTGCACAAATATATATTTAAAACATCTGTGTTAATTTTATTTTTATTCTAATAAAGTGGTAGCAATAATTTTTTAACATTATAATAAATTCTACCAAAAATCTTATAAATTATTTAGATTATTAAAATCTAATTAATACCTGATTTTATTTATTATACAGCTAATACTCACTAATTTAGCGATTCAAAATATATACATTATGAAAAAAATACTACTTATTGTTGCAATCGTTAGCTGTAATTTGGGTTTTGCACAAACACTCACAACTCCACAGCCAAGTACTACCCAAACAATTAAGCAAAATTTTGGGCTGGCAACTGTCGAATTATCTTACTCAAGGCCTAATACGAAAGGACGTAAAATAATAGGAGAATTGGTGCCATTTGGTAAAGTTTGGCGCACAGGTGCCAATGGTGCAACAACGCTAACTTTTGGTGACGATGTTATAATTGGTGATAAAAAAATTGCTGCTGGTAAATATGGTCTTCTTTCAATTCCTGATAAAGAAAACTGGACGTTGATCATTACCAAACAAACGGATGTTACCTCACCTGCTGCTTATAAAGAATCGGAAGATGTAGTTAGAGTTATTATAAAACCAATGGCGATGAGCAATAAGGTTGAAACATTTACAATGCAGTTTGCAAACGTAAAATCTAGTACTTGCGAATTACAATTAATGTGGGAAAATACAGCACTTACTTTACCGATTACTACTGACGTTGATGCTAAGATAATGGGACAGATTAATGATATTATGACAAAAGATAACCTACCCTATTTTAATGCAGCAATGTATTATATGGACAATGGCAAAGATCTTAACAAGGCATTAAGCTGGTTTAATAAAGCTGCAGACCAAAACCCTGCTGCATTTTGGATTCAACATCAAAGAGCAAATTGTCTGGCCAAATTAGGTAAAAAACAAGAGGCCATTGTTGCTGCAACAAAATCACTTGAACTTGCTACAGCAGCAAAAAATAGTGATTATGTAAAATTGAATGAAGATTTAATTAAAACCCTGAAATAGCATTTGAGAAAATTGTGTACTATTCAACTTTTATCTATGGAATTTTACGAGTATAATTGGTAGGTGTTTTTAGGATAGTCTTTACTTCAAAATAAAAATGCAGTTATCTATCTATAAAAAGATAGATAACTACATTTTTATTAAACCTAATACAAACATTTATGGGTGTTCATTTTATTATTTAAATATTATTTTACCATTGCCTGCCTTGGAATAATAAAATTAATCAAGTCATCTAAAGCAATGTTAGCTCGTTTGCAGGCATCATCAATATCTACTCTTGAAACATTTGCGGCAAAAGATTTTTCTTTCAATCTTTTTTTTACTCCTTTTAAATCCATTCCATCATAACCACCGGGGCGTAGTAATGAATATGCATGAACTAGGCCGCTAAGTTCATCAAAAGCAAAAAGCATTTTATCCATATTTGTTTCGGGCTCAACGCCAAAATACAATGGACCATGACTTGCAATGGCATGAATAATTTCAGGATCTATATTTCTATTTTCCAATTCTTCAATTATTTTTTTGCAATGCATATCCGGCCATTGGTCCCAGTCTGCATCATGTAACAAACCTGCCATTTCCCATCGCCATTGCGTTACATCATCAAGCAATTGCTTTTCTGCGGCCCAGCATTTCATTAATTGTGCTACCTGCTTCATGTGCAATTGCAAATGGGGATTTAATACCCAGGAAGTAAATAACTCCGCTGCTTCATTTCTTGACAAAACATTTCCTGCGTTAGCAGGATTTCCGAATATACTTCTATTGAGTAATAATGACATTGAATTCAGTTTTATTAAAATTACAATATTGATATTTATTATGAAATATCCGCAGAAACCATGATTTCCCTTTCTACAAAATACATATCAACATTTCCCACATTTTTGGCGTAGATTTTTCCACGATAACTGCATTCAAATTGATCTTTTACTAATTCGTAGGTAGCAGCAGATATATTTACTCTTCCCGGTTCGCCGTTGCTCTCCATACGACTAGCGATATTTACTGTACTACCCCAGATATCGTATGCATATTTCCTTTTTCCCACCACGCCTGCTACAATAGGACCAACATGAACGCCTAAACGCAAATCCCATGCCTCCAGTCCAGCTTCTACTTTGCGGCTATTATTTTGTGTAATATATTCCTGAATTTCTAGGCTTGCTCTTACTATATTATGAGCATGCCGGTTATCAGGTACCGGAATTCCTCCTGCACACATATAAGCATCCCCTATTGTTTTAATCTTTTCAAGATTATACTTACCTATGATATTGTCAAATGCAATAAAACAGCTGTTAAGCTCTTGTACCAATTCTCCCGGAGACATTTTATCTGCAATAACAGTAAAACTTTTAAAATCTGTAAACATCACCGACACAGATTCAAAATTCCTAGGTGTTGCCTGTCCATTTTCCTGCAACTCTTTTGCTACCTCCGCAGGAAGAATATTCAATAACAAATGTTCTATCTCATCCTTTTGCCGATCAAGTATTTTATTTGTTTTTACTTTTTCACGATAGTTTCTAAAAATAAGTAACGCTATTAAAAATACCAATCCCAATCCGGCGGCAAAAGCATTTTTTGCTTTTTTTTGACTTTCTAATTGTAAGGCTGTATACAGTTTATCCTTTGTAAGTAAGTTAATTTCTCCTTGTTTCTTTTGCAGGTCAAAATCGAATTGAAGACTTCCCAATTTTTTATCCGTTTCGGTATTGTAAAGGGTATCCTTTATGTCTGATAAAAGGAGCTGGTATTTAAAAGCATTTTTAAAATCTAAAAGTTCTGAATAAGTAAAAGATAATCCCTGATAAGAATTTTTAAGTTCGTCTGCAGCTTTTATTATGGTAGCAATTGATTCGGCTTGTTTATAATAGGTTAATGCTGTGGGGAAATTATTTTGTTTTGAATATACATCAGCAAGCCCCAAAAGCGAATTAGACATGTCTTGCTGTGCAGAAAGTATTTCCGAAATGTCAAAAGCCTGTTGATGATATTTTTTTGCCATTTCATATTCGCCTTCGCTTGTATACAACTTGCCAATATCATTTAATGTATAAGCACTGTGGACGGTATTTTTATACGCTTCTAAAGACTTTTTATAATAATATAATGCAGTATCATTATTCCCCATTTTAAAATAAATCTCTCCAAGGTTAACTGCAGTGTTACCGATTGCATCTTTATCACCTAACCGTTCACTCATTGGTAAAACTTTTAAAAAGTATTCTTTTGCTTTACTATAAGTAGCCCTCTTCATCATATATACGGCAGCAAGGTTGTTCATGGCTGTAGCAATACGCAGCGTGTCTTTTATTTCTTCTGCTACTTTTAACGATTTAAGATGATACTCAACTGATTTTGCCTCTGCTCCATTATTAAAATATACCGCCCCAATATTTGATAGCAAACGGGCCACATTACTTCTGTCTGCAATAGAATCAAAGTAAAGTAAGGACTGTTGCCAATTTTCCAGCGTTTCCGCATTTTTACCTTTTGTATAATAACCTAGGCCAATATCTTTTAAAGCCATTGCTATACCTCTCTTATCATTATTTTTTGCAGCAACATCTTTTGCTTGGCCTGAATATTCTATAGCTAAATTGGGATCTGTTTCCATGTACTTTTTGCCTAACAGTAACAATATATCAACTCTACTTGAATCATCGGGTGATTTTGATGCTAGTATTTTTTTTAAGCTGTCAATATCATTCTGTGCAAAGCATATAAATGCGCTGCCATACAAACAAATGAAAAGAAATATTTTTTTCAGCATTAAAAATCTTATTTTATTAAGTACGGTTATTATTAACTGATAAGCAGGTAGAATGGTATTTCTTAGCTAAGGAAAAAAAATTAAAGGATTGGTAAAT
>JANXSK010000083.1 GCA_025352695.1 Ferruginibacter sp. | reverse complement strand
CTGTTTGCTGGAAACCACGAAGCCGCACAAAGAAGCGCCATGCTCTACAGTTTATTTACCACCTGCAAGCTCCACAATGTCAATCCTATCGAATGGCTTACTTACGTTTTTGAAAATATCAACCAGCATAAAATAAATGCTATAGACCAACTCCTCCCGCAAAATTATGCAGCATTAGTCAAGAGATAATGATGGGGTTGGTAGAGGGGATACGTTGTAACTGTAAATTGGTAAGTAAAACATCTGTGCTGCCTTGTGCTTTGCCAGGCCTTTCAAAAGTGCCTTTCTCCAACCGCTTTTCATAGAGTGCAAAGCCATCACTGTCCCATTGCAATAATTTTATTTGGTTGTGCCGTTTGTTGATGAACACAAATACATCACCCAGTAAAATATTTTTCTTCAGTTCGTTTTGCACAATGCCGCACAGGCCATAGCAACCCTTGCGCATGTCTACAACCTCATTATAAAAATAATACCGCTCATGGCTATTGAGGTGCAGCATTTAGTTCAATAAGTTTTTTACATAATCAACAGGTGGCATATTTTCAAAGCAAATGCGGGTACCCCTGGTAAAAATTATACTTACCGGTGCAGTTGCCGGTGCAGGTGTAATGGGTATAAATTTACCTGCCGGTTGCGGCTGTAATTTGTTTTGCCAGTAATAATAGTTCGATGGTTTTATCTGATGCTGCAAGCAGTAGGCCTTTACTGTTATACCGCTTGATTTACATGCTGCTATATGGGCTTGCATTACCTGCGCCTGCGTTATATTGTTGTGTTCCATAATCGCAAAGCTCACTACTCATTTTTAAACATGAAAGATGGGGTTGGTGGAGGGGATACATTTTCAGAGTAAAATTCAATAGGGCACATAAATAAAAAAAACCTTCTGGGGGAAGGTTTTCATAGATTAAAATTTTGCTGGTTTTGATAGAATTTGGACTTTTCAGGGGATATTAGATATTTAACCGAACAATATAAAGATGCCACGATTTTTTAAAATAATTTGTAGTTTTTTAGCACAACTTCCTGTAGTAATTTAACTATTTTACATCGCATTTAATAAACTAATTCAATAATATTTATAAGCTTGTAGGTATAACCTCAAATTCAAGAAACAACAATGGGGGAATAAATATTTTTTTGCTGCCCTGCTTTGAAGTACTACATGTTATAAATATATTTTTCTACTCCTTTATAAATTGTTTTATTTCAACTTTTGATTTTGTAAATAGGTGTAAATTATAAATACCTTTAGGCAAAGCATCAACATTTATTGAAAAAGTAGTATTGTTGTTTAAAGAAATATTTATCTCATTTAATTTTCGTCCACTGGCATCTGTAATTATAAAAGCCCCCTTTTCATTTACTCCACTTACCCTTACAAATAATATATTTTTTGCAGGATTTGGTGAAAGTTGTAAAGTGAACTTATCGCTATTAGTTTTTACTAATACGATATTACTAAAATGATACTGTGTACTAACATCAACAATTTTTAATCTGTAAAAATTAATTCCAAGCAATGGCTGCAAGTCTTCTATTGTATAATTTATCCTAACATTACTATTTCCCTTTGCCATTACATAGTCAATTGGGAAAAACTTATTGCCATCTCCGCTTCGTTCTACTGTAAAACCCGCTAGCTTTTGTTCGTTTTCAGTTTGCCAGTTTAATAAAACGGTCTTGTTTTGAAGCTTACCTGTAAAATTAATAAGCTTAACTGGTAGGGGAGCACCTTCAGTCAGCAAAAACCTAGCAACTACTCCAAAATTTCCGGGAAATTGACCATAACCTATTGCATATAATCCATTAAATCCTAAAGCTAAACTTGTAATTCTGTCTTGTGATCCGCTAACCATTATTGTTTGTATTCCATCTACACTAAAACTATTATCTAAACTGCCATCAGAATTATACCTTGCTAGCGTAAAATCATCGCTACTCCCATTATAAGAATATCCTCCCAGAATGATCTTTTTATCGGCTTGAATTACTACCGATGTTCCCCAACTTATTTTATTAACTCCAGAGATTATTGAATTTCCTCCATTAAAAGTGTAGTCATTTGTTCCATCATTGTTTAATCGTATTACCGCCAATTGATCGTGTTGTCCCCTGTAATCATAACCGTAAGTTCCTCCTATTACAATCTTATCATCATTTTGAATGGCAACAGATTCAGCCAACCATTGATTGGAACCTCCATTACCATCAAAAAGAAATTGAACACCGGCAAAATTACCAAACGTATTATCTGTTGAGCCATCAACATTATATCGGTTAACATAAAATTTTGATACCGTAACTATTTTTCCATTACTTTGTAAAGCAATGCTATTGCTAATATTGGTGATGTATCCATTTCCATTAAAGCTTAAATCAAGAGCACCATCAGAGTTGTAACGAGCAAGCACTGTGCCACCTGCTAAAATTTTACCATCTTTTTGAGTGACTATGGAGGTAGCAAAATCGATTGTTCCAAAATCAGTAGTTTGAATTCCATTACCATTAAAAGATACATCTGCACTGCCATCAATATTATAACGGCTCATGGCAAAATTATCACCAGAAGTACCTGCCAATAAAATTTTCCCATCGCTTTGAATCGTTATGGCATTTGCTTTATCATCTGTAACACCAAAATCTGTCATTTGCATTCCATCACCCGAAAATGTATTATCCAGACTGCCATTAATATTATAACGGGCAAGTGCAAAATCATAATTTTGTCCGTTCCAGGAATAACCTGCTGCAACAATTTTTCCATCTTTTTGAACAGCAGAACTTGTAAAAAATGTTGAACCCTGCTTTATTGAATAAACCAATTTGCCGTTTAAACCAAATGAATGATCAATATTACCATTTGGTTCGTAACGAGTAGCGGCAACAGAATAATTGTCTACGTTTATAGTAGTACCCAACGCTAGAATTTTCCCATCATTTTGTATAATTATTGAGTTGCAATAATCATTAGAAGATCCGAAGTCTGTTATTTGTATTCCATCACCTGAAAAATTTATATCTGGACTGCCATCGGTATTGTAACTTACGATTGCAAAATTATTATTGATACCATTACCAGTAAATCCACCAACAATAATCTTACCGTTATTTTGAATGGCTATTGAAGTAGCTATATCATTCGATCCTCCGAGGTTGGTTATTTGTATACCATCATCACTGAAAGTATTATCTAAACTTCCATTTGTTTTGAATCGGGAAACTGTAAAGCCATAATCATTACCATTAATGGTATAAATGCCACAAATAACAATTTTATCATCATTTTGAATGGCCACTGCATTTGCAAAACCGGAAATTATCATCTGGCCATTTCCGTTAAAACTATTATCAGGTGTTCCATTGCTATTATAACGAAAAAGAATGCGATCTCCTGCTACAATAATTTTTCCGTTTTTTTGAATGACTAAGGTGGAAATGGAATTGGAAATACCAGTTTTTTGTATTCCTGTTTCATTAAAGGTATTATCAAGGCTACCATCTGTATTGTATCGGACAATCACGCCAACATTGGAACCTCCTCCTGTTATATATTGGTTGCCAGCAACAATAATTTTTTCATCAATTTGAAGGGCTATTGTAAATGCGCTTTCAAAATCTCCCAAATCAGTTATTATTATACCATTTTTTCCAAAAGTATTATCCAAACTTCCATCTCTATTAAATCGTGCAAGACCAATATCGTTACCACTAGTAAAGTAATCAGTATTTTGGCAATAGCCAGCAATAACAATCTTTCCGTCAGCTTGTAAAACTCCGCTTAATCCAGCCAAGGATGCAGAAACTGAAATACCATTTTGTCCGTAGTTAAGATCTGGCGAACCATCCGCATTTTTTTTAGTTATAATTGTTTCTCCTGCTGCTTCAGAAATAAAATACATGCTTCCATCAGTTTGTAGCAGTATATGCTTACCATAATTTCGATAATTAAAGGAAACACCTATTGTTGTTTTAGCAATGCCCTTAATACCAAATGAAGGATCTAATTCGCCGGATTGAGCCTGACAAAACATTAAACTACTGAAGCATGTAAGGCTAAATAAAATTTTTTTCATTTTCTTTTTTTACGATAACCGGAAACGGTGAATAAAAAAATACCATTAATTAATGGAAATTTTAATAGGAAGTCGTTCAAAAAAATTGGAGGTGGTAAAATAAAAGATATAGAATAATATTAAGAACATCAAATATGTTCTTAGTAGAATATGAAGGTACACACTAATTTTAATGTACTTATCTATTTTTTATTTGCATCTATTATTTTTTCTTCTTTCTGATATTGGAAATTTTTTATTTAAAAAATTAAACTGTAAGTTTATCCAAGAATTAAATTAAAATAATATAGTTTAGGTTTTTTTTATAATATTGTTTTAAACCTTGCCTATATATTCTTTTCCCAGACAATAGAAATTATTAAAAATAAATAAATGAAGGAGGCCCCGGTTTATTTGTGTGCTTTATTGTAACTATACTATCAGCGAAAAAGTTACTAATATAACGTTGCTATTAGTACTTCTTGTAAACTTTTATCTTGGTAATGATCGTATTATAAATAGATGATTGTTGGATGGGTACTTTTGTTTTAGCCGTAAATTTTAATACTAAAATGGAAAGATAAATACAGAAATAGTATCAATCTTTAAGGGATATTATTAGTAAAAAACCTCCTGTTTTGAGTTTTTTTACTAATAAAGCATGATCTATGTAGGTGATTTTAAATATGAATGGATTTGAGGTTTAGTGGTAAAGAATATTTAATTGATACCGTGAAGCACAAATAATAAAAAAATATGTTTGGTAATACTTTGGATATTCATAGTAAAGAAATTTATCTATTATTTACAGTTGTCATTGTTTAGGTAACTTAATAATAAAAACTGCAATTATTCTTCAGTAGTATTTATATTAATCTGTACGTTATTTGCTTTAGGACAAACAAGGATGGCATAACCCAAATATTAATACCAACTTTTAAAACACATTGATAAAAGAAAAAATACAATGTGTGTTTTGATAAGTTGAAGTTGTTTTTCATTTTGTTTTAGGAAATATTATATAACTGTAAATTAGAGAAATCAACAGGTATCCTACAAATTTATTTAATGAAAAGCTTCTTTTGTCAGGCCTACCTAAATATTTAAAAATCAAACACGTAAATAAGCTGTTTGCAAGATTTATAATATTAATTATTTTTTAAAATTCTGATGTTAAAAAAGATACAGATTACTATCTGTACTTTTATTAGAGCTAATATTACCCAGGCACAGGTTACTCAAATTAATCTTAACAACAGTCTGTAAGGTGTTTTTTTATTAACCAACATATACTCTTTTTTTATATTCCTGTGTATAAAAATTGTGCAGTACCTCTCATAAAGATGAAAGTGTTTTTTGAAACCTTAGTTAATTTGCCAATTTTTTAGGCATATTTCTTTAAATATAAACGTGTACTTTTTGTTAAAAGAAGTGTATTTTAAAATAACAAATATTTTACCACAAAACAACCTGGTAATTTTGCATAAATTGAACAATATGTTCATTCATTTCGTTTCAAGGATATTAATAAATTTTTAATAAATGAAAAAAATAATTTATCAATTAATTATGCTGTTGATAACAGGCAATGTAACAATTGCCGGGGTAATTATTACCAACGTAGCAACAGACAATATTAAAAAAGTACCATCAAGCGCAAAGAGACAATTAAAAGCAAATAAAACAGATACAGCCAGTTTTGCAACAGGTTGTTTTTGGTGTACAGAAGCAAAATTTCAACAATTAAAAGGTGTTATTGCTGTTGTTTCAGGATATAGTGGCGGGCATGTAAAAAGCCCTACATACGAACAGGTAAGTACAGGTACAACAGGGCATGCAGAAACCTGCAACATCATCTACGATCCAACACAGATTTCGTACGATGAATTATTGGCTGCTTTTTTTACAGCCCACGATCCAACACAATTAAACAGGCAGGGTAATGATATTGGCACCCAGTACCGCTCTGCCATATTTTATCATTCTGCTGCACAAAAAACAAAAGCATTTTATTATGTTGATAAACTTAATAAAGCCAACGCTTATAAAAGTAAAATCGTAACGGAGGTTGCGCCCTATACAGTATTTTATAAAGCCGAAGATTACCACCAAAACTTTTACAATCAAAACCCTCAACAACGTTATTGTAAATTTGTAATTCAGCCAGAGCTAGAAAAGTTTAGGGAAGTATTTAAAGGGAAGCTTAAGCAGGAGTAAGCTAATTATTGTAAATAGCGACTACCAATTTTTTATAAAAAATATTCTTAAATTTAGGTAAATATAACCATGCAGTCTGTAATAAAATCAGCATTTATTTTAATTGGCAGTATGCTATTTATAGTTAAAAATACATATTGCCAGCAGCTAAAGGCATCAAAGGGACATGAGAATAATCCCTATTATTCTACTACAGATACCAGCCGTATAAATGTTACAAATGCTCAATGGAAAAAAATACTCCCTAAAGAATTGTATGCAGTAGCAAGGGAGCAAGCCACAGAACGAGCCTTTAGTGGTCAATATTGGAATAAAGATGTAAAGGGAATTTATTATTGCGCTGTATGTGGCAATGTTCTTTTTAAATCCACAGCCAAATTTGCAAGCATTTGTGGTTGGCCAAGTTTTTTTGAACCACTTAGAAAAAATAGTGTGGTTTACAAGACTGACAATAGTGCTGATATGCACCGTACAGAAGTTATCTGTGCCAGGTGTCAATCTCACCTTGGGCATATTTTTGATGATGGTCCACCACCTACACATAAAAGATTCTGCATGAATTCTATTTCTTTAGATTTTGAGCCAGTTAATATTGGTAAGAATTAAAATTGTGTTTTTTAAAATATGAGCATAAAATATATTTTTTTAATCTATATGGTATCATACCATTTTACAACTTAGTGATTTGTAAATCACAAAGTGAAAATTTTATTCCTTCGGTGGAGAATTGTTAGGGCTAAAAAATTATACCTCTTACCATCATCAAATCAATTATTGTTTAAATAAATGTAGCCTTCTTATTTATTGTAATATCTCTGGCATGAAATAATTCAATTTATCAAAAAGATAATAAGGATTAGTGTTGTTAATAAAAAATAATTGCTACACCCAATGTTTATTTTACATAACTTCATTTTTTTGCTAATAATTACCATCGGTTAAAATACAATTGTTTAAAAAATCAATAAATTTTGTATGGGCGAATTACAGATAAAAAAAACAGCTATCTTTTATGATATGGTAATAGTTGGCTCTGTTGCCGTTGGTGGTACTGCCTATGTTTTTTATACCAGTCAAATTGGAATTAAAGATGTAGACTATGTTGGTAATGCGCCTAATAAATGGGAGGGGATTTCTAATAATGTTTTAGTACAGTATAATTTAAAAGGATTTTAATAATAGTAACAGCATCGTTTAAACACAAATTAGTTTATGAAAAAAAGTTTTTTATTCATTGCAGCATTATTGACTTTAATTTCTTGTTCAAACTCAAAGAAAGTCACAAGTAATAAAGGTTGGATAAGTCTTTTCGATGGCAAATCACTGAATGGCTGGAAAGCTAGTGATACGCCTGGTACCTTTTCGGTAGAAGATGGTTGTATTAAAGTGGCAGGCCCAACGTCTCACTTATTTTACGAAGGCTCGGTCATGAATCATAAGTTTACAAACTTTGAGTTTAAGGCGCAGGTAATGACTAAGCCGGGCTCAAATTCAGGTATCTATTTTCATACAACTTACCAACAAGAAAGTTTCCCTGACAAAGGGTTTGAAGTTCAGGTAAATAATTCTCATTCTGATTGGAAAAGAACAGGCGGTTTGTATGATATTAAGGATACCAAAGAAGTGTATGTGAAGGATGATATGTGGTTTACTGAATACATTAAAGTGCAAGGCAAACATGTTATTGTTATGATCAATGATATTGTAGTGACAGATTGGATACAGCCAGAAGGTTTTGTTCCTCCCAGCGGGCATGCCAAGAGAATAATTTCTAAAGGTACTTTTGCATTACAAGGGCATGATCCAAAAAGTATTGTGTTTTATAAAGATATAATGGTTAAGGAATTACCGTAAATACCTAAAAAATATCAGTAATATAAATACATCTTCAAAATAACAGTGTGTAGCGAGTGGCGAAGTTTTTGCTAAAATAGTCGGGTTAAATACCCGACTATTTTTTGTTTTTAGTTATTTGTTCCATTTCGTAGCCGGTCACTTTGCATATGGCGGAGTTTTCTTTTATCCAGCTATTTGTTTTCAGTTCGCTTGCAGGATAAATTGCCCTGCTGATGATTTGGGTGACGGTCAATTAAATTTGTGTTTCATTCCAGCCGCTGGATTGTAAAAATTCGGTAAGTTGTACTTTATTCCAGGTATTGTAGCAGATCCATTCTGACATATTTCATTTTCATTGCTGTGCGCTATAGTATATATAGCTTCTTTCCTAGCTTCCTTATCTATCTAGTCTACATCCATTTTCTTTTTTGTTATCAGTTGTTTACTGAACGCTTCGGCGTACCGCTTTACTAAAGGATCGCCTAGTTGAAAGATGGTTGAATGTTTGTGTTGTAAATTATTGTGCTCTGTCCGTATGGCGTTTAGTTGCTCAACACTTAAAGCTGCCATAAAACCAACATTTAGTAAAGTCCGATGGCATATTCTGTCTTGAATATTGCGATAACTTTCTACCAGCCGATAGTAGCTGTCGAATCTTCCCGTAGAGGAGTTTTACCGTATGGTGCTTTTGAAATACAAATAGTACAAAGATGAAGTAACTGTGTTAAAATCGAACGCCCGCTGTGTACTACAAATTAAAATTGCCCTATACTTTAATAGAAATAATTTACCCCTCCTCCTAGCGTAAAAGACTGAAAATTATTTTTATAATGCTTAAAATTTAACAGCAAAGGACGGTGAAGCTACAATGTGGGTTAATTTCCCCGTATTTTTCTTGATATAACTTTTTCTATTTCTACTGCAAAAAACACTAGCGTAGAAGCTGTACAAACTAAAATAAATTCTTTTAGGGTTAATGCTTCAGTTTTAAAAATCAGTTGTAAATATGGAATATAGGTGATGGCAAACTGTAGCAATACTGCTAATAAAACGGCACCTATAAGCGGTTTGTTGGAAAATATTCCTATACTAAACAACGATTGCTTTTCGGAGCGAACGGCCATTACATGCCCCAGTTGGCTCAGGCATAAAACATTAAAAACAATAGTTTGCCAATGCAGTCCATGGTTAATAGCCCATCCCTGAAGCGATAAAGCAATGCCTGCCATAAAAACACCCACCCATATCATGTGCAGGCCTCTGCCATTAGCAAAAACACTTTGTTGCGGTGGCCTGGGTGGTCTGCTCATAATATCTTTTTCTGCTTTTTCATAAGACAATGCAATAGCTGGTAAGCCATCAGAAACTAAGTTTATCCATAAAATATGTATGGGCAATAGTGCAACAGGTAAGCCAATAATTGGCCCCAGCAATAAAGTCCAAAGTTCCCCGGAGTTGGTGGTCATCATATACTTAATGAACTTAAGAATGTTATCATAAATTCTTCTTCCTTCCCGTACTGCTTTTATAATGGTAGAGAAATTATCATCCAGCAAAATCATGTGTGCCGCTTCTTTAGAAACGTCCGTGCCTGTTATGCCCATTGCTATTCCGATATTTGCTTTTTTTAATGAAGGAGCATCGTTTACACCATCTCCTGTCATAGCTACAAAATGTCCTTTCTGTTGCAGCATTTTCACTATCTTTAATTTTTGTTCAGGGGATACACGGGCATATACTTTTATCTTCTCTACTTTAATTAAGAAACTATCATCATCTAATGCTGCAAGTTGTTCCCCGGTAATTACCAAATCCTCTTCACTATTTAAAATGCCTATGCGTTGTGCAATAGCCTTTGCTGTTAGTGGATGGTCGCCGGTTATCATCACGGGTACAATACCTGCAGCTTTACATTGCGCCACTGCTTCAGCAACTTCTTCCCGTGGAGGGTCAATGATACTGGTAAAACCTAAAAACTGCAACCCTGTTTCATGAATGTCACTCTCCGGATTTTCAGGTAATGCATCCCAATAACGAAAGCCAAAACCCAATACCCGGTGTCCTTTAGCTGCCATATCATCTACTTGTTTTTGCAATACAGGCACATCAACCTGTACACATTTAAGCAGTAAAATATCGGGGGCGCCTTTAGTAAAGGAAATGATTTTATTTTCATGCTCATGAAAAGTCGTCATCAGTTTCCTGCCAGAATCAAAAGCAATTTCAGCCACCCGTTTCCATGTACCAGGTAGTATATTATGTTGCCTTGCCACTTCCATCAAAGCAACTTCTGTACTGTCACCTTTTAAATTTTTCTCATTGTCTTCAATAGCATCATTGTTTAAGGCAATAGCATGCAACAATAAAACAACCTGCTTTTCTTGTTTAATAGTTGATAACTCATTTCGTTCGTAGAGTTTTCCGTTTACAAACACTTCTTCCACATGCATTTTATTTTTTGTTAAAGTGCCAGTTTTATCTGTGCAGATATAAGTAACTGAGCCTAAGGTTTCTACTGCCGGTAATTTTCTGATAAGACTGTTGAACTTAATCATTCTCTTTGCAGCCAATGCCAGGGAAATAGTTATAACTGCGGGTAAGGCTTCGGGTATTGCCGCAACTGCTAAAGAGATACTTGTGAGTATCATCTTAGTAATATCTTCACCCCGTAACCAACCGGCTGTAAAAAATATTAAGCATAATAATAACACCAGTACCGAGAGTTTTTTACCAAATGATGCCATGCGTTGTTGCAAGGGTGTAAGCGTTTCATCTTCCTGCAACATTTTGGCAATAAGGCCTAACTCTGTTTGCATGCCAGTAGTAACCACCACGCCTGTGCCCCGCCCATAAGTAACAAACGTACCCTTGAATGCAAGATTTTTTTTATCTCCAATTGGCAAATCATCTTGGTGTAATACATCAGTAATTTTATCAATCGCTTGTGACTCACCAGTAAGGGACGCTTCATCAATTTTTAAACTTTTGGATTCAATGATGCGTAAATCTGCTGGTACAGCATTTCCAGCTTCTAATACTACTACATCACCCGGTACCAATTCGGTAGCTGGTAAGTCGGTGATGTTGCCATCACGCAGTACCCTGGCCTGTGTTATGGACATTTGTTTTAAAGCCTGCATAGCTTTTTCTGCACGGTATTCCTGGAAAAAACCCAGGAAGGCATTTAATAAAACGATTACTAAAATAACAATGGTGTCAGTAAGGTCGCCAACAATACCGGCTATAATTGCTGCTGCAAGTAAAATTAAAATCATCACATCTTTAAACTGCGCCAGCAGCATAAGGGCGATGCTTTTCTTTTTACCTTCCTGCAATTCGTTAGGGCCGGATTGCTGCAATTTTTCTCCGGCTGCAATGGAGGTTAAGCCTTGTTGGTTGGTACCTAGTTGCTTAAAAGTTTCCTCTATATTTAATTTGTGCCAGCTCATATTTTATTTATTTTAAATTCTTTCTACTTATCTACTATATTTCCACCTCTGAACCTGATTTTACTTCTATCCTTTCATTTCCTAAACCGTTTTAGGGTGTGTAATAAATTTTAACAAAAAATGAGTAATACCTACTGTACCAATTACTAGCGCTAAGCATGTAAGTATATAATTAATTACTTACTTTATAGCCAGTGTAATTATTTTATTTTATACTACAACAATTGCGATTTGTAGTATTGCTTCAATGGATACAACATCCGATGAAATAAGTAATATCAGTGATTTTATAAGTTCATATCCAATGTAAATAACCAACTTTAAATAAAATATTTCAAATCAAGTGAAAGCTTCTACTAAAAAGAGAAGATACTCTGTAATCTTTTCAACGTATCCCCTCCACCAACCCCATCTTTCATGTTTAAAAATGAGTAGTGAGCTTTGCGATTATGGAACACAACAATATAACGCAGGCTCAGGTAATGCAAGCCAATATAGCAGCATGTAAATCAAGCGGCATAACAGTAAAGGCCTACTGTGTGCAGCATCAGATAAAACCATCGAACTATTATTACTGGCAAAACAAATTACAGCCTTCGGCATCAGGTAAATTTATAAACATTATACCTCAAT
>JANXSK010000075.1 GCA_025352695.1 Ferruginibacter sp. | reverse complement strand
TTACTCCCAAATATCAAGGAGATTCACATCTACTGTACAATTGTCGTGGAGAATAAAATGATACATTTCCGGGTTTACGGAGACGGGCTCGTATTGGGTATTGATGTATTCGTATATTTCTAATTTTTTAAACTGTGGATCAACGATCAGGTAATATTTTACTTTTTGTAATTGGTACAATTCCATTTTTTCACCACGATCTTTGGAAGCAGTAGATGGTGATAATATCTCCACAATCAATACAGGCGGAAAATCCAGGAACTTTTTTTCTATTTTTTCGCATACAATCAATAAGTCAGGTTGCACAATAGTATCTTCTTTTATTTTCCAATCCAGCGGCTGAAATAATTTACAGTTTTTACATTTCTTCAGTGCTTTTACAAATTCAAAACTTAACAATGTGCTTACGCTTTGATGTGCAGGTACAGGCGCCGGACTCATTGCATAAGGCATGCCTTCAATCAATTCCCAACGCCCTTCCCATTGGCAATAATCTTCATACTTATAATAAGGACGGTATTTTGCTGCAATTGACATTGCGTAAAGTTAAAAATAATTTTGAAGCCACGTCTATTGAAATGTGTTTAATTTGTGTTACTTATCTATTTATTATGAGAAAAATCTATTTTCTATTTATTATGTTACAATTAGGCTGTGTTGTGGGGAAAGCTCAAACCGGTTTACAGCATTCATCTACTGCCCAACACTGGGCAGACAGTGTTTTTAATAGTTTAACACCCGATCAGCGCATTGCGCAATTAATGATACTGCGCTTATCCGCTTACGACTTTAAAACCAAAATACCTATTTATTACGATAGCGCCGTAGCCGAAGCTATAAAAAAATATAATGTAGGCGGCATTTGTCCGTTCCAAGGAAATCCAGTGGAATTGGCTAACATCATCAACAAATTGCAACACCTTGCACAAACACCACTGATGACCTGTATTGATGCAGAATGGGGTATCGGCATGCGCCTGTTTGATAGCGTAACCGCCTTGCCGCACCAGATGATGCTGGGTGCTGTACAGGATGCAACAATTGTTCACCAATATGGCAAAGTAGTCGGCGAACAGTGCAGACGTTTAGGTATTAATGTTAACTATGCCCCGGTAGTGGACATCAACAATAATCCCAATAACCCCGTTATTAACGACCGCAGTTTTGGTGAAGACAAATACAAAGTAGCATTGTATGGTATAAAATATATGCAGGGGTTGCAGGAATCTGGTGTAATGGCGTGTGCCAAACATTTTCCGGGGCATGGCGATGTTTCGGTAGATTCCCATTTTGATCTTCCGGTAATAAATAAAACCATGGCACAACTGGATTCGCTGGAGTTATATCCTTTTAGGGAAATATTTAAAGCGGGTATTGGCAGTGTAATGGTAGCACATTTATACATCCCGGTAATTGACAGTACACCCAACAGGGCAACTTCTATTTCGCAAAAAAATGTAGCAGGCCTGATGCGTAACACCATAGGGTTCCAGGGATTGACCTTTACTGATGCCCTCGAAATGCAGGGCGTGCAAAAGTATTTTCCCGGTGGAGCAGCCTCTGTACAATCTTTGATTGCGGGTAATGATATGCTTTGCCTGCCGGGCAATGTGGATTCCACCATACAGAAAATAAAAGACGCCATCCAAAACAAAGAGCTAAGCTGGCAGGATATTGAACTGCATTGCAAAAGGGTGTTAATGGCAAAGTATCAGTATGGAGGAGGCCGTTTTGAACCAATTAATACCATCAACATAACTGCTGATTTAAACAAGGAAGTGCCCGCTATGAAAAAGCGGGTGGCAGAAAATGCCATCACGGTATTGAACAAAACAAACGACGATTTTTTTCCTTTGATTGCTGATACAAAAAATCTAACGACGGATATTGCCTATGTTGCTATTGGCATCAATACCGATAATACTTTTGCTAAAAGAATGCGTTCCGATTACAATGCTGCGGTATTCTATTTTGATTATAAAACTGACCCCATCAGGATTTTATCAACTGTGGCTTTAATAAAAAGCAGGTATAAAAAAGTGGTGATAGGTATCCATAGTTACAGCCGCAGACCAGCCAATAATTTTGGCCTGCCTGCCTCAGCCATTGACCTGGCAACACAGTTGCAACAGGAAACAAATTGTATCAGTTTTGTATTTGGCAACCCTTATGCCATCAAAAACTTTTGTGCCGCAAAAAATGTGGTAGCCTGCTACGAGGATGATGAATACACCCAAAATGCAGCCATTGATTTTTTGCAGGGCAAAATTACTGCTAAAGGAAAGCTACCGGTTACTGTCTGTGAAAATTATCCATTCGGCAGCGGTATCATGACGGGTGCAGCTATTTTACCAATTGCAGATCCAGCAGCAGTTGGCCTTGACATTACAAAACTAAACAGCATAGATTCAATAGCAAACAATGCCATCAGTAAAGGTGCAACCCCGGGCTGTGTGGTATTGGTAGTAAAAGATGGAAAGATTGCTTACCAAAAAGCTTTTGGTCATTTTAATTACAATGATGCTACGCCTGTTACAACAGAATCTGTATATGACATGGCTTCCGTTACAAAAATATGCGCTACTACTATCTCTATCATGAAGTTGTATGAGCAGGGTAAGATTAACCTGAAAAAAGAATTGGGCGATTACTTGCCCATGGTAAAAGGAAGTAATAAAGAACATCTTTTAATAGAAAACATTTTGCTGCACCAAGCGGGACTTGTTGCCTTTATTCCATTTTACCGGCAGGCGATTGATACTGTTACAGGTATTCCTTTTCCGAAATATTTTGTGCATCAGCAAAGCGATTCTTTCAATATAAGAGTAGCGGAAAATTTATTTATGCGCAACGATTACAGGGATTCGCTATACCACAAAATTTTACAAAGTCCGCTGGGGCCAACTGGTAAATATATTTACAGCGACAATGATTTTATTTTTTTAGGCAAGGTAGTAGAAGCCATCAGTGGCCTGCCATTAAATGAGTATGTTAAAAAAGAATTTTATCAGCCGCTGGGATTAACCTCTGCCGGTTTTAAGCCTCGAGAATATTTGCCATTGAATCGCATAGCCCCTACAGAAAACGAAAAGGTTTTCCGCATGGAATTGATACAGGGAGATGTACATGATCCCGGTGCTGCTATGTTCGGTGGCGTTGCCGGCCATGCAGGTTTGTTCAGCAGTGCGTACGATATTGCAGTGATCATGCAAATGCTGCTGAACGGAGGCGAAATAAATGGCACACGTTATTTTAAAAAAGCAACAGTTGATCTGTTTACAGCTTATCACAGTACCATCAGCCGCAGAGCTTATGGTTTTGATAAACCCGAAAAGGATAATGTTACAAGTGTGGAGCCATATCCTTGCCTAAGTGCATCACCACTCAGTTTTGGCCATACTGGCTTTACCGGAACCTGTACCTGGGCCGACCCTGAAAAAAAATTAGTGTATGTATTTTTAAGTAACAGGGTTACACCCGTAGGAGACAATCCATTGCTTGGAAAATTGAATGTTCGGCCTTCTATTCATGAAGTAATTTATAAAGCAATGATAGGAACATCGGTAAAATAATTTTACAACTTTTCCAATTGAGAGAAGTAACAACTTGCAACTATATAAAATTAGAACATGTCTTACGATCCCAGCATACACCATCGCAGAAGTATTCGTCTGAAAGAGTATGATTATTCGCAGGCAGGTTTGTATTTTGTAACAATATGTTGCCAGAACAGGATACATCGTTTCGGGAAAATTGAAAACGATGAAATGATATTGAATGAATACGGAATGATTGGATATGAGGAATGGTTAAAATTATCAGAACGGTTTACAAATTTTGAATTGGATGTTTTTCAAATAATGCCCAACCACCTGCACGGGATTATTATGTTGACCAACACGGTAGGGGCAGGGTTTACCCCTGCCCAAAATGCTTCCCCACCAAATGCGGATACGCAAAATGAAATTTTGATTGATGATATTAGGGCAGGGGTGAACCCTGCCCAAAATGCGGATTCGCAAAATGAAATTTTGATTGATGATATTGGGGCAGGGGTGAACTCTGCCCCTACCAATATAACGGTTGGCAATATGGTGGGTGCATACAAATCGTTGGTGGCAAATAAATGTTTGGATATTTTTAAATTGAAATGGGCAGACGTTAATCCAATCCCACAGATGGGAAAATTATGGCAACGTAATTATTATGAACACATTATACGCAACGAACAATCTTATCATACTATTTCAAATTATATTATCAATAATCCATCAAAATGGAATGATGATAAATTTTTTACAAAATAAAAAATGGATAAGATATTCTGAAAATGCTCTCGGTAAATTCTACACCAAGATAAATTTACAACTCATTAGAGCTATCTGGTAATTTATCATACTCTCCTTTTACAGAATAGAATCCAAAGATCATTAACCCAATGGCAATGGGTGTAAAAATGGCAATGATTATTATCCATGGAATCGGCTTATTGATATCCTTTGTACCGGCACTATCAATATTATGCACAGCACCCATTACCAGAAAATAGATTACTACCGGTGCAAGTATCATCCACAAAACACCCATTACTTTTTTCAACTGATTCATATAAATAATTTTAGTCCAATATATTTTTATCTTTCTTATTGGGCAGGTAAAATACCCCAATCACAAAACACAAAGCAGCTACTCCAATTGGATACCAAAGCCCTACCAATGGATCATTTGCATAACTGGCAGAAAGTAATGTAGCAATAAAAGGAACCAACCCGCCAAACACACCGTTGCCAATATGATAAGGTAAACTCATTGAAGTGTACCTTATTTTGGTAGGAAAAAGTTCTACCAAAAAAGCAGCAATTGGCGCATAGGCCATGGTTACAAAAAGGATCATTATCCATATGAGGAAGATGAACTTCCACTTTAGTGACGTTGAAAGAATTTTATCGGTGTAAATTGGTTTGCTATCTTCCACGAATACACCTTTCAAACTATTTAATTTTGTTTTTAAGGTATCTATACTACTTTTTGTAAAATGATTACCGTTGTAGTTAAAAGTATTCTTCACATGGTCAATAATAAATAAATCATTACTATTAACAATTGTATCGCTTTTAAGTAAAACCGTTTTCTCAGCATAATTAATTTTTTTGCTATGCTGCTCGTCAAACTTTGCCATCCATTCTTTTGCATTGGCATCTTTTAAAAAGGTACTAAATATAGGCCGGTAAAAAATCACCCCCAGCAACATGCCCGTTAGCATAATCCATTTTCTGCCAATTTTATCACTCAAAGCTCCAAATACCAAAAAGAAAGGGGTGGCCAAACCTATGCCCCATAACAAAATTTCCCTGTTTTGCATAAACTCAATCTTCACTGTATTCTCTAAAAAAGATTGGGCGTAAAATTGTCCGGTGTACCATATTACCCCTTGTCCCATTACAGCACCAAACAATGCCAGCAACACCATTTTAAAATTTGCCTTGTGGCCAAAACTTTCCTTCAATGGATTAACAGATGTCTTCCCTTCTTTTTTTAATTTAGAAAAGATGGGTGATTCACTCATCTTTAACCGGATATAAATAGAAACGCCTACCAATAAAATAGATATCCAAAAAGGGTAACGCCATCCACCCCATTCAGCCGTAAACGCTGCCTCAGACATATTTGATTTTACAGCCATGATAACACCCAGAGCCACAAACAAACCCAGCGTAGCAGTGGTTTGTATCCAACTGGTGTAATAGCCTCTTCTGTTTGCAGGTGAATGTTCTGCAACATAAGTAGCAGCCCCGCCATACTCGCCGCCTAAAGCAAGCCCTTGTACTAAACGTAAAAACAACACCAGTAAAGGTGCGGCTATGCCAATGGAGCGATAACCTGGTATCAAACCAATTAAAAAAGTAGATCCACCCATTAAAACAAGTGTTAATAAAAACGTAGATTTTCTGCCAATCATATCTCCCAGCCTTCCAAAAACCAACGCCCCAAACGGACGTACTAAAAACCCCGCTGCAAAAATGGCCAGTGTGCTCAGCAATGCTGCGGTATCATTTCCTTCTGGAAAAAATTGAACGGAGATTGTTTTAGCCAGCATCCCAAAAATATAAAAATCATACCATTCAATTAAGGTGCCGAGGGAGGAAGAAAAAATTACTTTGCCAATTCCTTTAGATGAAGTTGATAGCATATATAATATTGAGCGTTTCAATCAATCGTTTGTTGAAATTTATTAGCATAAATATATTAATTTGAGAACGAATACAAATTATTAGTTTCTAAATTTTTATTATTGTTATGTCATACCCATATCAAATTACTTCATTAGAGCAATACCATACCTATTATAAAAAAAGTGTAGCTGATCCTGAAAATTTTTGGGGTGATGTTGCAGGAAATTTTCTTTGGAAAAAGAAATGGGACAGTGTACTAAATTGGAATTTTACCGAACCAAAAATAGAATGGTTTAAAGGCGGCAAATTGAACATTACTGAAAATTGTATTGATCGCCACCTTGCTACAATGGCTGATAAACCTGCCTTCATTTGGGAACCTAATAATCCTGAAGAAAGAGTAAGAATAGTTACCTATGCCCGTTTACACAAAAGAGTTTGCCAGTTTGCACAGGTATTAAAAAACAATGGCGTAAAAAAAGGCGACCGTGTTTGTATTTATATGGGCATGGTGCCGGAGTTAGCGTATGCTGTATTAGGCTGTGCAAGAATTGGTGCCGTACACAGCGTAATTTTTGGTGGCTTTAGTGCACAAAGTATTGCCGACCGGCTTGATGATGCAGGTGCAGAATTTATTGTAACCTGCGATGGTGCTTACCGGGGCGAAAAAGTAATTCCTTTAAAAAATGTAATTGACGATGCATTGATAGGAAATAAAACAATCAAAAAGGTAATTGTTTATACAAGAACAAGAACACCGGTAAGTATGATAAAAGGCCGTGATGTTTGGTGGGAAGATGAAATGGAATATGCCGAAGGGCAAATTGAGCAAGATGGGGTGGTTTCTTTTCCGGCTGAGGAAATGGATGCAGAAGACCCGCTATTTATATTATATACCTCCGGCAGCACCGGTAAGCCCAAAGGTGTAGTGCATACTGTGGCTGGTTACATGATTTGGACGGCGTACACCTTTATAAATGTGTTTCAATACCAACCGGGGCAGGTACATTTTTGCACCGCAGATATTGGTTGGATTACAGGGCACAGCTATATTGTTTATGGGCCGCTGGCAGCAGGAGGCACATCGCTTATATTTGAAGGTATCCCCACCTGGCCGGATGCAGGCAGATTTTGGGATGTGGTAGATAAACACCAGGTGAATATTTTGTACACAGCCCCCACTGCCATCAGAAGTTTAATGGGCTTTGGATTAGATCCATTAAAAGGAAAAGATTTATCCTCTTTAAAAATACTGGGAACCGTTGGTGAACCCATCAATGAAGAAGCGTGGCATTGGTACGATGAACACATTGGCAAAAAGAAATGCCCGATTGTAGATACCTGGTGGCAGACAGAAACTGCCGGTGTATTAATTTCCAACCTTGCAGGTATCACTCCTGCAAAAGCAAGCTGGGCCACGTTGCCCATGCCCGGTGTGCAGCCAATTTTGGTAGATGAAAATGGAAAAGAGGTAACAGAAAAAGATGAGCATGGTATGCTGAAAGGCAACCTCTGTATTAAAGCTCCGTGGCCGGGCATACTTAGAACCACTTATGGCGATCATGAACGCTGCCGCACTAATTATTTTGCCAGTTACCCAAATTTATATTTTACTGGTGATGGTGCGTTGAAAAATGAGGAAGGGTTTTACCGCATTACCGGCCGTGTAGATGATGTGTTAAATGTAAGCGGACACCGCATTGGAACTGCCGAAGTAGAAAACGCCATCAACATGCACGCCGGTGTGGTGGAAAGTGCGGTGGTGGGTTATCCGCACGACATTAAAGGACAGGGCATTTATGCTTTTGTTATTTATAATGGCCATCATGGCGATCAAAACATGAGAAGAAAAGATATTTTACAAACCGTTACCAGGGTAATTGGCGCCATTGCCAAACCTGATAAAATTCAGTTTGTAACCGGTCTTCCTAAAACACGTAGCGGTAAAATTATGCGCCGCATTTTAAGAAAGATTGCGGAAGGAGAAACAGAGAATCTTGGTGATATTTCGACTTTGCTTGAGCCGGGTGTGGTAGAAGAAATTAAAAATGGAAAAGTATAAAAAAGCGGTTTAACAAAAGCGCCTCTGATAAAGAGGCGCTTTTTATTAACTATAACAACTTGCTTAATACCCAAAAATTTCCTCCAAACTCAATTTCTTAACCTCACCATATTTTTTCATATCATCATCACTTACTTTTTTGTTGGATGCTACTACGCAATAAGTATAAGGCTTATGAGCAATGTAAGTAGTATGAAATTTTTTCAGTTCTTCATATCCAATCTTGTCAACAACTGCGTATGTTTTTTTACGGATATCATAATTCAAGCCCATGCGCTGTGCTGTCAGGTAATCGAAAATAATACCGTCTTGTGTAATGCGGCCTGTTTCAATATCTTTTTTAATGCCCGCCTTTGCAAATTTTATATTCTCTACTACATTGGGTAGGTCGTTCAGCAATTCGTTCATCGCTACAATAGATTCATTGAATTTATCTGCTTGGCAACCTACATAAGCCAGTGTGTAAAAAGGATTTTCTTTTTTATCTGGCTTGGCATAAAAAGCAAAAGTAGAATAGGCAAGTGCTTTCGATTCCCGGATGGTTTGAAATACAAGTGCACCCATTCCTCCACCAAAATAATTATTAAAAATATCAATCACCGGCTCATCAGCAGGGTTGTAAGTATTGGTATTTCTAACCCACCTGATTTCTGATTGCACCATATTGTAATCGGCAAATAACACCTGATTTTTATTTTGTACCGCATTTACGAAATTGGCTTTTGCCGGTGCTGGTTTAAAGGTTGTTGGTATAGTGTGCAATTGTTTTAAACCTGCTGTTAACGGCACCAATACCTGCGGCCCGTAAAAAATAATTTTATGAGAATAGCTGTTCAGGTTATGTAAAATATCCATTAATTCTGCAGAGCCTGCATTGGTAAGTTCAGCATCACTTAAAGTGTAGTTAAAGGGATTTTTATCGCCAAAGCGGGCGTACGCAACAAGGCCGCTCATAATGGCCCCCTTGTTTAGTTTTGCATCCGTTCTTGATTTTGCAATACGTGCCTTCAATGCTGTCAACGCAGTTTCATCCGCCACACAATTTTTTAACAGGCCTTCAAAAAGCGTAACCGCTTTTGTAAAATTTTCCTGTAACCCTTCAATATTCACTGTTGTAAACTCAGCGCTTGCACCCACAGAAAAACTACAGGCTATTTTATAAAATGCTTTGGTAATATCTTCAGCGCTCATTTTACCGGTTCCTAAAAATTGCAGATACTGTGCTGCCAATCCTAATTTTTTATTGTTCCAGGTACCCATATCAAATCGGTACTGTAACCTGAAAATAGAATTGTCCTTATTCTGCACATACAATACTTCTGCCGGGCCAATCTTACTTTTTTGCAGGTCTTTTGTGAAATCAAGAAACACAGGTTTTACTGCTGTTGCAGGCATGTTGTTTACCGCTTTTACAAATGTTGATTGAGCATCCCGGTTTGTTTCAACCGGCGTAATAGCCGGCTTATCAACCTTTATAATATTTTTATCTTCGCCCTTACGTTTAAAAATAACCAGGTAATTTTCCTGAAAATATTTATTGGCAAAAGCAATGATGTCTTTTTTTGTAAGTTTAGATAACTGGTCGGTGTACGCTACCTGGTCTTTCCAATCCAATTCCGAAGTAAAGGCATCCATCAGATCACTGGCTCTTGAACTATAAGATTCGCTGGCCAGTATTTTATTTTTCTTTTGGTTGTTGATGATGGAAGTGATGAGGTTATCATCAAAATTTCCCCTTTTAAGATTCGCTATTTCGCCCAGCATTAATGCTTTTACTTCTTCCAGTGTTTGCCCCTGTGTAGGCGTACCCTGCATAAAGAGTACACCATAATCAATCAGTGTAAAAGCTGAAGCGGATGCTCTTAACAGTTTTTGTTTTTTCACCAGGTTAAGATCCATCAACCCAGCCTTACCGTTGGTTAATATCTGTCCAACAAGATCTGCAAGTAAAACGTCTTTAGATTTATTGCCTGGCAACCGGTAGCCAATCGTAATATTTTCTGCATCCGGACCCACTACTTCTTCCGTAATAGGAGCTGTAATGGGTTGCTCGGCATCAAATGTATAGGCAGGTATCGGTTTGTTTTGCATGTATGCAAACCCTGCGTCTATTTTTTTTATCATTGCATCGGCATCAAAATCACCCGACATAATAACACCCATATTGTTGGGAACATAATAGGTATTGAAATACTTTCTTATCTCCAGCAATGACGGATTTTTTAAATGATCAATTGTGCCGATGGTAGTCTGCCTTCCGTAATTATTATTTTTAAATAAGCCGGCAAATAATTTTTCAAATACCTTTCTGCCATCATTATCCAAGCCACGGTTTTTTTCTTCATAAACCGCTTCAAGTTCTGTGTGAAATATCCTGAATTGAGGGTTGCGGAATCTTTCTGCCTGCACCGCTAAATATTTATCTGTTGCATTTGCAGGCACATCATCGGTGTATACGGTTTGTTCAAATGAGGTAAAGGCGTTGGTGCCCTGTGCTCCCATTGAAGACATCATTTTATCATACTCGTTGGCAATGGCATAAGTAGCGGCTTTGCCCGAAACAGAATCTATATTGTGATATATTGTTTTGCGTTTTACCGTATCAGTTGTATGGTTGTATTCCTCATACAACGCATCTATTTTATCCAGCTCAGGTTTTTCCATTATCCAGTCTAAAGAACCAAATTTATCCGTTCCTTTAAACAACATGTGCTCCAGGTAATGAGCCAGACCGGTATGGTCCGCCGGGTCAGTTTTACTGCCTGCTTTGGTAGCAATGTAACATTGTATGCGGGGATCTTTATTGGTGGTACTTAAAATTACAGTGAGCCCGTTTTTTAAAGTGTAGAACCTTGCTTTTGCAGGATCGTTCGTTACATACTTGTAGGTATATCCAGCACTGGTAGCTTCTTTCCACTGATGGGGAACTATTTGTGAAAAAACGGTACTGCCAACAAAGAGGAAACACAGTAAAAGGGACTGTTTAATAATTTGCATAAAAAAATTTTTTATACCTAATATAATGAGCCTTAAAATTACAGCATAAATGTTTTAAAAGATTTACCATTTAAAACAATCCTACATTTACTTTTTTAAAAAAATAATAAATGAACCGATTAATAAAACTCCTTTGGCGCAGCCTTTTAATTGTGTTTATTTTCATTAATATCATCACTGCATTTCATGCATATAAATTCATGCATTTTTATGATGCTGGTGAAATAACAATAAAGCTGGATAAAAACGGGTGGGATAAAACAGGTGAAATATTATTCGGCATTAATGTAACAAAAAGCCACGACACAATAGTGGCAGATTCCAGTTTTGAAACCATTTACCTTACAACAAAAGACAATTTAAAACTGGAAGGCTGGTATTTAAAATCAGACAATGTTGTTAAAGGAACTATAGTAATGTTTCATGGCCATGGAAGCACAAAATCTGCCATAATGAAAGAATCAGCAGCGTTCAGAAAAATGGGGTATAATACATTTCTTCTTGATTTTAGAGCGCATGGCAATAGTGAAGGAAACACTACTACCATTGGTTATGCTGAAACTGAAGATATTGAACTGGCCTATAACTATATACAAAATAAGGGAGAAAAAAATATTGTATTATGGGGCATATCCATGGGTGCTGCTGCTATAACAAAAGCCGTCAATGATTATCCCCTGCAACCCAACAAAATTATTTTAGAAATGCCGTATGGATCTATTTTAAAAGCTGCAGAAGGCAGAATAAAAATGATGAATTTACCTGGTGAGCCATTGGCAACACTAATTACTTTTTGGGGAGGAGCCGAACATGGCTTTTGGGGCTTTGGTATGAAGCCAACAGAATTTGCTAAAAAAATTAACTGCCCCGTTTTATTGCAGTGGGGTAAGGCTGATCCACGGGTTACCAGGGATGAAATAGATATGATCTATGCGAACATAACTGCACCAAAAAAATTAGTGGTATATGATACAGCAGGGCATGAATCTTTGTGTAAAAAAGAAAATGATAAATGGACCACTGAAGTAGAAACTTTTTTGAAAAACTAATTATTGCATGCATCCAAAAGACATAGCTATTGCTAATTATACGTATATTTTACCTGATGAAAAAATTGCCGCTTTTCCATTGGCAAATAGAGATGCTTCTAAATTATTGATTTATAAAGAAAAGATTATCAGGGAAGATAACTATCAAAATATAGCGGCTTATTTACCCGAAAAGAGCCTACTCATTTTTAATAATACCAAAGTAATTCCTGCAAGGATTTTATTTCAAAAACCAACGGGAGGAATTATCGAAATTTTTTGCCTGGAACCTTACGAAGCTATAAATGAATATAGTTCGGTAATGAATAAAAAACAGCGGGTTCGTTGGAAATGTATGATTGGTGGAGCCGGTAAATGGAAAGATGGATCACTGGTTAAAAGGTTTAGTAGCAATCAATCAGTAACAGAACTTAAGGTTAGCCTGGTTGAGAAATTATCCGATGCATATGTTGTTGAAATGGAGTGGCAGCCTGCATATTTAAGTTTTGCAGAAGTGATTGTACTAATGGGAGATATCCCTTTGCCTCCTTATATTAAACGTAAGCCGGAAGCGGCTGACAAAGAAAGATACCAGACAATTTATGCTGCTTATGATGGTTCAGTAGCTGCTCCAACTGCCGGATTGCATTTTACAGAACCAGTCTTTACATCACTAAAAGCAAAAAATATAGCCACTGATTTTGTAACACTGCACGTAGGAGCCGGAACTTTTAAACCTGTAAAAGCCAGCATCATGCAGCACCACGAAATGCATGCGGAATGGATGGATGTTACCAAAGAAATTATAAGGAATATTGTTGAAAATATTGACAATAATATTACCGCAGTTGGCACTACATCTTTGCGTACAATTGAAAGTTTGTATTGGATGGGTGTAAAAGCAACATTATTTCCTGAAGCTACTTTGGAAAATCTGGCGATCCATCAATGGGATGTGTATGAAGAACCACTGGCATCAACCGATTTTTCAGCAAAAGAATCTTTGATTTTTTTGTTGAATTGGATGGATAAAAATAACAGTGAAAGGCTTATTGTAAAAACACAAATATTGATTGCGCCGGGGTATCATTTTAAAATTGTAAAAGCAATCATTACTAATTTTCACCAACCACAATCTACTTTATTATTACTTGTAGCTGCCGCTGTAGGCAAAGGATGGAGAGACATTTATGACTATGCGTTGGAAAATGATTTCAGGTTTTTAAGTTATGGGGATGGCAGCTTGCTTTTTATACATTCTAACTCTTAAAAGATGATAACAAACCCCTTTCAATAGTAGCGTAAAAAAATTTTTTATGGCTGTATTGTAACGGGTGTTCCAACTGGTATATAACTAAACAAATCTTTCATCTCGGTATATTTTACAGACACACAGCCATCCGTCCAGTTGTAAAAATTATCTATTGTCCATTCTTCTTCCGGCCTTGTTGCATGTATGGCAATGCCATCGCCAATTCGGGCATTTTTTGGTATCAGACCTTTTTGCTTGCGCTCATTAAATCTTTGATAGCTTACATCATTGGGATAATTTAATAATAACTCGGGACCCCATTTTGGATGTATCTTTTTTAATGTTACTTTAAAACTTCCATTTGGTGTTTTTCTATCACCTTCCTTCATCTTATCGCCCAAATCTTTTCCTCCAAAAACTACAGGATAAGTTGCAAACCAGCCATCTTCATCGTACACTTTTAATTCATAATCACTTTTATCTATAATAATAAAATAAGGATTTTCTTCCTCCCCTTTTGCTAGAACATTTTTTCTGGTTGCAGAATTGATTTTTTTTGTGCTCAATTTCTTTTTACTCTCTACCGGAACAAAAGCCATTAATGAAAAAAATCCTGCCAAAATGAAAAATGCAATTACAGCCTTTTTATTCATATTACCATTTAATTTTAATATCAATACTCAAACGTCGTGCCACCCAAAATTATTTCAGGTAACCTTGCGACATTAACAAAAAAATAATATCATGGCAAAATTAAATGCCATCATTTAACAGATGGCATTTAATAAATTATAAAAAAAAGTACTACCTACCAGTTGCTCAAACGTATACCCAGTGCATAAGGCCGTAAATCCAATCCTTTTTTAAAAATAGAATTAGGACTATAAGAACCAAATAATCTTACGGGACCAAGACCAACCTCTGCTATATAAGAAAATTTAAATTGCTCTACATCATAGTCTCCATTATTTTTAAGTTTACCTCTTTGAGGACTTACTTGTTTATTACGTCCGTTATACAAATAACCTACACTTACACCCAAACTTAAACTAACACCCTTATTATGATCGCCAGGCTTACTACTAAAATTCAGCATCATAGGAATGGTTAAATAATCAGTAGCAAGTTTATTTTTTGAAAAGCTAACCGAATCCCTGATAACATAAGCATGCGGTATGGAGTTTGTTGCGGAATAGGGAGAAAAGCCAGGTTCCTTAAACGAAATATTGGAACGAAAGCGATAATTATTTAACTCAAGTCCTAAGCCATATTTTAAGTTAACGTGATGTGCTATCAAATTAAGACGCTGCATAAAAAACCAGATATTTACATTTACGCTTTTAGATGTATTTAAATTAAAATCACTGGCACCTAAAGGAAAATTACTTCCCGGCGTATTTAGTAAATATTGACCTGCTGTGGCAGCTGCATAATTTGTTTTATCTGAATAATTAGCAAACCCAAAATCTACAATACCCCAATTGGTACTAATATTAGACGGTTTTTTACGCTGTGATTTTCTACCCATCGAAATACTGGTATTAGATCCTTGTTCAGTATTGTTTTTATGAGCTCCATTTGTAACAATCACAATATTTCCTATTCGAATGGTATCGCTTTTACCTCGAGAAATATTAAGTGTATCGCTCTTGGCAGAAGTGCTGTCTGTTTGTGCTGTAGCCGCTGTGCATATGAATGCCAGTGCCATTAATGTAAATAGCTTATTCATCTTTTCCTTTTTAAATTTATTGAATTGCAAATTCCAGATTGGCAACTTTTACGTTATCGTCACCACTTTTCATTTTTGTATTTCGTTCTAATACCCGTTTAGCTTTGCGAAGAAAACCGCTAAGTTTAGATTTTTTAGGCTCATCGTCTGAAAATGTAAATCGATCTTCTTTATTTTCATCGCTTTTATTTGTAAAAACAGCAGTATAAACATTGTTGTTAGTTTCTGCAGGTTTTACTTTGTTAACTTTTGCACTAATATTATTATTATCAATGGTATTTTGCAGCGTTTGTGATGTTACGTTAGCAAGTTCATTTTTGTTACTTCCTGTGTTGTTAATATTTTCAAAATAAGGTTTGGGCAAATGATTATCTGGTTGATTTTGTATTTTTTGCTCAATTGCAAGGCTTTTATTTTCGTGCAAAAGAACCAAATTGTTTTTAAGTTTAGGTAGTAACGTTACAACTTTTTTTATACTACTTTTTTCTGCTTTGCTGGTTGGTGGTGTAGTTGTAATTGCTATTTCAACAGGAGAAATATTTACAGAAACATTTTTTATTTTTTTGATTGGGCTTACCGGGTTATTATGAGCAGTTTCGTTAATAGCAATACTACTTTTACGGGTTAAATATATTGAGGTACTCCAGATACCAATTCCAATAAAACCCGCTGCCACCGCTAACTTCCACCAGCCAAATGGTATTACCTTATTTTTTTCTTGTCTGTATAATAATTCTTTATTTACAAAAATAATTTTATCGGTTGGCGATAATTTTGTTTGTTGAAATAACTGCAATTGAGTAATAAGACTCTCATTATTTGAGAGTACTAATTCAAATTGCTCAGCTGCATCAATTGTTAACTCACCATCTATGTACAATAATAATTGTTCTGCTGTTTCAGGTAAAATTATTTCTGGTTTAAACAGTTTATTTTTACCCTTAAATACTGTGTCATCTGCCTTTACAATACTTTGTTTTAACATGTCAAGCTCTTCCTGTAAATCAGCATTTTCCTCTACAAATAATTCCAGGGCATTTCTTTCCTGAACAGACAACTCATTGTCTATGTACAGTAAAAAAAACGATTCGTAATTATGTCGGTTAATGTTCATTGTTTGTTATTACTTCCTAAATCTGTTGTTTTGCAAAAATAATCAGTGTACTTATCTTGTCATTATTTTAAAAAATATTCCTGCTGCAATTGTAAAAAAATTATAACACATTTTCTGGTCTTACAATATATTCTCTCAAAATCAATCTTGCCCTGTGCAAATATACTTTTACCTGACTTTCATTTAACCCGGTAATTTCTCCAATTTCCTGGTAACTATATCCTTCATAATCTTTCAGCATCACCAAACTTTTTTGTATATCACTTAATTTATTCAAAGCATCTTGTAATACTCTTTTAGTATCGTGCTGCTGCCTGTTGGTTATCTTAACTTCTTCTTTAAATTCTTCCCGTAAACTAATGCGTTTATTTTTTCTGATATGGTCAATCATTTGGTGATACGCTACTGTAAATAAGTAACTTTTACACCTGTCATTGTCCACCTGTTGCCTGTTGACCCACATTTTTTCAAAAGCCCCCTGCACCACATCCTGCGCATCCGCATCATGCCCCAGATTTTTAAGAATAAATCGGTACACGTTATCTGCATACAGATTTACACATTGGTTATACTCTTTTTCCGTCATAAAGCATTAGGTGCCTGGTTAATTGATTTGGTTGCTAAGTTGTTTGTTATACGGTTAGCCAAAATGAAAAGTTACAAAATAAAAAAAATATTATGCAGATGTTCGCAACCTATATTGAGACATAATGCTCCAAGGACGAAAAAAGCTCAGTTTCTTTTAGTTGCTGACTCGTATTTAATGGCTTAGCAGGTGTGTCTATTTTTTTCAGAAAATACCAATAAACTTACCGAACTCATTGTAAGTGTAATGAACAAAACGGCAGATCTTTTAATTGGCATAAACGGAAACTTTTTAGGTCAAACGAAAATAAAAGTAAAAAGTTACAGCATTAAATAATAAATGTTAAACTTTTTATACGCGTCTGATTAAATCATGGTATGCTTACCTAATTTTGCTTTAATTAGGTAATAATAAGATCAGGTATTTTATGCATTCAAACTTTAAAATCCTTAGTATTGATCAGTAACAAAAGGATTATGTACATTTCCATGCCTGAGTGTATAAGAAAACCCTGTAAGAAAATTAATTTAGCAAGCCAACCAATAAAATAAAACAATGAACCAAAAATTTGTACAAAGAATTGCCAGCGAACTTTTAGCTATTGAAAGTGCCGGCTTATCAAAAAAAGAGCGTATCATCACGAGCGAGCAAGGTGCTGAAATTATTGTCAATGGTAAAACGGTTTTAAATTTTTGCGCCAATAATTACCTCGGGCTTTCGGCTCATCCAAAAGTTACAGAAGCTGCCAAGAAATATATTGACTCCCGAGGATATGGCATGAGCAGTGTACGTTTTATTTGCGGTACGCAGGATATTCATAAAGAGCTTGAAAAAAAGATTGCTGATTTTTTAGCAACAGAAGATACCATTTTATACGCTGCTGCTTTTGATGCCAATGGCGGTCTTTTTGAACCTTTGTTTGGCGAAGAAGATGCGATTATTAGTGATGCATTAAACCATGCTTCCATTATTGATGGGGTAAGGTTGTGCAAAGCGCAGCGATACCGGTACGAGCACAACAATATGCCCGATCTGGAAACAAAACTAAAAGAAAGTGCCCATTTGCGTAGCCGTGTAATTGTAACCGATGGCGCTTTCAGCATGGATGGTACCATTGCACAACTGGATAAAATTTGCGACCTCGCCAATAAGTACGATGCAATTGTAATGATTGATGAATGCCATAGTAGCGGCTTTCTGGGTGAAACAGGGCGGGGCACACATGAATACCGTGGGGTAATGGGGCGGATAGATATCATTACCGGTACATTAGGCAAAGCCCTTGGTGGAGCAAGCGGAGGTTTTACCAGCGGACGAAAAGAAATTATTGAAATGTTGCGCCAGCGCAGCCGGCCCTATTTATTCAGCAATACGCTGGCACCAAGTATTGTGGGCGCTTCAATTGCCGTACTTGATATGCTGAGTGAAACAACAGCACTGAGAGATAAATTAGCTTACAACACACAATACTTTAGAACAAAAATGACCGAAGCTGGTTTTGATATTAAACCTGGTGAACATCCTATTGTTCCTATCATGTTGTATGATGCTGTTGTGGCGCAAAATTTTGCTGCCCAGTTATTGGAAGAAGGTATTTATGTAATCGGATTTTTCTTTCCAGTTGTAGCTAAAGGACAGGCCCGTATCCGGGTGCAGTTGAGTGCTGCCCATGAGCAAGCTCACTTGGATAAAGTTATTATGGCTTTTACAAAAGTTGGAAAAGTATTGGGTGTATTGCCTTCAACACTATAAACAGTGTTTAGTGCTAACACGGTAACTTTACATAGTCAATAAATAATATGCTGATTCGCCCGCAAAGGCTGCCATCTGCCATTTCTTTATACACTTAGCTGGTAACTAAATAAAAACATGTCAGAACAATCAGAAACCTTTATTGCCAAAAGCACCATTAAAGCGGCAGACATTGAGCACCGGCGAAAGATCAATTTTAATATTGGTAAATACAATGCTGTAGTGCCCAAAGGCAAAGAACAATTTGCAGATATTAACCTGGCAAAAGAAAGAGCCAAAAATATTAAATGGCGTGCTATTGAAACTCTGGATCAGCAACTGGAAACCTTTGAACTTAACTTTACAAAAAGAGGCGGTAAAGTAATATGGGCCGAAAATTCACATCAGGCTATTGAAGAAATCCTCAACATCTGCAAAGCAAAAAACTGCAAGACGCTGGTAAAGAGCAAAAGCATGGCTACAGAAGAAATTCACTTGAATCATTCTTTGGAAGAGCATGGCATTGAAAGTGTGGAAACCGATTTGGGAGAATATATTCAACAGCTTGATGGAGAAGCGCCTTACCATATTGTTACACCTGCCATGCATAAAAGCAAGGAGGATGTGGCTAAACTGTTTAATCAAAAACTAGGTACCCCTTTAAATTATACACCAGAGCAATTAACACAGGTAGCCCGTAAAATTTTACGTAAAAAATATACTGAGGCCGAGGTAGGTGTAACCGGTGCTAATTTTATTATAAGTGATATTGGCGGTGTAGCCGTTACCGAAAATGAAGGCAATGCAAGGTTAAGTTGTGCCTTTCCAAAAACGCATATTGTAATTGTTGGCATAGAAAAGATGATTCCTTCTATGACAGACCTGGCCTTGTTTTGGCCACTGCTTTCTACCTATGGTACCGGGCAAAAAGTTACAGTGTACAATACTATATTATCAGGGCCTAGACAACCCAATGAAACAGATGGTCCTGAAGAGATGTATGTAATATTATTGGACAATGGCAGAACAACTATTTTAAATAATCCTGTGCAGCGGCAAAGTTTGTATTGCATCCGTTGTGGTGCCTGTTTAAATGTTTGTCCGGTTTATAAAAATATTGGTGGCCATGCTTATGGCACTACCTACAGCGGTCCCATTGGAAGTGTAATTACACCCAATTTACAGGGAATGAACGATTTTAAACATTTAAGTTATGCTTCTTCTTTATGCGGTGCTTGTACTGAAGTATGCCCTATAAAAATTAACCTCCACGAATTATTATTGGAAAATCGCCGAGAATCAGTTGAAGAAGGATTGGCACCTTTTAGCGAAAAAATAGCCTGGAAACTTTGGAAAATAGCCAGCCTTAAAAGAGGATTGATGAATATGGGCAATGGTGAAATAAAAAATAAGATAGTAAACGGCTTATTTAAAGGATGGGCAAAAAACCGTAGTCCCCTTTATTTTAGCCAAAAAACATTTAATGAAATGTGGAAAGAACAAAACAAACATTGATATTTATTTTTTGAAAAAGATAATTTATTTTCTCCGCCTGCTTGTTGCAATTACGGTTACCAATACGGCCTTCTCCCAAAGATTTTTAAAAACATAAAAGATAAGGTTTATAAGACTGTTGATAAGGCAATGGGCAACGAATTAGAAAAAAATAGGTATTCCATCAGAAAGGTGAATCAGGAAACAGTACCGGCATTTAGAGTTCGCCAGACAAAACTTCTAACAAAAGTGGCGGTGGGATAAATAGTATAGCAACGCAAGATGTAGAAGTTAAAATGACAAATGCTGAAACCGCACATGGCACTAAATTACAGTGATGCCCGGTATTTTTTACTACAAGCGCTCATGTGTGAAGAGATTCAATAATATTGTCTGGATTAATATTACCAGGTTTTTTACAAACACTTGTCAGCAAATATTTTCTTTAAGAATTCGATTGATGTAAGCATTCAATTGTTAGTACATTTGAATACATGAAAAAAGCAGTGCCCGTATATCGGCAAAAAAATAATTTTAAAAGGAATGAGCATTTTTACGATTTGGCAACTCTTCATATCAATGTAGCTGTTAAAGATATTTACCCAATCTGATGAATGTACTACTCTATACAAACACTTCAACTTCCAGGTTAAATTATATCTGCAATTTTATTTTTAAGGAATTATTAAATATAGCTTTTATTGTTACTTCGGATACAGAAGTATTTAAAAAATTTGATAATGCAAAAATAAATTATAGCAATAATGTCATCTGTGAAAAAGAGCTACAGATTTTACCAGTTAATTTATTATTTGAACAAAACATTACCGATCAAAAAATTGACTGCTTTTCAATAAATAACTATAAAGCATTTTTTAAAACTAATAATACAAATTTTACCTTTGATATTTTTGCAGCCTCTTTTTATCTTTTAAGCCGTTATGAAGAATACCTACCCCACCAAAAAGATATGTATGGTCGTTATGCACACGAAAATTCATTGGCATTTAAAGAAGCTTTTTTAAATATTCCGCTAATAAATATTTGGGTAAAAGATTTTACAACTGCAATTCAAAAAATATTTCCCGCTTTCACCTTTCGTCTTTTACCTTTCACTTTTACGCCAACGTACGATATTGATATTGCTTACTCTTACAAACATAAAAGGCTGATAAGAAATATTGGTGGATTTTTAAAGTCCCCTTCTCTGGAAAGAATTACTATTTTGGCTGGTTTAAAAAAAGATCCTTTTGATGTATATGACTGGCTAAATACATTGCATGAAAAGCACCAGCTAGCTCCTGTTTACTTTTTTTTAGTGGCAGCACAAAACAGCCTCTATGATAAAAATATTTCGCCTGCCACTAATGGTATGCAACAACTAGTGAGTAAGCATGCAAATAAATATACCATTGGGGTACACCCTTCCTGGCAAAGCGGCGACAATAATTTTTTACTAAAAAAAGAAAAGCAACAACTGGAAACCATGAGCGGAAAATCCGTTAGTATTTCCCGACAACACTATATCCGCTTTAATTTACCCGAAGGATACAGAAAGCTTTTAGAAGTTGGCATAACCGATGATTATAGCATGGGATATGGTAGTATCAATGGTTTCAGGGCTTCAGTTGCCAGTGCTTTTAACTGGTTTGACCTACAGAAAAATGAACAAACGACTTTGCGAATTCATCCTTTTTGTTACATGGAGGCCAACGCTTTTTATGAACAAAAATTTACTGCCACTGAAGCATTTGAAGAACTGATGCAGTACTATACTATTTGTAAAAATGTGAATGGTACTTTAATTACTATTTGGCATAACCATATGCTAGGCTCAGATAAATTGTACAATGGTTGGAGTAATGCTTACGCTAAATTTTTAAAAATAACTGACGAAATATAATTGTTGATTGCAAATATATTATGCCGACTTCCGCCTAAAACTATCATTTACCAGGTAAACACCAAAAATAGTTACGGCCCCACCTATGGCGACATAGATATTTAGCCGCTCGTGAAAAATAATAGCACCCAACAAAACCGCTACTACAGGATTAATATATGCATATATAGATGCTTGCGAGGTAGGCAAACGTTGCAGCATGTACACATAAGCAATGAAAGTTAAAACAGAACCAATTATTACAAGGTAGCTTACAGCCAACCAGCCATTAACCGGAATATCTCTAAAGTTGATCATGTCACCTGTAGCAAACGTAACACTAAACAATGCAATGGCCGAGATGATCATTTGTAGTCCCATACTAAAATAAGGATTAAAATTAGCAGCATGTTTTTTGGTATAGACTCCACCAAATGCCCATGAAATACTTGCAGCTAAAGATAAAAATATACCGAGGCGAAAGTCTGCAATTAAAAAATCTTTTAAATGGTCGTAAAAAATAATACATACACCCCCAAAGCCAAGCATTAACCCCACCATAGCTTTTGCAGGCAACCGGGAACCCTGAAACATGGTGATAATAACAATCCATAATGGAACAATAGCGGCAATAATAGCACCAAGTCCACTTGAAATATATTTTACGCCCCAGGTACTTAGTGTATTGGTGAGCATAAAATTAAGTGCGCTTAAAATAAAAATCGTAATCCACTGTTTGCCTTTTGGCAAGGGATGTTTTGTTAACCCAAAATACAGCAGGTACAAAGATCCGCCAAATATTTGTCGAATGGCACACATCTGAATTGCCGGTATATGCTTCACGCCTTCTTTAGAAGCAATATATGTAGTACCCCAAAAAAAACATACCCATATCAATGCCAATACAGGCTTTCCTCCAGGCCGGTTAAAAGGTGTTTTAGCGATAATATTATTAGCAAATTCTTTCATTGATTGCTTAAGAATTATCAATAAGCAAAACCGTCTTAATGTTTAAAATGACGCAAACTTGTAATAACCATAACAAGGTTATTTTGTTTTGCATATTCAATAGAATCATTATCTCTGATAGAACCTCCTGGCTGGATAAACGAAGTAATACCAGCAGCATGTGCAATTTTTATACAATCATCAAAAGGAAAAAATGCATCACTTGCTAGTGCGGCACCTGTTAAATCAAAATTAAATTGCTTTGCTTTTTCAATTGATTGCCGTAGAGAATCTATCCTCGATGTTTGTCCGCAACCTTTGCCAATAAGTTGTTTATTTTTTACCAAAGCAATGGAATTACTTTTTAGGTGTTTTGCTACTAAATTAGCAAATGCAAGATCTTCTTTTTCAGACGCAGTTGTTTCCCTTCCGCCGGCTTCTTTCCATTCGGTAAAATTTCCTACATCATTTTGTTGGGTAAGTGTTCCGTTTAAAACAGATTTAAACTGGTGCGTAGCAGTTAAACCCATTTTTTGAACCAAAAGAATACGATTCTTTTTTGTTTGCAAAATTGCTAATGCAGCTGCATCAAAAGAAGGTGCAATCAATACTTCAAAAAATATTTCGTTGATGGCTTCTGCAGTTGCTTTATCAATACAAGAATTGCAAACCAACACACCACCAAAAGCACTTTCCGGATCGCCGGCCAATGCCGCATCCCAGGCCTCCTTTACTGTTGGTTTTACTGCAATACCGCAAGGATTTGTATGTTTAATAATTGCGAATACGGCTTCTTCTTTAAGTAGGTTTGTGGTAATATCTGCAATCAATTGCACTGCCGCATCAACATCTACCAGATTATTGTAGGATAATTCTTTACCATGCAGCTTATCAAAAATTTCTTGCTGATTACCGTAAAAAACACCCTGCTGGTGAGGGTTTTCGCCATAGCGCAACACCGTTTTTGTTTTATCAAATGGATTGTTAAAACTGGTATTGTTAAAATAATTAGAAATGGCAAGATCATATCCAGTACACACATCAAATGCTTTAATAGCAAAGCTTCTGCGTTGTTCCAAAGTAGTTTCGCCTTGCTGATCTTTTAAAATTTGCTCTAATAATGCATACTCTTTTTTTGCACCGATTACTACCACATCTTTATGATTTTTTGCAGCGCCTCTTATCATAGAAGGTCCACCAATATCAATTTTTTCGATGATCAGTTTTTCGTCTGTTGTTGTTTTCACTGTTTCTTCAAAAGGATATAAATCAACAATTACCAAATCAAGTTCCGGAATATTGTATTGCTTCATTTCCTTCATATGGGTTTCATCATCTCTTTTACCAAGAATACCACCAAATACTGAAGGGTGCAGTGTTTTGACCCTTCCTCCTAAAATAGAGGGATAAGTTGTTAAAGACTCAACCGCAATACAAGGCACTTTTAAATCTTCGATAAACTTTTGAGTACCTCCTGTTGAATAAATAGTAATACCAAGGAGGTGTAATTCCTTAATAATATTTTCCAATCCATCTTTATAAAAAACAGAAATAAGTGCTGATTTAATTTTTTTGTTCATGTGTGGTAGTTAATTAAATTGAAAAGATACTATTTGCAAAGTCATCGGTTTTTATTTTGCCGCAAAATTAGCGTTTTTTAACCTTGCGGTTATTGGATAAATAGTAGGTTTTACAAACAAAATACAAACAAACAACCCTGGAAGTAGTTTTTAATGTAAGGGGTTGGTTGTATTATAGAAGTTTTTGTATTTTACAAAACCTATACTTAATGTCGAACTAAAAATATTTCAGCTCTTGAATTTCGGGCAATTTCAGTAGGATTTCTGCCGGCAGTTATTGGATGTGCATAGCCAAAACTCTTTAGTGAAATAATTTGGGAGACAGTTATGCGACGGCTTAAAAGATAGTTTTTTACAATATCTGCTCTTTCATTTGCCAGTCTATCGCAAACTGTTTTATTTCCTTCTTTTTTATACGCATGGCCGTCAATAGAAATTGTAATAGTGGGATCATTCAACAAGATTGCAATAACACTATCCAACACTTTGTAGGTTATTGTATTTAGCGAAGATTGCTGAATATCAAAAGGTACAATAATTGCATCCTTGTTGGGACAGCCTTCATTAACTCGTTCGCCATACTCATCCGGACATTTATCCTCACTGTCAGCAATTCCATCTTCGTCTCTATCTAAAAAAAGCGGTGATGACGGCGGTATCGGATAATTCAGCATAATTTCTGCCCGGCAATTATACTTTAATATTTCGTTGTTGGTTTTACGATTAAATGACCGAAAGTTTCCCCATCCTTTTAATGAAAATATTCTGGAACTATCAACTCCTCTGCCCAATACATAGTCCTTTATTGCCAATGCCCTGTTGAGCGACAGGTAATAACAGATTGAATCAGTTCCTTCATCTGCATGCGCATAACCGTTAATGGTTAACGTTACAGAATCGTGTTTTAGTAAGATGTTTATTACGCTGTCAATTGCTTTTAAGGTAAATGGCTGGTACAATGCAGACTGCTTATACTCAAACGGAATAACAACGGTATCCTTATTGGTTTTGGGCAAACTATCAATAAAATTTACTTCATAGTTACCGGCATCAAAATAAAAACTTTTACACACATTTAATGGTTTGCTGAAATTGCCTGCCTTCGTACCAGAAAAATAGAAAGTAAAACAAAATAAAAAAATCCATCGGATTAATTTAATCGGCTGATAGAAAGGGTTGTATTGCGGTAGTTGCTTTTTGATAGTATAGGTAAAATAGTTATTTTAAAAAATTCTGCAAACTTAACTGGCATTTTACAAACCAATAGTGTAAACATAAGCCCCTTCGTGAGGTATTGAATGAAAGTTCAAATTAAGTGCTTTACATTCTTTTTGCCATTGATTAATTTTCCACATGCTGTTAGATGCGTCAAATACATATTGCCGGCAGTTAAAAATATTAGCAAGTTGGGCAATGAATATCCGTGGATTTTTAGAAATAATAATTATATCCAATTGAATTTTTTGTTGTGGTGATTCAAATTGCACTGCCTTATCAATCACCAATAGTTTTGTGTTGCCAAACAGGTAAAACAAAGGCTGTTGAAAAAGCATAGCCATTGTATCTATCCGGTTATTTAATTGCAATGCAATTCTTGCAGGTTTTAAATGAAAATTTTGTAGTACCCCATCCCTTAGCAATATACTATCTCCTAAAAAACGGTACTTATTACCCGATATAAAATCAATTGCCTGGTATTGAGGCACATTATAAACAATAATCTTTTGCTGATTTTTAATTTGCCAGTTGTCATAATCTTGCAGCACTAAAAAGCCAGCCAAACAAATTATTGCAAGCCTGCATACTTTTACGTTTTTATTTAATAACCACACCGCAATTCCTAATACTACTGCATATAAGAGCCAGGTTGTAGCAATGGAAGAAGGAATGTTATCCCAAACAGCAAAAGATAAATGGCTTATCTGTACAATAATCATGTTCATACACCAAACCAGCAAGCCCACTAATTTACCAATATAAACACCTACAAAAGGAATCCAGGAAAAAGCAATCAGCCCAATCTCTGTAAAAAGAATGATACTTGACAATGGCACGGCGATGATGTTAGTAATTAAAAAGAGGTTAGGAAACTGGTGAAAATAATAAATACAGATGGGGAAAGTAAGCACCTGTGCAGCTAAGGAAATTGCCATCAGTTTCCATACTTCATTTATCCATTTATTTTTTATATACAGCCAATTGTAAATGGGTTGTTGAAAAATGATGATGCCAATTACAGCGAGGTAAGACAATTGAAAACCAACATCCCACAAAAAATAAGGATTGCAACATAACATTACAAATGCCGAGGCCGCCAACGAATTATAAATGGAAGATTGCTTTGAAAAGTTTTTACCCACTGTAATAAAAGTGAACATTACGGCAGACCGAAGTACCGATGCCGCAGCTCCGGTTAGTAAAGAAAACAACCAAAGGCAACTTAATATTAAAACAACCTGAACAATTTTTGATTTATTTATAAATGGAATTTTAGCAAATAGCCATACCAGCATCACATAAATTAATCCAAGGTGCATACCTGAAATGGCGATAATGTGCACCACACCAGTATTGCTATAGGCCTGCACCAGGTCTTTATCCAAATCATTGGTATAGCCAATCAATAAGGCTTCTGCAATGCCCAACTCATCTTTACCGGCTGGTATATTTTTTTGTAAGATGGATAATACATATTCTCTTGATGTAAAAATGAATTGTTTAAAGCGGCTGATATTTTTCTCTTCCAGCTTTACCCAGTCTTTTTGTTTTAAAAATACATTGTGAAAAGTAGATTGAAATACCGCATAGCGTTGGTAATTAAATGCTCCCGGGTTTCCGGAATTTTTGATAGATTGTAAAGGCTTTTTAAGCAGTATTTTGTCGCCGTATACAAGTGCAGGTTCAAGTGAATCTTTTGAGAAATATAGTAATATTTTTCCTTTACTATTAAATAAAGAATCGTTGTGAATAACAGATTCTACATACCCATCAGCTTTATACGATTTTGATTTTTCAATCAATGGCTCATCAATCCTTACAACTAAATAGTCGCTGTCGTGGTAATAATGCCCAAACCAGTTATTGCTGTGTTGTACATCTTTTTGCCAGGTAATTAACATGCCAATAGCAAGCAGTAATAAATGTAAAATAATACCCTGCAGCGGCTGAAGCTTAAATCGTACCGCAAGCGGAAATAAATGGAATAACAGGTAAGCAACTGTGAACGATATTGTACCAACTACAGCAACAGCAATTGGAAATTGTTGGTACCACTGTAATAGTATCCCAATAATCAAAGGCAACAATAACCTGATAAACGGGGCTTTTTTCCAAATAGGTATATCAAAGGGTTTTGACATATCCTAAGATACATATAAATAAATTAGCATAAAACTGCTCTTGTTCAAGTGGGCAATTCCAATTAAAACATCAATGGTGAATGATCAATATTTAAAATTGACCATTCACAAATTAAAAGTAGTTATTATGTAATTAATCTATTTACTCAAATGCATGCTCCGCTCTTTATATAACTGCCTAAAATATGGATCCCGTAAATCTTTTATAAACCTAATCGCTTCTCCGGTGCTTTTCATTTCCGGACCTAATTCTTTGCTTACACCAGGAAATTTATTAAAAGAGAAAACGGGTTCTTTAATAGCAAAACCCTGTAGTTTTTTCTCGTATGTGAAATCTTTTAATTTAGCTACGCCCAACATTATTTTTGTGGCAATATTTAAATAGGGTATTTGATACGCTTTTGCAATAAATGGAGTAGTACGGCTAGCTCTCGGATTAGCTTCTATTACAAACACATTGCCATCTTTAATAGCAAATTGAATATTGATAAGGCCTTTTATTTTTAATTTTCTGGCAATTTTTTCTGCATAATGTTCCATGGTGGTAACTATCAATGGCGACAAGTTAAATTGGGGCAACACTGCATTGCTATCGCCACTATGAATTCCAGCTGGTTCAATGTGTTCCATTACGCCCATTATGTGAAATTCTTCTCCATCAAAAATGGCATCAATCTCTGCCTCCTGGCAACGATCCAAAAAATGATCAATTAAAATCTTGTTGCCTGGCAAATGTTTTATTAAACTTAAAATACCTTTTTCCAGATCTTCATCATTCAACACAATCCGCATGCGCTGACCGCCAATTACATAACTTGGCCGTATTAGTACCGGGTAACCAACTTGTTTGGCTACTTCAATGGCTTCATCGGTATTAAATGCCGTACCATAATTGGGATAAGGAATACCAAGTTCTTTAAGTGTATCACTAAACCTGCCTCTGTCTTCAGCAATATCCATACTGTCAAAAGAAGTACCTATAATTTTTATCCCTTTTTCGTGTAACTGCTTTGCAAGTTTTAATGCTGTTTGTCCACCTAATTGTACAATTACGCCTTCTGGTTTTTCATGCTCAATAATTTCCCATAAGTGTTCCCAAAACACCGGTTCAAAATATAATTTATCCGCAATATCAAAGTCTGTTGAAACTGTTTCAGGATTACAATTTATCATGATGGCTTCGTATCCTGCTTCTTTTACAGCCAGTAAACCATGCACACAACAATAATCAAACTCAATACCCTGGCCAATTCTATTTGGTCCGCTGCCCAATACAATAATTTTCTTTTTGGCAGATAATTTAGATTCATTAGAAACAATAGCTCCCTTTTCAGGAGATACCGCCGGTGCTTTTTCAAAAGTAGAATAGAAGTAAGGTGTTTTTGCCTCAAACTCTGCACTACAGGTATCTACCATTTTAAATACCCTTGTTAATCCCATTGCTTTGCGGCGGTTATAAATAATTTCTGCATCATCCTCTTGCATAATGCGAACAATCTGTTCATCACTAAAACCCAAAAATTTAGCCTGCGTCAACAATTCATCCGGTAGTGTATTCAAAGCATATTTGGCTATTTCCTTTTCGCAATCACAAATCTTTTGAATCTGGTAAATAAACCACCTATCTATGCCTGTACTTTCACAAATGCGTTTTACGCTGGCGCCCGCCATCAACGCATCTTTAATGCGGAAAACCCTGTCCCACTTTGGTATTTTTATGTATTCAATCAGTTCATCTGCGTGCATCAAGCTTTTACCATAATAACCCAAACCAACCGCCTCATTCTCCAAACTCTGACATGCTTTTTGTATGGCTTCTGCAAAACTTCTGCCGATGGCCATTACTTCACCCACACTTTTCATTTGAAAACCAAGCGTATCATTGGCACCTTTAAATTTATCAAAATTCCAGCGGGGAATTTTTACAATCACATAATCCAGCGCCGGTTCAAAATAGGCGGAAGTAGATTGAGTGATCTGGTTTTTTAATTCATCCAGGTTATAACCTACCGCAAGTTTGGCGGCAATTTTTGCAATCGGGTAACCGGTCGCCTTACTTGCCAACGCTGAGGAACGGCTCACTCTTGGGTTTATTTCTACCACAATCAGTGCTTCTGTTTGTGGATTTAACGCAAACTGTACATTACAACCTCCGGCAAAATTGCCCAAAGCCCTCATCATTCTGATAGCAGTATTGCGCATTAACTGGTAGGCGGTATCACTCAACGTCATGGCTGGCGCAACGGTAATACTATCACCAGTGTGCACACCCATTGGATCAAAATTTTCAACCGCACAAATAATCACTACATTGTCATTGTTGTCTCTCAGCAATTCCAGTTCATATTCCTTCCAGCCCAACACTGCTTTTTCAACCAATACTTCGTGTATCGGCGATGCAGTTAAACCGTTGTTGAGGGCTTCGTCCAATTCTTCTTTTTTAAATACAATACTACCGCCACTACCACCCAAAGTAAAGGAAGGACGTATTACCAGCGGAAACCCAATCTCCTGTGCAAATTCCTTTCCTTCTAAAAGGGAGTTAGCGGTTCTTGCGGGGCAAACAGGTATGCTCATTTCAATCATCCACTGGCGAAACTTTTCTCTGTCTTCCGCTTTATCAATTGCTTTAATATCAACACCAATCAACCTTACATTAAATTTTTCCCAAATACCCAGTTCATCCGCTTCTTTACAAAGGTTTAAAGCTGTTTGGCCACCCATCGTTGGTAACACGGCATCTATATTATTTTCTTCCAGTATTTGTTCAATACTTTCTACCGTTAATGGTAACAGGTACACCTTGTCTGCCATCATTGGGTCGGTCATAATGGTAGCCGGATTGCTGTTTATGAGGATCACTTTTACACCTTCTTCCCGCAGGCTCCTTGCAGCCTGTGTGCCGCTGTAATCAAACTCGCAGGCCTGGCCAATTACGATCGGGCCGCTTCCTATAATTAAAACAGATTTTATGGATTCATTCTTCGGCATGCAGGATCGCTTTTTGTGTGGCGTGCAAAAGTAACGGGAAAGGGGCAAAATAAAAAGAAGGATTTGGGGCTGTGTGCAGCGGTTCCCTTATGGGCTTCAGTCCGCCGCCCGCCTTCAATCTTTTTGCTCAAAGGCAGCAAAAAGGATTTCCGTCTAAGCGGCGCAGCCCATGAATTTCATTGTTCCAAGTTCAGTCAGTCCGAGCTTTCAAGCTGTCACTCACATGAAATTTTAAGTTCTGTTCAAATTTAGACATTATTAAAATGTAAAGTATATTTGTCATTGCTGAAAGCAAAATTTACA
>JANXSK010000062.1 GCA_025352695.1 Ferruginibacter sp. | reverse complement strand
GCGCAAATGTGCTTAAATTGATTAATGTAATAATTAGTGCGATTACTATTTGTTTCATGGTAATTTTTTTATTAATACGCTTACTGTAAACTATTTGTTACACAAAAGATGAAAATAATTTAAAACTCCTTTACCTTCGTTTTTCAAAACTGTTCTTATTCATCGTCTGAATTTCCGGGGTGCTTCTTTTAGGAGGCTGAGATAATACCCGCTAACCTGCTCAGGATAATGCCTGCGAAGGGAGCTATAATTCACCATCGGATTCTCATCCGGATGTTCAGCATAAAATTTTTTATTGGAATGAAAAAATTACTATTTAACAGTTTGTTATGTGCAACAACTTTTTGTACCTATGCTCAGGAACAAAAAAAGTTTAATGATACTTCGTTTATGCAACCTGTGGAAGTTACTGCTATCAGGGCCAATGAAAAAGCCCCTTTTGCAAAAACCAATCTTTCTAAAAAAGACATTGAAAAAAATAACTTAGGTCAAGACCTTCCTTATCTTTTAAATCAAACACCCTCAGTTATTATTAACTCAGATGCAGGCAATGGTGTTGGCTATACAGGCATCCGCATACGTGGTACAGATGCCAGCAGAATCAATGTAACCCTCAATGGTATTCCTTACAATGATGCAGAAAGTCAGGGTTCTTATTTTGTTGATCTTCCAGACATTGCCTCTTCAGCTAACAGCATTCAAATACAACGGGGTGTTGGTACAAGCAGCAATGGCGCAGGATCTTTTGGTGGTAACATCAACCTTTCTACTAACGAGGTTAATGATAAATTTTACACTGAAATTAATAATAGTTTTGGAAGTTATGCCACCTGGAAAAACACATTAAAATTTGGAACAGGTATATTAGGCAAACATTTCACCATCGATGGAAGACTTAGCAATATCAGTAGCAACGGCTACATCGACAGGGCGGCTACCCAACTTAAATCTTTTTATTTTAGTACGGCTTATGTAGATAAAAAAAATTCGCTGCGGTTAAATATTTTTTCTGGAAAAGAAAAAACTTATCAAGCCTGGAACGGTGTACCGGAAAGCTATTTAGCTACTAATCGTACGTATAATATTTCAGGGCAAGAACAACCCGGATCACCCTACCCCAACGAAACTGATAATTATATTCAAACTCATTACCAGTTGTTTTACAATCACCAGTTTAATCCCTTTTGGAAAGCCAATATAGCCGTTTTTTTAACAAAAGGTAAAGGCTATTATGAAGAGTACAGGGCCAATCAGGCGCTGGCTGATTATGGCTTAAATGATTATATAGTAGGTCCCGATACAACCAGAAGTACCAATCTTGTAAGACGTTTATGGTTAGACAATAATTTTTATGGAACCATTTTTTCTTTACAACATCAAAAAAATAATACACAGTTTACTATTGGCGGCGGCTTCAATAAATATGATGGAAAACATTATGGTGAAATTATTAATGCTGTTGTGCAAGCTGCAGTACCAAAGAATTACAAATGGTACAATTTAACAGCATTTAAAAATGATTTTTCATTGTACACAAAATTATCCCGGCAACTTTCAACACACTGGCAATTATTTGCAGATTTGCAAATGAGGAACGTAGTGTATACTATCAATGGTTTTAAAGCCAATCCAACCTTGCTTATTAAAAATAATTATACATTTTTAAATCCTAAAATTGGCTTTACTTATTCAAATAATCAATGGCAAGCGTATGCGTCTTATGCATTGGCGGGTAAAGAACCTAACAGGGATGATTTTGAAGCAGGTAAAACACAGCAACCAAAAGAGGAACAATTAAACGATTTTGAATTGGGCGTGGAAAAGAAAAGCAAAAATTATTCTTTTGGTGCAAATTTATTTTATATGAAATACCATAATCAACTGGTATTGATTGGCAATATTAATGATGTAGGATCATATACCAGAACTAACATTGCAAATAGTTACAGGGTTGGTATTGAATTACAGGGAAAAGTTATTGTAACTGATTATTTGAACATAGCAGGTAATTTAACGCTGAGCGAAAATAAAATTAAAAACTTTACAGAAGTTATAGATAACTATGATAATGGAGGAACACAAAAAAATGTTTATGGTAAAACGGATATCTCCTTCTCTCCTGCAGTTATTGGCGGAGGCAGTATCAATTTTATTCCCTTAAAAAATGGAGAAATTAGTTTACTGAGTAAATATGTAGGCAGACAATTCCTCGACAATACTTCTAAAAAAAGCAGAAGTCTAAATGCTTATTTTTTGCAAGATGTTAGATTGAGTTATACTTTCTCCAAAATAAAACATTTAAAAGCAGTCTCACTGATTGTACAACTCAACAATGTATTTAATAAAAAATATGAAGCCAATGGTTACACCTTTAGTTATTACTCAGGTGGCCTAACTACAGAAAATTTTTATTACCCGATGGCTCCATTTAATTGTATGGTTGGCTTAAATATTAGATTGTAAAAATGGCTGATGGCTGTCTTTTAGTAATGGTCGGGTATTTTATTTCAGTATTTTAATTTTAAAAAAACTGTATTACTTAATTTATTCAAAATTAAGTTTGGCTAAAACATTTAAGATTCATCTATGAAAAATGCCCATCACACTTTATTGTTTGAGGGGCATTTTTTCTAAAAATTAATTTGAAGATATTATGGCTAATGTTATTTCTACTAAGAATAGAATAAGACATTCAAAATTAAATATCAGCAATTAAATTACACTTTAAAAGTTTCTCTCCAATTTAACATACCTCCGGTTAAATTCTTTACATTGGTAAAACCAACTGTTTCTAAAATAAGGCAGGCTTGTCCACTTCGGTTACCACTTCTGCAATACACAATCAGTTCCTGGTTCTTATATGCCTCCAGGTCATCTAATTGATAGCTTTGAATAGTTCCCAGTGGTATTAAGCTTCCTCCAATATTGAACTCTACATTTTCATGCGGTTCCCTTACATCCACAATATTAAGTTTTTCACCGGCATCTATTCTTGTCTTTACTTCTTGTGCAGAAATTATTGTCATTTTTGTAATGTTGGATTGTTAATAATTGTAGTAGTCGAGTCTTCTGGAAGTATCCTTACCTGCGAAATGTAAATATCCATTAACTGTCCAGGATGTATATAAACAGGCGTTTTATCGTCTGTAAACTTACCAGGATTTTGCTTGTAAATGAATGCAGCAGCTGTATCTTTTATAATATCTTTTCCGATTACAGCGCCAATATTAATTCCATAACTTTCTAAAACAGCTTTGCCTTCTTCAAAGGTTTTACCTATCAGGTCAGGAACAAGAATTTGCTCATCCTGCAGACCTCCAGCTATTACCAGGGAAATTTTACTACCCCAAATTACTTTTGATCCTGCCATTATTTTGTTACCGTTGTATAACTGTTCTAAAACTGACCCTTTCATAAAATCAGGCTTAAAAGTAGTATCCCCTAACTGAAGGTGATTCCTTTGTAAAATATCCAATGCAAAACCAAAACTTTTACCTTCAAGTGCAGGCATTAAGATCATTGGCGGTGTATAACGGTTAACAGTTAAAAATACCGTTCGGTTAATTTTTACAGTAGCATCAGCATCAGGTAATTGTTTAATAACAATACCACGTGGCAAAGTATCTGTAAAAACAGAATCCTGTATGGTAACATCAAAGCCTTTACTTTCCAGTAATTTAATGGCCTCGGCTGTATTCTTTCCTTTTACTGCCGGCACAACAAGGTATTCTCCGTGTTTGGTTATCCAGCCCAACATTTGAAGGATTAAAAAAATCAGCGCAAAACCCAATACCGCTGCTGCCAAAAGATTAACCCAAAAAGGACGATCTGTTATAAATTTAAACATATTTTTAGTTCAACGTTGTGGCAATTGAGCCTTCTTTCAAGTAGGCCGCATCTCAAACAAGATTATTTAATAAAACATTCTTCAATTAAAGCAGTGTAAAATTCTTTTAAAGTCCAGCCCATTGCCATTACCTGTTGGGGTACAAGGCTAGCCTCAGTTTGCCCCGGCACCGTATTTATCTCTAGCATAAAAGGTTTGCCACTTGCTTCATCGTAAATAAAGTCTATCCTGACAATACCTTTACAATTAAAAACGGCATACGCTTTTTTTGCAGCTGCTCTTATCTTTTCTGCAATTCCTTCGTTCACTTTAGCGGGTGTTATTTCTTCACTAGCACCATTGTATTTTGCTTCGTAATCAAAAAATTTATTTTGAGTAATTATTTCTGTAATTGGTAAAGTTATTACTTGTCCTTTACATTTAAAAACGCCAATAGTAAATTCTCTACCCTTAATAAATTCTTCTATTAACACCTGCTCATCTTCTTTAAAAGCTTTATCCAAAGCAGCCTGTAAATCATTGGTATCGGTAACTTTACTCATTCCAATACTGCTTCCACCATTATTTGGTTTTACAAAAACCGGTAATTTTAATTCTTTCAAAATATCAGCAACAGATACAGCAATATCCTTAAAAAGATGTAAGCTCTTTGCCACATGCATACCTGCAAAAGCTGCCACCGCAACAGTATAGCGCTTATTAAATGTGAGTGCCGAACTTGCGGCATCGCAAGTGGTGTAAGGAATGTTTATGCAATCAAAATAACCCTGTAATTTCCCATCTTCTCCAGGTGTACCATGCAGCCCCACTAAAACAGCATCAAATTTTATTTTTTTATTATCAATTGTTAGAGAAAAATCATTTTTATCGATATCAATTTTTTCACCACCAAGTGTGGTATAAAACCAGCCGATAGGATTAATATCGATCGTGTAGCAATTCCATTTTTCTGTATCTACATTCTTTTCAATTGTAGCTGCAGTTTGATAAGAAATAACAGACTCTCCAGAATAACCACCAGTGATTAATGCGATTGTTTTCTTCATCTTAAAGAAAAAGGTTGTTTAGGCAAAGAAACGAAAATTGTTTATAGTTCCAAGTATAAGGCTTACAGTTTAAAAATTGTTTGTGATTTTTATTTTTGCATGTAATTTGATAGTAAGTCATTTTTTGCAGCAATCGCATATAATTGTTATTCAACTTCTCCAATACCTTCATTTCCAGAATCAAGCATTAATTTCCAGGATCCATCGGATTGTTTTTTCCAAATGTTTATATAAGTACCATGCAGTACAGTGTCTTTATTTTTTGGGGTAATCGAATATATACCAAAGGTGTAGCCCAACTCTCCTGAGTTAGCAACATTACCTCCCTTTGGTTGCCATATCATTGTATAGGTACTATCTTCCGATTGACTTATAAAATCAATAGCATCAGCACCTACCATCGGAAAAGTATTTGGTCTAAGTAATATACCATTGCTATCAATATATTGCATTAGCGCTTTCTTGGTCCCTTTTTCACTACTCAAAGTTGAAAAAGAAATTTCAGCTGCAATCATTTCCGCTTTTTCAGTATCAGTACTTTTCTTTTTTTTATTACTACCGCAAGCAAGTAACAAAAAAAGAGTTATCGTTAAAAAGCAACTATTTTTAATATCCATGTCAATCAAATTAATAAATAAAGCGGTAAGATTATTAATTAGTACTGTGCTTCAAGCTTTGCTTTTTACAATGTTATCTTAAAAAAAAGGCGAAAGTATTTCGCAATACTCTCGCCATGATGCAGGAAATATTACCTGCATAAATAAGACCGAAGTCTTTAATGAATTTTTTTATGTAATTAGATGTGTAATCTTGATTTTTTATCATTCAAAGCTTCTACTGTTTCTTCGTACATTTCATCAGGCACACAACAATCAACCGGACAAACCGCTGCACATTGTGGTTCTTCGTGAAAACCCTGACATTCCGTACATTTATTGGGTGTAATATAATAAGTATCCATACTAACGGGTGTATTGCGTTTATCCGCATCTACAAGCGTTCCATCTACTAAAGTGTACATTCCTTTTACGGTTGTACCATCTGATATTGCCCACTCTACTCCTCCCTCATAAATAGCGTTGTTAGGGCATTCAGGTTCACATGCACCACAATTAATACATTCGTCTGTTATTTTAATAGCCATTACTTTTGATTTAGAAATTTGAAATTGCGAATTTTGAATACAAAATAAGATTAACAGAATGAAATTACAAAATCGAATTGAATTATTATTAAAGCTCAGAAATTATTTACTGGAAAATCCAGAAGAATGGCAAAATATTAAACATACCGCTTCTATATACAATGGTTGGTTTACACCAGCATTTATTGACCTGGCTGTTGCAAATATTATTGATCAGTTTTTAGACAAGAATAAACTGACAGAATGGATTAATCATTATTTTTTGGATGATGCCGTTGTTTCAAAAAATGTGGGTGTAGTTATGGCTGGAAATATACCACTGGTGGGCTTTCATGACTTTTTATGTGTGTTTGTAAGTGGACATGTACAAACAATTAAATTATCTTCTAAAGATGATGTTTTATTAAAACACCTTGTTACAAAAATGATTGACTGGGATGCTGGTATACAAAATTACATTTTCTTTGCACCCATGCTAAAAGGCTGCGATGCATACATTGCTACAGGTAGTAACAACAGCGCCAGATATTTTGATTATTATTTTTCCAAATACCCAAGTATCATCCGTAAAAATCGCACCTCGGTAGCTTTTTTAAAAGGTGATGAAAGTGCAGAAATGTTGGAAAAATTGTCAGATGACATACACACATTCTTTGGTTTGGGTTGCAGAAATGTCACTAAAATATTTGTACCCAGGGAATATGATTTTGTTCCACTTTTAAACGCATTCTACCGCTATAAATATTTTGCAGACCATCACAAATACCGAAACAATTACGATTATAATTTGTCTATACAAATTATGAACAATAGATATTACATGACCAATGAAAGTACCTTGCTGGTTGAAAGTGATGCAATTTTTTCGCCCATAAGCCAATTAAATTATAGCTTTTACGATAACTTTGAAACAGCACTTGCATCAGTAAAAGGAAATGAAACATTGCAATGCATTGCGGGTTATGATTTCCCTTTCGGTAAAGTACAATCGCCGGGTTTAACTGATTACGCAGATGGATTGGACACGATGCAATTTTTGCTAACTTTATAATACAAGTACGAAAGTCTTACTAATTAATTGTTAAAGGTGATTACTGGTAAATAACAATTTGTCAGGTCGTCGTTACTTTGTAGGTAAAGGCATAAAAATTGATTCTATGCTTTTACATAAGATCATTCACTTTAGTATAACATTAAAATTTATAAAAGATGAACCTAAAACACGTTTTTTTTACCGTTATAATCAGTGCTGCAACTGCCCTTGGTGTTATGTGGGGATACAGCAACTATGCAAAAGCTACTATTACTTTTGGAGGACAAGAAAAAGGCACTATTCCCTCTAATTATAAATTAGCCGGATTAACTGATAACACCAACACTCCACCAGGAGCAATAGACTTTACACAGCCTGCTGCAGCGGCATTGCCTACAGTAGTGCACATTAAAACAAAGACCAATGCCAAACAAGTAAGTAACAATTTACCTAGAACACAACCTAAAAATCCTTTTAGTGATTTGTTCGATGATAACATGTTAGAACAGTTTTTTGGTAACAGAAATGGTGGATATGTTCCCGAACAAAGAGCTTCTGGTAGTGGCGTAATTGTTAGTCAGGATGGATTTATAGTTACCAACAACCATGTGGTAGAAAATGCGGACGAATTAACTGTAACACTTAGCAATAAAAAATCTTACACTGCAAAAGTAGTTGGAAGAGATCCAGCCTATGATCTTGCTGTTATTAAAATTGATGCCAGCGGATTACCTTTTCTTTTATATGGAAATTCGGATGATGTAAAGATCGGCCAATGGGTGCTGGCATTAGGTTATCCATTAAATTTAGAAACAACAGTAACTGCAGGTATTGTTAGCGCAAAATCCAGAAGTCTCGGTTTAAATAAAAATACTAAAACAAGTTCGGCTGTTGAATCTTTTATACAAACAGACGCCGCAGTAAACCAGGGTAATAGTGGTGGAGCGCTCATCAATACTTTTGGTGAATTAGTTGGTATTAACTCTGCTATTGCTTCTCCAACTGGGTATTACTCAGGCTATTCTTATGCTATCCCGGTTAATATTGTAAAGAAGGTAGTAGATGACCTTATAAAATATGGTAATGTACAAAGAGGATTTTTAGGCGTATCAACATACAATACTTACGACTTGCCGGAAGAAGAAAAAGCAAAATTAAACCTTAAATATTCAGGAGATGGTCTGGTAATTACTGGTGTTACTGATAATAGTGCAGCTGTAGAAGCAGGATTAAAAAAAGGAGATATCATTAAAAGCGTTAATGGTACCAGTGTAACATTACCAGCTGAATTACAGGAAATAGTTACTCGTTATAAACCCAGCGATAAGATAAAGATCGTTTACACAAGAGATGGAAAAGAGAATACTGTTTCGGCTACCCTCAAAAATAGCCTTGGTACTTTTGAAGTTGTTAAGCAAGAAAATACCATCCTATCCAAGCTAGGTGCAGATTTTGCTAATTTAGATCCTAAAAAAGCAAAAGAATATGGCATAAATGGCGGAGTGGTAGTTAAAAAAATAAAAGATGGCGCATTGAGTGATCAAACCAGAATGAGAGATGGGTTTATTATTGTTAAGATTAACGATAAAGAAATCAAAAACATGGATGAACTTAATAAAGCACTGAGTGCAGCTAAAGCCATTACTGTAAGTGGTTTTTATCCTGGCTACGATGGATTGTACGACTATCCTATTTCTTTGGAGAATGAATAGTGTTAATTAAAAATTCCTAAATAAAATCCTCTGGTTGCAGGGGATTTTTATTTAGTGCTAATCCTCATTTTTATTTTTATTTAAAATTAAATTAACGCAATTTTTGGAGTGAGGTAGCAATTTTAAAATTATTCTATTGTTTTTTTAAGCTATTTTTATAACTAGCCTTTGTAGTTTCTTTTTACTAATTTATTCAATTATACAGACCAAACCAAAACTAACCAAATGAATTATTGTTTTAAATCTGTTTGTCTTGCATTTTTAGCAGGAAGCTTTTTCGTTATTGCAACAGCACAAGAAAAACCTATAGCACCCGTTATACCGGCAGTTATTCCTCCCATAACGCCACCAAAGGCTGTTCCAAAACCTTATAAAGAAGTTATTACCAATAAGGCAGTTACCATTAAGGGCTTGTTTACAATGCATAAAGTTGAAGACAAATATTATGCAGAATTACCACTAAGTTTATTAGACCGTGATATTTTAATTGTAAACAGGGTATCTAAATCATCTGTTGAAACGCCCAAAGGTTTTGGAGGATATGCAGGTGATCAGATTGGCGAAAAAATAATCCGGTTTGAGCAGGGACCCAACAATAAAGTGTTTATCAGGAATATTTCTTACAATGTAAATCCTGATAGCACAAAACAAATGTATCACTCTGTATTAAACAGCAATATTCAACCAATTGCATTGGCTTTTGATATTAAGGCTTTTGCCCCGGATAGTTTGGGTGGCGGCATTGTAATAGACTTTACAGATAATATAACTGCTGATAATGAAATTTTTGGTTTTTCAGGTAATTCCAAATCGCAGTTTCAGGTAGGTAGTTTTCAGGCCGATAAATCATATATCGTAACAGTAAAACCATATCCAATAAATGTTGAAATAAAAACGGTAAAAACATTTTTAAAAAGTACAGTGGGCAGCGGTGCGTCAGGAGCTACGCCAGCCACTCCAAGTCAGGCAACGGTTACTGTAGAGATGAATAGCTCTTTACTGATTTTGCCCGAAAAGCCAATGAAGCCGAGGTTTGAAGATAAAAGGGTTGGGTATTTTTCAACAGGTTACACAGATTTTGATGCAAACACACAAGGGGTAAAAGAAATTAGTATGATTACCCGGTGGAGATTGGAGCCAAAACCTGCAGATATGGAAAAATATAAAAGAGGCGAATTAGTAGAGCCTGCCAAGCAAATCATTTATTACATAGATCCAACCACTCCAAAAAAATGGGTGCCTTACCTGATACAAGGTATCAATGATTGGCAGGGTGCATTTGAAACGGCAGGATTTAAAAATGCCATCATAGGTAAAGTAGCCCCTACCTGGCAGGAAGATAGTACCTGGAGTTTGGAAGATGCCAGAAACAGTGGCATTATTTACAAACCATCTTCTGTGCAAAATGCATATGGACCAAGTACATCAGATCCACGCAGTGGTGAAATTATTGAAAGCCACATTGGTTGGTTTCATAACGTAATGGAATTATTGCGAAACTGGTACATGATTCAGGCCGGGGCAATTGACCCAAGGGCACAAAAAATGGTTTTTGATGATGAACTGATGGGGGAGTTAATTCGTTTTGTATCCTCGCATGAAGTTGGCCATACCCTCGGTTTGCCGCACAATTTTGGTTCTTCGTCTGGCGTACCTGTAGAAAATTTACGCAATAAAAAATGGGTTGAAGCAAATGGACATACACCCAGTATTATGGATTATGCCCGTTTTAATTATGTAGCGCAACCAGAAGATAACATTTCTCCGGCAGGTATTTATCCTCGCATTGGCGACTATGATAAATGGGCAATAGAATGGGGTTATAAATTATTACCTGAAGCTGCAACAGCAGAAGATGAAATAGTTATTCTGGATAAATGGGTGGATGCAAAAGCTGCTGATAAAAGATATTATTACGGAAGACAGGGCCAACCGGATGACCCCCGTGACCAAAGCGAATGTATTGGAGACAATGCAATGAAAGCCTCTGCTTACGGTATAAAAAACCTTCAACGCATTGTACCAAATTTACTTGTGTGGACAAAACAAGCGAATGAAGATTACAGCGATTTAAGTGAAATATATGGAGAAGTAGTAGGACAATTTCGCAGGTACATTGGCCATGTGTGTTACAACTTTGGAGGTATTTATGAAACACTCAAAAAAAATAACCAAGCCGGAGATGTGTATGAATTTGTAAGTAAAGCAACCCAAAAAGAAGCAGCCGACTTTATAAAAAATCAGGTATTTGCTACTCCAACGTGGTTAATAAATAAAGACATTGCAGGTAAAATCGGTGTTAATTCAACTACTACAATTTTGACATTGCAAGAAGCCGCCTTAAGTAAGATGCTGAACACCAATACTATGAATAAAATGCTGAATGCAGAAGCAGCTATCGGTAAGCAGGCATACACAATAAATAATTTACTGAACGATTTAAAAGAAAATATTTTTACTGAAATTGCTGCAAAAAAAACAATAGACATTTACAGAAGAAATTTACAAAAAGCCTATATTGAAAGATTGGGAAATATCATTAACCCTTCGCCCGTTAGTGGCAACATTACTTTATTTTTTGGAAATACCACCCCTACAATTGACACAAAAAAATCTGACATTCTATCTTATTTAAAAGGGCATTGCCGTGAATTAAAAGTAGAGATAGATGCAGCCGCAGCTTTATCTACAGATAAAGCAACCAAATATCATTTGCAGGATTTGAGTGACAGGTTAAAAAAGATTTTAGATCCTAAATAGGTTATTGTAATTATTAATCCAAAGCAACAATTGCAGAACCTAAAATGGTTTTACAATTGTTGCTTTTTTAGTATGCCTAACCGTGCAAGCCAATCATTTTAAACAATACATTGTAACACATAACCACTTGTAAACTTTATCTGCAAAAAATTGTTTGCTTTAATATGAACATTCTTATTACAGGCGCTAATGGATATATAGGACAACGGTTAATTCCAGTATTGGTAGAACAGGGTCACCATTTATACTGCTGTGTAAGAAACAGGCTACGGTTTGAAACTGAGCACCAGCAAGAGAATTTACGAACCTTAGAAATTGATTTTTTAGAAAATGCCAGTCACATTAGATTCCCTAAAGAAATTGATGTGGCATTTTATCTGGTACACTCTATGAACAACAAACACAATTTTGTTGAACAGGAAGCAGCCGTAGCTAAAAGTTTTCTTGCACTCATTCAACAAACAGATTGTAAGCAAATTATTTACCTCAGTGGAATTGTAAATGAAAAAGAATTATCAAAACACCTTGAATCAAGACTAGGCGTAGAAAAAATATTAAGGGCAAGTTCAATAGCTGTAACCGTATTAAGAGCTGGCATCATCGTTGGTTCGGGCAGTGCCTCGTTTGAAATTATAAGAGACATTGTTGAAAAACTGCCGGTAATGATAACCCCAAAATGGCTAAATACTTTGTGCCAGCCAATTGCAATCCGCAATGTGATACAATTTTTAAGCGGCGTACTACTAAAAGAAAATACCTACAATAAAGACTTTGATATCGGGGGGCCAGAAATACTTAGTTATAAAAATATGCTGCTAAAATTTGCAGAAGTGCGGAAATTAAAAAGAAAAATTTTTACAATACCAGTAATGACACCAAAGCTATCTTCTTACTGGCTATATTTTGTTACCTCTACCTCCTACCCATTAGCGGTTAATTTAGTAGAAAGCATGAAAGTAAATGTGGTATGCAGAGATAATGAGTTGGCTCAACAATTAGGTATTGAATTATTGCCTTATAAAAGTGCTGTACAAATGGCTTTTGAAAAAATTGAACAACAAATGGTGCTAAGTAGTTGGAAAGATGCTTTCAGCAGTAGTGGCGCCCCGCAGGCGATGATGAATTATATTGAAGTACCAAAATTTGGTTGTTTTAAAGATTTAAAATGGAGAGAAATAACCGGCGAATTAAATGGTGTGCTGGCAAATATCTGGAGTATAGGTGGTGAAAGAGGTTGGTATTATGGCAATGCGTTATGGAAAGTTAGGGGCATGATGGATAAGTTTCTTGGCGGTGTTGGATTGCGAAGAGGAAGAACAAACCCTTTGCAGATACATCCCGGAGATGCGCTTGATTTTTGGCGGGTATTGATTGCTGATAAACAAAACAGGCGATTGCTGCTGTTTGCAGAAATGAAAGTTCCTGGTGAAGCCTGGCTCGAATTTAAAATAATGAAAAAGGACAATAAACAATTCCTTCGCCAAACAGCTACCTTTAGGCCCAAAGGTTTATGGGGCCGATTGTACTGGTATTCAGTTTTACCCTTTCACTATTTCATTTTTAACGGAATGATCAATAACCTGGTTAAAGTAAAAACAATTATTACTGATAAATAATGAATTGGAGATCATCCATAAATGTTGCTAACATAAAGAAGAGGAAGTCAATTATTATTAAACTTCCTCTTCTTATTTTTTAAGCTTTAAATGAAATAAATAAAGCTGTTATTTAGTAACTCTTACTTTATAAATAAAACCTAACTACGTTAAAATAACTTTCTCCATAACATCTCCACCACGAATAGCATCAATCGAATCTAGGCCTTCAGTTATTCTTCCAAAGCAGGTATGCACACCATCAAGGTGTTGGGTTCCTGGGCGACTGTGGCAAATGAAGAACTGAGATCCACCTGTATTGCGACCACGGTGTGCCATCGACATCACGCCACGGTCATGCAGTTGTTTTTTACCCGTTAATTCGCAGTTGATGGTGTAGCCAGGACCACCTGCACCAGTACCATCAGGACAACCCCCTTGTATCATAAAGTTAGGTATTACCCTATGAAAAGTTAATCCGTTATAAAAACCTTCACTTACCAATTTTTTAAAATTGGCTGATGCAATGGGCGCATCATCATCGTACAATTCAAATTTTAAAACGCCTTTGGCAGTATGTATTTCGCCTGTTGTTAATTTTACGTCACTCATGTTATTTGTTTTAATTATGCTGCGAAAGTAGTATTAACTGACCAATTGCCGCGGCAAAAAATATAGAATGATTATTAAGGAATGTTAAAGTGCCAATTATCAAAATAGGGTTAAAATGATAAGCTCTTTATTATTAAAGTGTACACTGTTACCTGCAACTTTGTGTAGCAATGATTTTGCAACAGGTGCATTGGGTGATAAAACATACATAGTTTCTCCCTCAAAAGAAATTTTACCAAGGCCTGCGGCGATAAAAAAAGTGATTTCATTACAATTTACAATGCTCCCTTTTAAAACCGATGTATAAATTTTATTGCAATCAACCGTTAACAACGCAGCCAATTCAAGTTGATTGGCTGTCAGTTGCCGGGAATGCATATCTTTTTCCAGGTGGCTCATGGCCCGGCTAGTTTCATACTTATCTCCAGCACTGCTTTTTTCCTCACTGTTAGCCGCCGCCTGTGCATTTTGCATGGACTCCATTGCAGCATTCATGCGTTGTTTAATAATGGTGATGCAATGTTGGTGAAGCTTTTTTTTGTAGGCTATTTTTTCTTCCATTATTATTTATAAACTTACTGGCTTTAAAATGTAAGGTAGAAAAATTAGTGTAAGTAGGTTGTCAATCTTTGTAGTAGTTAAAAAATAAAGGGGAAAGGCATATTGCTATTGCCCCTCCCCTTATAAATAACTCTTTGTATTAAAGTATTTTAGAAAACTACTTCAAAGTATACTTATTTTTTAAAACATGGTTTTGATTGTAACCCCATAAATACCTGGATTTCCTAAATGTACGGCACCAAAATCGTAGGCATATTCCATATATTTAACATTGCCGATATTTCTAGCCCAAAAAAATACTTCCACATGTTTGCAGCTTACACCTACCCTTGTATTTAGTAAATTGTACGAGGATTGGCGAATTTTATTGGCCAAATCAAAATAGCGCTGACCTAAATAAAACCACTCTCCACGGGCAACTAATTTTACCTGGTGTTTTGCATTAACTACGTAACTGTATTGCAAGTTTAGCATTGATGTAACATCAGGTGTAAAAATTTGTCGCTTACCATCAAGGTTCACATTTGCTCCGTTGGATGATACTTTTAAAGATTTATATTTTGCATCTGTATAACCAAAATTATATCCTACTTGTAAGCCCTTTACCGGGTTAAATAACAGTTCCAGTTCTGCTCCTTTGCTGTTAAGCTCACCAGTATTTTTTGTAATTGTAATAGCATCTGGCAAAATCAATGTTGGCACTTGTGCATTGGTTACATGTGTAACAAAAAAGGTAACATTTACACCAAGCCTGTTATCCAAAAAACTATTTTTAATACCAACTTCAAAATTATTGCTGTATTCTGGTTTGTAAGGATACAACGGTGGTTGAGATGGGTCGGAAGACAGTTCGGTAAGGCCACCAGTGCGGTAACCACGGCTGTAGGTTATAAACAAATTGCTGTTATCCTTAATTTGATATTTTAAACCCAACTTGGGAGAAACAGCACTAAAATGTGCAGAACCTGTTGTATCAGGTCTTGTAACAAAAACAGCTCCACCATCTTTCTGATATTCACCTAACACATTTAATTTTTTATTTTCGTAATCATACCGCAGGCCTGCAATCAGGATCAATTTTTTTGTGAGCGAATAATTTATCTGACCAAACAATGCTACGCCAGTGTTATTGCCTTTGGTAGTATTGATAGTAGAAAAATCTGTATCAGGTACACCCAGCAAACCTGCATCCTTACCAAAATGTATGGCTTGCTTTTTAGGATTGTATTGATGAAAGAAATAAGTACCTGCTGTCCAGCTTAATGCAGATGATTTATTGGCTGCAGAATTAAATTTCAATTCATGTGTAAACACTTTTACATTATTAAATTGTTTGCCATAATCGTTGATAATAGTAACAGCATCCAAAGAAGAAAAATCAGCATCAATAGGTGCATTGTAATATCGATAGTTATTTTGCCATGCCAGTTGTGTACTAAAATCCACTTTCTTTCCTGAATGATTAATCGATAAGGAAGCATCAAAGGTATTATCAATCATTTTTGCAATAGCATTTTGATTTAACTTATAAGGATTACTGAACGCATCTTCCACTCCATTTACCAATGGAAAAGCCCCATTATTGCGGTTATTTTGATGTTTTACATTCAAAGTAATTCCCCAGTTTGCAGCAGGTAAATATTTAAGGTAATAATTTCCTGTAAGTTCATTCTGCTTATCAAAAGAAGTGTTATTAAATTTATTGGTATAGTAACCATCCCGTTTTGCAAAAACACCCGAAGCGCCAAAAAATAATTTATTTTTTATAAGCGCAGTACGGATGCCTGCACTATACCGTTGCTGGTTATAATTACCAACATTTAATTCAACAAAACCATTGGTAGTATTGCCAGGCTGTTTGGTAATAATATTTATAACCCCCCCCATGGCATTTCTTCCATACAAAGTACCCTGCGGACCACGCAACACTTCTATTCTTTCAATATCCGATAACTGCGGAATGTAGGTATCCAGACTAAACTGATTTACGCCATCAACGTAGGTTGCTACTGCGGGATCATAAGAAGTGGTAGTGATGCCGCGTATAGAAGTGACATTTCTTCCATCACCTGAATTACCTGAATATAAGTTTGGTACAATACCTGTTAAATCTTTGGTATTCCAAAGCCTGTATTCCTGCACCTGCTTTGAAGATAAAGCAGTGATACTTACCGGTATTTTTTGCAACAGCTCTTCTTTTTTTTCCGCTGTAACAGTTATCGCTTCCAATTGAATTAATGCATTTTGCAACTTAAAGTTGAAGGATAAATTATCCTTAGATTTTATTTCAATTTCGTTAGCAATTGTTGCAAATCCTACTGCAGATAACTCAATGGTATAACTACCTGCAGCAACACCCTCAATACTAAATTTACCATCCCTGTCACTTACACTATTTTTTTGTGTATTTAGCAAACGTACCGATACATTAACTACTGGTTTAGATTCAATATCAGTTACCATGCCGGTAATGACTTGTTGTCCTTTTGTACTTAAACCCATCACTAAAATCACTAAAATAAAAAACACTTTATTACCCATAATACTTCAAATTATTCTATTAAAAATTTAAAATAGGAAAGAGCCCAAGGCTTCATTTCTATTTCCTTTCAGTTAAAAATCCGTTGTTATTTATTATTAAATTGCAATGACATTACGCCGCCTGATATTGCCTCCTGGGCCTTATAAATTAAATAAATGGAATGCAGCTTCCCATCAACTACTTTTAATACGGGCACATGAATTACGCCGCCTTGCTGACCTTTTTTAGGTGCCGGTATACTATTAGTACCTAACAATTTTCCATCGGGTGCATCAAGCCTTACTTCAATATTCAAGTCTTTTTGCGGAGCTGCCTGCCAGCCGGTTGTAAGATTTATTGAACCAACGCCTGTAAGATCAATTTGTCCAACTTCAAACCAACCTTCGCCGGAAGAAGGAAAAACCATTACGTTCATTCCGTTGTATTTGATGGTTGAAAAACCTTTAAACTTTTCTTTACCTGTTAAAGTCATTGTATTACCTGGCAGTGAAATAGTATTGCTACCTGTTAAAGCTTTAATATTATTACCACCTTTATCAGTATAACTAGCTGATAGCACCAACACATTTGATGGCTTACCATTTGACGGAGGTATAATGGAACCTGTTGCCGGTAACGATTTCTTTATGGCAGCTTTATTTGAAAGGGAAAGTATCCATGCAATAATCTGGTGTGCATCTTCTTGTGTTAATGTAGGATGAGCTGCCATAGCAACAGCTCCCCAAACACCGCTACCACCTTTAATTATTTTTTGAGTTAGGTAACTTACTGCGTTGGCATCTTTACCATATTTTTCAGATACTTGTACAAATGAAGGACCCACAGATTTATCTGCTTCCTTGTGACAACTTTTACAATCAAGCGATAACATTACATTTTTACCAACAATACTTGCCTGCCCCTGCTGGTGCCCTAATGGCGCAGCGGCTTTATCAAAACCTTCTACATAATCAACCGAAACAAAAAGATTGGCTGCGTCAATTTTTGCTGTATCTGTTTTATCCGTTGCGGTTACAATATATTGCAATGGTAAGCCTGGTAAATAAAAAGTTTTATTTCCACCAACTAATTCAATCGCTACTAAGGGAGCTTCGTTACCTGCATAAATACTAACCGGATTGCTTTTAGAAGCTGCTCCCTGGTTATCTTTTGCTTCTACATAAGTTTTAAAATCGCCGGCTGTTGTGTAAGTATAATCTAACTCGGGAGTAGCTGTTTCTTTAGTTGTACCATTACCCAAATCCCAGGTATAAGTTATTTTATCATTCTCCGGATCTTTAACATCTACTTTTATTTTTACAGTAAAAGGCAAAACGCCTGATTTTTTATCAACTGTAACAGCCGCAATAACTGGAGCCCTGTTGCCACCATTGAAATCAATACGAGCCAATCCAGCATCTGCATTTTTTGTAAACCAACCATTACCATATTCCAACAAATACAATTTACCATCTGGTCCTACTTCCATGTCAATTAATGAGTTCACTTTTATCGAAGGAAAGAAAGGTTCCATCTTGTCAAAATCGCCATTTGGTTGCATGGTTACCGCTTTTATCCAGCCACGTATCCAGTCGTAGATAATTAATTTACCGTTATAATATTCTGGCAAACGGGTTTCTTTTGGATACAGATCTGTATAGTAAACCGGTCCAGCCATTGCATTTCTTCCTCCGGTACCTAATTGTGGAAAATCCGGAGATGCCCCATATGGATACCAGATAAAGGCTGGTTGAGCTGGAGGCAGTTCTCTTAAGCCTGTATTATTTCTTGAATCATTAATTGGTTTTTTAGGATCATATGCTGGTCCACTCACACCTGTTGCATAATCAAATGCACGATAAGCATAATTATTACCAACAAACAACGGCCAACCAAAGAAACCTGCTTTACGAGCCTGATTTACTTCATCATATCCACGGGGACCACGGGTTGCAAGACTATCGTCGTTTGCATCAGGGCCAACCTCTCCCCAATATAAATTACTGTTCTTCTGATCAACCGAAATTCTATAAGGATTTCTATTTCCCATCACATAAATTTCGGGTCTTGTCTTGACGGTTCCTTTTGGAAAAAGATTACCTTCAGGAATTTCATAACTGCCATCATCTTTAACTCTTATCCGCATAATTTTACCCCTTAAATCATTGGTATTTCCCGAAGATCTTCTGGCATCATATTGCAGATGACCAGCCCCAGGCAAATCGTTTAGGGGTCCAAAACCACTGTTTACATATTTGGCACCTTTTTCATCAAAAGGAGTCGAGTTATCGCCCGCAGAAAAATACAATAATTTATCAGGACCAAACGCAATCGAGCCTCCAGTGTGACAGCAAATTTCACGTTGCGATTTTACTTCCAGAATAACTTTTTCTGTAGCATTATCAAGGGTATCATTTTTAAAAGTAAACCTTGATAAACGATTAACACTACTATCAGCAGGACTGTAATAAATATATATCCAATTATTTTTTGCAAAGTCAGGATCTTTTGAAAGCCCCAACACGCCTTCTTCGGCATTGGCTCCAGCTGTACTTGTTTTAAAATACGCTTTCAAAAAGCCCACCTGCTTTACTTTTTTAGTATCATTTTTATACAACATAATTTCGCCCCTACGCTGTGTAATTAAAATATCAAAATTGGGAAGAATGGTCATTTCTGTTGGTTCGTAAAACTCTCCTAAAGAAAGTTGTGTTTTAGTAAACCTATTATCATCTGGAGGAATTTGTGTTTTAACTTTTGAGTAATCAAGTTCTTTATTTTTACCAATTGCATATTGAATACCCCCTAAAATATGTTGCAGGTAAGGCTCCTCAGAAAAGGATTCTTTTGTATGTCCCAGGGCTGTATAAAAAGCCCTGCCCCCATCATACTCATGGTACCAGGCCATGGGATGATTATCGCCATTTTCTCCTCCATGATAAGATTTTTCATCAATTGTCAGAATTACCTTCGTTTCTTTACTTATCTTTTTGTAACTGTAAAATTCATCTGTTCTTTTCCATTGTGCTGGCAAATGTTTAGTAGCGATATTTTCTTTATCAACAACATTTAAAATACCTTCTTGTACATTTGGGAATGTATCATGAATACCGGGATGACTCAAAAAATATCCACCCACTAAACGCCCGTACCATCCCCAGTCATACTCGCAATCTGCAGCCGCATGAATACCCATATATCCGCCACCAGCTTGTATGTATCTTTCAAAAGCAGCTTCCTGGATGTAATCTAATACTTCACCAGTGGTGCTTAGAAAAATAATTGCTGAATATTTCTTTAAAGTATCTTCTTGAAACATCGATGCATCAGTAGTTGTATCTACATCAAAATTATTTTTACTCCCTAATTTTTTAATTGCTTCATTACCATTTGCAATCGATTCGTGGTGATAGCCACTGGTTTTACTAAAAACCAAAACTTTTGGTTTGTCTGCTTTTTTTGAACAGGAGAAAGTTATGAGGACAATTGTTAACAATAAAATACTTTTCACAATGGCAAAAGAACGGTTCATATTTGTTTTAATTTAGATAATTAAAAATGCAAAAGACAATAATTTAAAAGGCGTTTTTTTGTAACCTTTCAATAATTATCAATATTACATATTTTACTCCATTACAAAATAAGAAACACTGCTTTTGGATTATATTTGAGTATTTAGTTTTACATATTAAAAAGTTAAATATCTATAAAGTAACATTTAGATTATATAATAATTAGGTGAAGACAGATAAATTATTTCAATTTTTAATTGTTAAGATTTTTGTTTCAACATCCCCAAAAACTTCAATATGTAACAGCAAGTTTTGGTAACCAATCACCTTGCCTTATAACGTTTTCTCTTAGTTTTTTTCATACTATTTTATTGTTTTTTTGTAACTATTCAGTTCCAAAAGTAGCGATTAAGTGCAAAGCTTTTAGGACGTTATTTTCTGATTTGATTGTAGTATCAATAACAGACCTTAGGATGGCAAATATATTTGTATTTTCCAGTGATTTAAACTGACCCGATATTTTTTGTTTTACCTTAATATTCCTGATGGCTCTTTCCGAACCATTATTATCAGGTGTTACATTTGGTTGCACCAAAAAGTATAGGATACACTCCTGCTTTGCCAACAATTTTTTTTGCTGGGTTATTGATTTTGTATGCTGCTGGTCAATTGGATACTGTAGCAATTGCTGTAGTTTATCAAAAAGGGCTTGCCGTTTTATATTGGGGTAATAATAGTGGGCATTTATCAATTCTTTTTTTAGTTGTATGGCAGATTGCAGCAGCGCTTTCATATTTTTAGCCCATTCACATTTGTCCTTATATAGTTCGTTGATATAGTTGATATCTCTTAATAAATGGGCGCAACATATTTGATGCCCTTTTGCATCTGTTTGAAAATGACATGGCCATCTGTCGTGTACCAATACTGCGTTGGGTAAACCGTTGCTGAATGCCTCTTTTATGGTTTGGTACCCTCTGCCTGCAGCACATTAAATATAAGTAAGTTTAGCGTTCTGCCATGTCCATGCCCAATGGTTTTTACCGTTGATATTTACGCCTGTTTCATCTGCTCCTATATAGGCGGCCTGCTCTATTTTTAGTTTTATTTGTTGGTACATGGGTGTTGCTTTTTTTGCCATGCGTTGCAATATATTGTAGATGCCTCCTGTGCTTATTGGCAGCCCCATTACATCTTTTAAAAACTCCTGCATCCTGCTGTATGGCATATATTGGCGGGCATGTAAATAACTTACCAGCGTTTCTACATTGGGGCCGTATTGCACGGAGCAGGCTACATGTTGGGGGAAGTTGCCCTGCATGGTATGGCCACAACTGCACTGCTTTTTATACACCTGGTGTTCTATGCGTTTTAAAACGATGGGTGGTATATCCAGCAACTGCCGGGTGCTTACCAATACCGCTGCATGGTTACTTAAATGATTACCGCAATTGCTGCAGGTATCAGGGCTGTGTTTTATAACTTCATCCACCTCGCTGCTGCATTCAAGGGTGGTGCCTTCATGCCCTGGCTGGCCACCTGCTTTATTATCGGTGGGCAACCGAAGGTTTTGATTTTTTTTAGGCCGGTTTTGGCCTTGCGATGGAGGGATGTGGCTGTTGTTGCTGTTCTTCTTATTTTTTAATAGCGCATTTTCTGTTTCAAGGGTTTTTACCCTTGCTTCTAATTGTTCTATTTTTTGCAGTAATGTCTGTATAAGTATTTGCAAATCCAATGTGAAATATTGAACTGCAAAGTTGGTACATAAATATGCTAAAACTCAATAACAGCAAGGTTTATATTCCACAATTGCCAATAGTTGTTCACAAAAAAGCTACTAAAAAAGGCATTTTTTAAAAACACCCTACTACAATAGGGTATTCAAAAAAATAAAATTAAAAATTCTAAATATGCCAGTATAGAAGGGTGCAAATTATTACTTAAAACCATTAATTGTTAGCAAGCAGAACTGCATTGTGCATAAATTTGAGAATGCTGAAACAACAATGAAATCCTAACTTTTTTTATAGACTGAATAGTTATAAATTATCCAGAGAATGTAAATTTATTATATTTAACTCCCCGATTTAATAACTGATATTTTTGAGAAGTGCCTAAACCTATTATTTTAAATAAGTAAAAGGCAATCCCAGATAGGATGCATTAACTTTTAAAAAGAATTATGCTGTTTTGGGAGGAGGAAAATTAGGTTCAGTATGGGGAATAGAAAAATTATGAAAGGAGTGTTGAACGTAAGCTATCGAAAATGTATAAACAACCGATTTATTAATAAGAGATGAATCAAAATAGGACTTCGGGTGTTTAGCATCCGTATCTATTATATCTTCCTTATTTTCAGGTTCTTCATTTTTAATACGCCACTTTAAATTATACACCCCTTCAGTTTTGTTCATAAAGCTGTGTCTTCTTTAATTACAATACTGCCAAATTTAGATTGATTTAAATCTATGGGGAAAATAGAAATATTTAGCATTTGCAGAAGTAGTATCCAGCAAACAAATTGAGTCATTATTTTTAAAAAAAATAATTTTCATCAGTCAAAAAAAATATACCAATAACGCTTTGGTTGTACAGGTTAACCTGCAGTCAAAAATTTAAGGTCATAATTTCACATTCGCCTGCCTCAATCTGCGCCTCCAACTATAGCTTTAATTGTGGGAATAATTAAATAGAAAAAAGCTTCTTTAGACAGCGATGTATTTTGTTTGGTCTTATCATAAAGTAGTTATTTTTTTGCTTTTACAAATAACAACTCTTTAAAAGTCATTTTCATTTATCTATCAGCAAAACTTATAAACAAGCGGCTAATAATAAAGGGGCTACTGAAAGCAGCAGCCCCTTTATTTAGGACTATAAAACAATGAAAGAGCAGCTCCATTGTTCATCAAGATTTAGCCTACATTTTTTTAACCCTTATATTTTTAAATCTCAACACATCACCGTGTCCAAGAAAACCAATGTAACCAGTTTTTCTTTTTAGCCCCGGATGATCATTATGATCTATTGTACCGTTTTTAGAAGCTTCTTTAATATTACCGTCAAGAATAATCGTTCCATTTAATGTAACTTTTATTTTAGATCCTTTCACCACTACTTCTTCTTTATTCCATTCGCCCATTGGCAGCAGGTATCCTCTTTTAGCAGGGATCACGCCATAAACAGAACCATGATACTGGTAAGGCTGAAGGTCTTTATACTTTTCTGCCTCATTATCCAAAATCTGTAATTCCATTCCAACATAGGCTGCATCTCCTGTAAGCGGCGCCCTTATACCCAAACCATTATTGGCACCTGGTGTAAGTTGAAATTCAAACCTATATTCAAAATCTGCATACTCCTCTTTAGTGTACAGATTTCCAGCACCGTTACCTTCAGGATGAACAACTATGGCCCCTTCCTCCAGCACATAACCAGCTTTGTTACCTACCCACTGGTCCATATTACTTCCGTCGAAAAGCATGCTAAAACCCTGCTTTTTTTCAGCATCACTCAACACTGTAACTGCATTACCGGCTAGCTCTTTCAGGTAAATATTTCGATAGGCAACATGTGTACCATGGGCTTGTAATTCAATTTGCTCTTTTGCAAAAATGGGAAGCGTTTTATCCCAATAATTTTCAAGAATCACGTTGTCTGTTACCAGTACTCCATTGAGGTAAACCGTCACATTTTCTCCTTTCATTGTGATATGAAAAGTATTCCATTCACCAATTTTATTATCCGCTACCACCAATGGTTTGCTTTGATTTTTCTGATTGTTATACAATCCTCCCGAACCAACTTGTGCACCAACATCCCGCCTGCTGGTATCCCAAATTTGTACCTGAGGTGTACCTCTTAAATATATTCCTGCATCTCCCTGCGTTGTAATTTTCCAATCCACATACATATCAAAATCACCGTATTGAGCAGCTGTTGCAAGGTTATCACCATGACCAGTAAAAACTAACAAACCATCTTTTGCAATCCAGTCGCCCTTTGTTTTTTCATTAGCAATTTTTTGTTGATTTTGCAATTCGGTATCCGTCATTTTAGCACGTGTAATCGGATTGCCCACCAACGCCTTCCATCCTGTAAGATCTTTACCATTAAATAGTGATACAAATCCATTATCATAAGGCATTGCAACAAGCTGAACAAGGAGGTTTTTTACAAGAAAAGCACTATCTATACCTTTGATTAGCGGGAGTGCTTTTTCCAGAACTTCTCTAGCAGCTTTTCCCCTTGTATTTTTGTCTGCAAGTGCTAACCGAGCCGTAATTAATGCCGCTTCATCACATACATCAGGGTCATTCAATGACTGGCTTACAAACATCAATGAAGTAAAACCTGGTATGTGCGCCGCTTCTGCAAGAATACGCCGCTTCTCTAAAGGATTTTTAGCAGCGTCCATCTCATCTTGCAGTACCAACAAATGCTGCACCTCGTTTTGAAATATTTTTTTTGCTGGTTGTGCTACCTTAATTTCCGGCAATACACTATTTACATTATCCAGTGCTGCCTGAATATGTTTGCGGGCAGGTTCTTTTACTTTTAATAAACCTTTATTTAACGCTGCAATGGAATTTTCTGAATGAATAACGGCCAAGGCTCTTGCAGCATTACCTGCAAAAGTTTCATCTTTCAGCAATGCAGCCAGCGATTTTACCGCCACATCATCACCCAATAAACCAAGTTGTAAAATAAGGAAGTATCGACCATCAAATGATTTTACATATGATAGGGCTGCTGACAAATAAATAGCAGTTTGTTTTTTCTTTTCTGCATCCAGTGCAATATGATGCACATAGGCATTCAACGCATAATTTGCTTTTAACAATTGTGCTGAATCTTTGTCATCAAGCTGAGATAAAAAAAATTTCCAGTTAGCCTTATCCCAGGATTGCATGGAAGTAAGTGCTGCATCCGCTTCGGCAACATGTTTGTAAGGAAAAATAGCAATGGTACTTTTTACTGTTTCTGTTTGTGCAAAAACCTGCACCATTGAAACGAACAGTAAAAGGAAAATTAAATATATTTTTTTCATGTGTTTTTTTTATTGTTTGTTTAACGATACCTGCCCGAATACAAGGACAATTCATCCAACCAATTTAAAATTATTTCAAGTATTTAGCTACTCGTATCGTGATTGATTTTGTATAAACAATTGCATCCTTTAAATATTCCACGGTGAGCGCATGGGAGGGTTGATCATCCTGTTGGCTTCTTCATCGTTGATGAATAATTGTGTTACAGGATCAAAGCGAAGCGACCTACCCAGTTGCAACGCCATTTTACCCATATTGATAATGGTGCAGGACCTAAAACCATTTGATTCGTTTAAAGCAAATGGTGTACGGTACTTAACCGAATCGAGGAAGTCGGTTACCTGCGGTTCGGGATCTGGCAGCATGGCCAACTTTTGATTAAGATCGGGAATGGTAGATTTAAATCCTGCAAATAATTTTCCATTGGGGCCTTCAATATAAGCTGCATTAGGATCTGTTGCTTCACCATCAAGAATAATTTTGCAACCGTCTTCGTAGGTAAATGTTAACTTTCTAAAAGTACCACATGCATCGGGATGCTGTTGGTCGGCATCTACTTCTATCAGCACTGGACTGGTTTCATCTTTACCCAAAAAGTATTGAATGGGATCAATGTAATGCTGGCCCATATCGCCCAATCCTCCTCCATCATAATCCCAATAACCCCTAAAAGTCTGGTGTACCCGGTGGGCATTGTATGGCTTGTAAGGAGCTGGTCCCAGCCACCGGTCATAATCCAATTCTGCAGGTACAGGCTGTGCTTCCATCTTGGTTTTTCCAACCCAATAAAATTTCCAGTCAAACCCGGTGGTTTTACTAACGGTTACGGTAAGTGGCCATCCTAATAATCCCGATTCAACCAATTTTTTTATGGGCTTAACGGTGCTGTTCATACCATAAAAATTATCCGAAAACCTGAACCAGGTATTAAGACGAAACATCCTTCCATATTGCTTTACAGCTTCCACAACTCTTTTACCTTCTCCAATGGTACGTGTCATGGGTTTTTCGCACCATATATCTTTTCCTGCTTTAGCCGCTTCAATAGCCATAATGCCGTGCCAGTGCGGCGGTGTGGCAATGTGTACAATATCTATTTCGGGCAATGCAATCAATTCCCGATGATCGTGAAAAGTTTTTACACCGCCGCCAATTGCTTTTTCGGCAGCTTGCAAATGCCCTTTATCTACATCACAAATAGCAACTACTCTTGTTCCTGCATAAGGTATGTGGCCCATACCCATTCCTCCAACCCCAATAATTCCTTTTGTAAGCTGATCACTTGGTGGTATAAAACCTCTGCCAAGCACATGCCTGGGTACAATAGTAAAGCCTGCAATAAGCGTTGCTGAAGTTTGCAGAAAACGACGCCTGCTTTTTTGTGAGGATGGTTTAATTTCTTTCAAAATTTTTTTAAATTAAAATTAGAAGATAGATTTTTATTGGTTTCTACCAGCAGTGGATTTATGCACTTTATTTTAAAAAGACCAGCCGGTATAAACCAGCAATAAACATACGCTATATTTAGCAGTAACTTTTTAATGATCCCTTTTTTTATAAATTGTCTTTGCTAAGTAATAAATATTACTAGATAACAGTGACAATTTATTGAGTGGTCACTTAAAATTATTTATTCAAATATAAAAATTATCTTAAACTTTCGAACCATTCGTATTTTAAAATAAATAACGTTAAACTTATATAAAAAAATTAGCTCACTTAATATTAAAGAAAGACTTATTACTGGATCTTTATTTTTTTAATTTTTAGTACCCTATTTGTTTCCGCAGTTGGTATAAACGCTTTTTCCCAAGGTAGGTTTCACTCACCAACCTGTAGCAAAATGAATTATCTTACAAATAAAAGTAAAAGCCAAAGAATTTAATTAAAGGATTTGGGTTTTTTCTACATGCTTACACATTTTTGTAAAGTATTTTAAAGGTAGAAGTCATTGGTTGGCACACTGGATCACGGGAAGAAAGTTTTTTGGTGATAGAAGGTATACCAACAACGGAAGTATTTTTTATTACGAGTTTTTTTGGGGGGTAGAGATACTTTTATAAAAGTTGGCTGCAACCGCCCCTTACACGATAGTTCAATCATTTATAAAAGTAAAAATAGACTATATCTTTTTGGACGAGAGTACCAAAAGTTATACAACTACAACCAAGAGTTCAAAACAGATTTTAAAATCACTAAAAATAAAAAATATGTTGACAGAAATTAATCCAAAATTACCAATGCGTAACAAAGCCACAACCAAGGACTATTACTTGAACAAGTTAGGTTTTCAGGAATTTGAAAGTACTGACTTTGACGAATATTTAATGGTAAAAAAGGACAACATACAAATTCACTTTTTTATATTTAAGGAGCTTGAACCAAAAGAAAACTATGGACAAGTTTATATCCGAACAGACAACATTGACAATCTTTATCAGTCACTGTTGGATAAGAAAGTCGCTATACATCCTGCGGGACATTTGCAAGCAAAACCTTGGAAACAAAAAGAATTTGCTTTGCTTGACCCTGATAATAATTTACTAACTTTTGGACAAAGTATATGACAACGGTTTTAAATTAACGATAAGAAAACGAATGCGGCAACAGCCAGGATATGGTTTGGCTATATGGCGGGGCTACGAATATATGCTCAACTTTTATTGATGCAGTATATTAACGTCGGGGTTTTACGTAAGCTGCATTATTATTTTTAGTACGTGCTCTGAAAACCCCGCTAAGACGGAATTAACACTTTGATGAGCGTAATTACCCTGCCAATTTGGACTATATTACCTGGCAGGAGATTACTCCTAACGAAACGTAATAATCTTACTTGATCTACTACGACAAATTAGTGAGATGTTATTCAGCAAATAAAGTTTGTTACAACATTAAGTCGTATATCCGAAAGTCCTCGAATATAAAACCACTAAAATAAAACACAAAAGTCCCGATCAATAATGGTCGAAACTTTTGGCTCATACGCTGTTCACCGACACCGAACTTTAGGAGGTTTTGTAGCATTTATAGAGAGCACTGCTATATTTTTAAGATTGCTTTTTATAGACATCCATTGCAAATTATAGGATTTATAAAGTACGCTGATATAACTTCTCCTACCCAAATTAATAGAGGGATTGTGTTGGCTTTTTTTCATAAATTTTTGTAATGTCCATCTGGCGAAAGAGTCCTTTCCATAAGTGTTGGAAACCATATTCAATACAACCTTTACCCCCATTGTAAACTACAAACTTTACTGCTGATTGGCACTACTTATAAAGAACAGATTATCAAAGATGGATAATGTAGGAAGGTTTATGTTGCAAAAAAATAGTGTTGCAAAACAACATTGCAGTAAGTAAGATGGCAGTGCTATGTTTGAGGATTAAAAAAGTATCCCTTGGTTAAATAAAATGGGTACTTTTAACAAAGCAGTCAACCTGTTTAAGTATCTAAATGCGCTTAAAAAAATAACAACCTCATAAAAAAGTAAAT
>JANXSK010000055.1 GCA_025352695.1 Ferruginibacter sp. | reverse complement strand
CGTAACAGGCTTTACCTTAATAAAGGCAATTTTAAATTTGAAGATATTACTGAACGTAGTGGGATAGATAAAATGCAGGGATGGTGTACCGGAGCCACTATGGCTGATGTTAACGGAGATGGTAAGCTTGATATTTATATTTGCCGGAGCGCTGATATCAATCCAGACAAGCGGAAAAACTTATTGTTCATCAATAATGGCGACCTTACATTTACTGAAAAAGCAGCAGAATTTGGGCTTGATGATAATGGCTATTCTACACAGGCAGCTTTTTTCGATTATGATAAAGATGGAGATTTAGATTGTTTTATTATCAACCATTCTATACAAAAGTATACGGCCGGTGTACAGGATAATCCTGCATTGCGAAAGGAACGAAATCCTGATTATGCAAGTAAATTATACCGGAACGATAATAATCATTTTACCAACGTAAGCGATCAGGCAGGCATTACCTCCAACGTCCTCACTTTTGGTTTGGGAGTAGCTATCTCCGATTTTAATAATGATGGCTGGCCGGATATTTCAGTATCCAATGATTTTAATGAACCCGATTATTTATTTATCAATAACCGTAACGGAACCTTTACAGAACAGCTTACAAAATCAATGGACAATATATCCTTGTATTCTATGGGGTCTGATGCGGCTGATTACAACAATGATGGCCTTACAGATTTGGTAACAATGGATATGTTGCCGGAAGATAACAAAACCAATAAAATGCACAGCGGTGCCGAAAATTTTGATAAGTTTCAATACCTTTTTGCACAGGGTTTTTATTACCAGTACAGTCGCAATATGCTGCACCAAAATAATGGTGATGGTACATTTAGTGAAGTGGGCCAATTGGCCGGCGTATCTAATACAGACTGGAGCTGGGCTGCTTTATTTGGCGATTATGACAATGATGGAAACAAAGATCTTTTTATTACTAACGGATATGTAAAAGATTATACCGACATGGATTTTTTAAAATATTCAGTCGATCGGCTTGTAAAAACTATGCATAAAGATTCAGTAGATCCGATTTCTGAATACATGCGGAAAATGCCAACCAATCAAACAAGTAATTATATTTTTCAAAATACGGGCAATGGAACTTTTCTTAAAAAAACTTCCGAATGGGGGTTTGATAAAAAGGGTGTTTCAGCGGGTGCTGCTTATGTTGATTTGGATAATGATGGCGATCTGGATCTGGTAATAAATAAATCCAATGATTTTGCCGGTATATATAAAAACAATAGCGAAGTGCTTGTTAAGAATAATTACCTGAGCGTGCAATTGGAAGGGGGTTCTGCAAATCAAAGAGGTATAGGTACAAAGGTGAAGTTATTTTGTAAAGGGAAACAGTTTTTTCAAGAACAATCACCGGTACGGGGCTTTCAATCATCAAGTGATCCTGTGTTGAATTTTGGTGTAGGAAAAAATGCCATTATTGATTCTATACTTGTGATATGGCCAAACGATAATTATCAAAAATTAGTTGTAGTTAAAACCAATCAATCTATAGTTATAAAAATGGCTGATGCCACCAGAAAATGGAAATATGATACAGCTGTAGCTAAAGGTAATGTGTTGTTAACTCAAACCACAATGCCCGAAGTACATCACCATGAAAATTCTTTTAATGATTTTACAGTACAATCATTGCTGCCAAATTATTTAAGCAGGCAAGGGCCATGTATAGAGGTAGCAGATGTAAATAAAGATGGCCTGGAAGATTTTTTTATTGGGGGAGCAAAAGGGCAGCCTGGTCAACTATTTCTGCAAAATAAAAACAATACCTTCTCCTTAAAGCCAACACCGGCATTTGTAAAAGATGCTGCCAGTGAAGATGTGGCTGCAACTTTTTTTGATGCAGATAATGATGGAGATCTTGACCTGTATGTTGCCAGTGGAGGTTTTGAATTTAATGAAAATGATGCTGCTTATCAGGATCGCCTTTACCTAAATGATGGTAAGGGAAATTTTACTAAAAAAGAAAATGCATTACCTGCATTATTTACCAGTAAGGGTTGTGTTAAAGCGGCTGATATTGATGGTGATGGCGACCTCGATCTTTTTGTAGGAGGTAGAGTTGTCCCGGGAAAATACCCCACTGCACCACATAGTTACATTCTTATTAATGATGGTAAAGGTTCTTTTACTGATGCCACTCAAAAAAATTGCGCTGCATTAATGCAACCGGGAATGGTTACAGATGCACTTTGGATAGACCTGAACAATGACAAACAACCCGACCTTGTTGTGGTAGGCGAATGGATGCCTATAAAAGTTTTCATCAATAAAAGTGGAATTCTTTCGGATGCATCGTCCACCTATATACATTTTGCAAGTACTGGTTGGTGGAACCGTATCAGTGCTGCCGATATGGATGGCGATGGAGATCTTGATTTGGTTATTGGTAACTGCGGAACTAACACTCAATTTCACGCCAGTGAAAAAGAACCCATGAATATGTACTATAAAGATTTTGATGGCAATGGTTCTATTGACCCCGTTTTTTGTTATTATATCGATGGCATTTCTTATCCTGCTGCTTCCCGGGATGACCTTACAGATCAACTTCCTGGTTTAAAGAAAAAATTTCTTGCTTATAGTGCGTATGCTACTGCAACGATCAATGATTTTTTTACAACAGATCAATTGAAAGATGCTGGTGTATTAAAAGCTGAAACTATGGAAACTGTATATCTTGAAAACCAGGGTAGCAAAGGCTTTGTTAAACATACACTTCCTTTACCGGCACAATATGCACCGATATATGGCATTGTAATGGAAGACTTGAATAATGATGGTAAAAAAGATATACTGCTAGCAGGTAACAACACATGGACACGTATTAAATTCGGCAGGTATAGTGCAAATCACGGCGTAGTTTTATTGGGGGATGAAAAAAATAATTTTACATATCTGCCACAGTTAAAGAGTGGATTAAATTTGAAAGGAAATATTAAAACGCTACAACTTATTCATAGCGGTAAAGTACCTAAAATTATTGCTGGTATTAATGATGAAAGTGCTATTTTAATTTCAGAAAATAACCGTGTACTAAAATAGAAGAGGAGCTGGTTATATTTACACAACATTACACTTCAATATAGTTGTAGCCGGATTAACATTTTAAATACCTGGTCTGTTTTTTTTATATAGATAATTTATTTTGTTTACTTCTTAAAATAGCAATGCATGAATACAGAAATTGATGTTACCACAATTCCTATTGGTGTTGTAGGCCTTGGATTAATGGGTTGTAGTATTACCACCTGTCTGATAATGGCAGGTCATAAAGTTATTGCGGTTGCACCTGTTGCAATAGATCTGGAGCATGCCAACACAAGAATTCAAACACATTTAACACGTTCTAAACAGCATGGTTTAATTAATAAAGAACCAGCCGAATATCTGCAACAGTTAACCATTACAGAAGATTATGCCCTGCTAAAAGATTGTAAAGTAGTCATTGAATGCACGCTTGAAAACGTTGACATCAAAAAATCGGTTTATAATAAAATTGAAGCCGTCATTAGTAACGAGGCTATTTTAACAAGCAACACATCTGCTATTCCTATCAGCATCTTACAAAAATTAACGCTGTTTCCTACTCGTTTCTTTGGTCTGCATTGGGCAGAACCTTCTCATACAACAAGATTTTTGGAAATAATATGTGGAGAATTAAGCGATACCGCAAAGGCTGATTTTTTATATGAGCTTTCACATTACTGGGGTAAAGAACCTACGCTGGTGAGAAAAGATATCAGGGGATTTATTACCAATCGCCTGATGTATTCTATGTACAGAGAAGCAATGTATCTGGTGGAAAATGGTTACGCTACCATAGAAGATGTTGACCGTGTATGTCGCAATAATACTGGTTATTGGATGACACTGGTAGGCGTATTTCGCTGGATGGATCTCACTGGCGTACCTGCTTACCATACCGTAATGAAAGATCTGTTACCAACATTAAATAATAGTACAGAAGTGCCGGAACTGATTGATAAAATTGTAAGAGAAGGAGGAAAAGGAGTTGCCAATGCACATGGCTTTTATAATTACACCCCCGAGGAAGCAAAATGCTGGGAAGAAACTTTTACCGAGTTCAGCTACGAAATAAGGCAACTGGCATTAAAATATCCTGCAGATGTTGTAAAGAAAAAATTGAAGAAAAAGCAAGGTAAAAAATA
>JANXSK010000016.1 GCA_025352695.1 Ferruginibacter sp. | reverse complement strand
GGAAGACCAACGGCAATGAAAAATCATATAAGACCAGGCGAAAGGAATCCAATAGAAGGAAAGTTTGGACAAGCAAAAACTGCATACGGAATGAACCGCATAAAAGCAAGGCTTCAACAAACGAGTGAATCTTGGATTGCCTCCATTATTATGGTACTAAACCTGGTTAAACTAACCGGGCAGGTATCGTATTGGGTAAAGTGGCTGACTTATTCAGCATGGTGTTTCTATGTATTGGAACATGAAATTAAAAATGCAATTGGCTTGGTGGAGGAAAAAAAATTGAAAAAATATCAGGGCTTCTTAATCAGCAGACCCTAAGTAGTGGTAATTTTTAAAATATGAGCGTCGCAATTACTTCAAAAAATGTTTGCATACAAAACTTTTATTTAATTTTATCTTACACTTTATGTTACAATAAAAATTAACTGTTTCCCACAACAGATTTTAAGCAAAATGTTACCTTAAACTAGCATTTCTTTTGACCGATAACTATTGTAAAAAATTAAACTGTTTGAAATTCTTTTAAGACAAGGCTCTAAATAGCGTTCATCCATTTACAAAAAAACGCTCCATTTACACGGAGCGTTTTTTTTATTTTAGGAAAGTATTAAGTTAATTTCTATGCCTTCTTTAAAAAAACTTTTTTTGTAAAGACAACTAAGTGGATAGCTGCAAAAACAATAGAAATATACATTAATGTTCTATCAGAATCAAAGCCAACTGTGTATTGATGAAGGAAGCCTGCAACAATAAGCAATCCAGAAAGACCTAAGCCTACATAAGTGGCGGTTTTCATACCCTTTCTATCAGAAGCACCCATTCCTAATATGCTATTTTTAACTCCATAAGCGAGGTAAATATCCATCCCAATCAGCATCCACACCAATAATCGTATCCAGGTATCCATAGGAAGAAATACCATCATAAATAAACAAACGGCAATTCCTAAAATTGGTACCAAAGGAACGAGCGGAGTTTTAAAAGATCTTGGTAGTTCTGGCATTTTTTTACGCATTACCCAAACCCCAATACAAACCAAAATAAAAGCAAATAAGGTTCCGATACTTGTCATTTCACCAACAACCCTTGCCGGTACAAAAGCAGCAAATAAACTAACAAACAACATAAATAATAAATTACTTTTTGCTGGAGTTTGTGTTTTAGGATTGACAGTTGAAAATATTCTGGGTATTAAACCATCTTTACTCATACTATAAAATACCCTTGATTGTCCCATTAGCATTACTAAAATTACAGAAGAGTAACCTGCAAGTATAGCTACCAAAATAGCTCGGTTAAGCCATGGATAATCCTGTATAATTACACCTGCTGCGTTTGGTTTACCCATATGTTCAATTGCAACTGCAACCGGTGCTATTCCATCCTTTCCTGCAAAACTTGTATAACTGGTTACTCCCGTCATAACATGTGCAAAAAGTAAATACAGTACTGTACAAATTGCCAACGACCCCAATATACCTATGGGCATATCACGTTTTGGATTTTTTGCTTCCTGTGCAGCTGTACTAACCGCATCAAACCCAATATAAGCAAAGAAAACAATAGCAGCTGCACGAATTATACCGCCCCATCCATGGCGAAAAAAATCTTCATGCCCAGGTTCAGTTGCAGGAATCAAATAAGGATCATAATTAGTCTTGTTAATATATTTCCAGCCAAGAAAAATAAATACCAGCACCACCGTTATTTTTAATCCAACAATAATAGCATTCACAAAGGCACTTTCTTTAGTTCCTTTCATTAGCAATAAACTCATTAATACTATAATTGCCACTGCGGGAAGATTAATAATTCCTCCATCCCAAGGCCCCACCGTTAGCTGATGCGGCAAATAAACATTAAAGCCTTCAAAAAATTTTACCAGGTAGCGGCTCCAGCTAATACCCACTGTTGCAGCACCTACAGCATATTCAAGTACAAGATCCCAACCAATTATCCAGGCAATAAATTCTCCCATAGTTGCATACGAATATGTATAGGCACTTCCTGCAACCGGTATCATAGAAGCAAATTCTGCATAGCACAAACCTGCAAATAAACAGCCTAGCGCTGCAATAATAAAAGAAATTGTAATTGCCGGTCCGGCATGATTTGCGGCAGCCATTCCTGTTATCGAAAATAAGCCTGCGCCAATAATTGCACCAATACCCAATGCTGTTAATCCCCAGGCGCTCAATGTTCTTTTTAAGGTATGACTGCCTGTTTCCTGGGCTTCATTCATTAAAAGCTCCATGGGTTTTCTCACAAATATGCTCATATATTTTGTTAGTTTAGTAAATAATGAATTGGAAAAATAACACTAAATTTTTAATTACGTAACGATATACAATTTTTTAAATACTAAGGTATTATTAACAGGTATTAAATATTATATTGCAACATTTATATTAAAATATGGAAATAAAACCACCAAAGCGCAGTAAACTTACCTTATACATAGGCATTGCGCTAATTGCAGGTATCGTTGCAGGATTCTTACTTAACAAAAATTATGTTGGTATTGAGAATACGAAAATTGCCAATGCCGAAATACAAATAGCTCACCTAAACAAGGCGATGCTACCCTTTGAAATAATAAAAGATTCAGCTTCTTATAATTCAATAAAAGCAATTCAAAAAAAACTTAGTGATCAAAAAAAAGAAGTGGAAGTTAGCCTCCTAAATACGCAGGAAGAAACAACAGGATTAACTACTATAAAGGTTTTATCCGATTCAATTAAACAGCTAAATAATACAATGGCTGCTTTTGCTGATACCAGCACAGCCGCTTATAAAACCTTACAACAACAAAAAGAACTAGTTACTATTCAAAAAAATAACAGCTTAAAAGTCAGGGATTCCAAACTGGATTGGTTTACTATTTTAGCAGATATTTTTTTAAGGCTGATAAAAATGATTGTAGCACCGCTTGTATTTTCGACCCTTGTTGTAGGAGTAGCTAAATTGGGTGACATCAAAGCTGTAGGACGCATTGGAGGAAAAACATTGTTGTGGTTTATTAGCGCCTCTTTATTAAGTTTGCTGCTGGGTATGTTATTGGTTAATATCTTTGAGCCTGGTAAAGCAATGCATTTACCGCTACCAGATAGCCATGTAAACACCGGAATTGATAAAGCTGCCCTAACAATTAAAGATTTTTTTTACCACGTTTTTCCTGCCAGCGTGATTGATGCCATGGCAAAAAATGAAATTTTACAGATTGTTGTTTTTGCACTTTTTTTTGGTGTTGCCGCAGCAGCCATCGGTGATATTGCAAAACCAGTTGTAAATGCGCTGGATGCGATAGCCCATATTATTTTAAAAGTTACTGGCTATGTAATGGGCTTTGCACCATTGGCTGTGTTTGGCGCTATGAGTGCTATTATTGCCAAACAGGGCATCGGTATTTTAAAAACATATTCTATATTTATTGGTGAGTTCTATTTTGGATTAATGGTATTATGGATCTGCTTAATTTTAATTGGATCTATATTTCTTAAGAAAAGAGTTTTCACTTTAATTAAAAGAATGAAAGAACCCATATTACTTGCATTCAGCACATCAAGTAGTGAAGCCGCCTTTCCAAAAACAATGCTGGAGCTTGAACGCTTTGGCTGTAAAAACAAGATTGTAAGTTTTGTTTTGCCGCTGGGTTATTCCTTTAATCTTGATGGAAGTATGATGTATATGACTTTTGCTTCTTTATTTATTGCACAAAGTTATGGCATGCACCTGCCGTGGGGTACTCAGTTAACTATGCTATTGGTACTTATGCTTACCAGTAAAGGAATTGCTGGTGTACCAAGAGCCTCGCTTGTGGTAATTGCAGGTACTCTTGCTACTTTCAATATTCCTGAAGCCGGCATTGCATTGCTGTTGGGGATAGATCCTCTTTTAGACATGGGCCGCAGTGCAACAAATGTTGTTGGCAATAGTATTGCAACCGCTGTTGTTAGTAAATGGGAAGGAGAACTGGAACATAAATAATTACAAACTATTTTTACACTATTGATAATTTCTTATATGCAATATTTTATTTTATTAGATTTTCACTGGATGCAATTGCTACAACCCCAATGGTATATTGAAAATGGAGGTTTGTGGTTTATTGTATTTGCTGTTTTTGCTGAAACAGGTTTGTTTGCAGGATTTTTTTTACCAGGCGACTCCTTACTATTTGTAACAGGTATTTTTAGTAACGATCTTGTTCAAAAAAGCCTCGGCATTAATATAGATAGCTCCTTTATAAACCTGTTAATTTTAGGATTTATTATTTCGCTGGCAGGTATTATTGGCAATTTTGTTGGTTATTGGTTTGGTAAAAAAAGTGGCCCTTTTTTATTTGAACGTAAAGACACCTTTTTGTTTAAGAAAAAATACTTGCTACAGGCCAAAGAATTTTATGACAAACATGGTGGTGGAGCCATTGTTATGGCAAGGTTTATTCCAATAGTTAGAACTTTTGCACCCATAGTAGCCGGCATTGTAGGTATGGAAAATAAAAAATTTACCTGGTATAATATTACTGGCTGTATTGCCTGGGTATTTTCGATGTTATTTGCCGGCCACTACCTGCAACAGTTTTTTTTTAATACATTTAAATTTGATTTAAAAGAACACCTTGAAGTAATTGTTATTGGAATTGTACTTGTTACTACCGCACCAATATTTATCAAACTACTTTTTGACAAGAAAAAAAACACTAAAAAGAACACGCTATAAATGACTGCTGAATCAAAACAATCTTCTTCAATTTTTACGATTACCGTACTTGTTGCAGCCCTTGGATATTTTGTTGATATCTACGATTTATTGTTATTTAATATTGTTAGAGTAGACAGCTTAACAGAAATGGGGTTGTCAGCAGCACAGGTAAAAACACAGGGCGAATTTATCATAAGCATACAAATGATAGGCCTGTTAATTGGAGGTATTCTTTGGGGAGTAATGGGTGATAAAAAAGGAAGGCTTAGTGTATTATTTGGTTCTATCATTTTATATTCCATTGCCAATATAGCCAATGGATTTGTACAAACACCAAATCAATATGCCATTACAAGGTTTATTGCCGGCATAGGTTTAGCAGGAGAATTAGGAGCCGGTATAACATTGGTAACTGAGCTGGTAAGTAAAGAAAAAAGAGGATTAAGCACTTCGTTGGTTGCTGGTATTGGTTTATTGGGAGCCGTAGCAGCATTTTTTGTTTCGCAAAATTTTAATTGGCGCATGTGTTATTTTATTGGCGGCGGATTGGGCTTTTGCCTTTTAATACTGCGTATTTCTGTATTCGAAAGCGGCATGTTTACCAAAACAAAACAATCTGGTGTTAGCAGAGGAAATTTCTTTATGTTTTTTAACAACAGGCTTCGGTTTAAAAAATATATTTGTGCCATTTTAATAGGTTTACCAACCTGGTATGTAATTGGTATTTTAGTGGCCTTCTCTAATAATTTTGCAACAGAATTTGGCATTACAGAAACAGTATTACCAAAAATATCTACCATGTATGCCTATATATGTATTTCAATTGCAGATTTGTTGGTGGGGTTTGTTAGCCAATGGCTTAAAAGCAGAAAAAAAGCGTTGTATATTTTTTATATTCTTACCATTATTTCTATCATCTTTTATTTTAACCAGCAAAATGGCACTGCTGTAGGTATGTATCTAATATGCGCTGCACTCGGGTTTGCAACCGGCTTTTGGGCAATTTTTGTTACAATGGCTGCTGAGCAATTTGGAACCAATTTAAGAGCAACCGCTGCTACCACTGTTCCAAATATGGTGAGAGGTGCTTTACCTTTGATGTTCATCATTTTTAAATGGTTACAGGATGTATTTTCTTCTTACCCACATCCTTACATTACTGCAGGTTGGGTAACAGGAGCTATAGTAATGATGGTAGCAATAATTGCAGCTTATTTTACTGAAGAAACTTTTAGTAAAGAACTTAATTATGTAGAGGAATAACTTTTATATTCAACCTGTTAATATAATTGTAATTCTGACCTGTTATTGAAATGAAGCATACTAATTGATGTTATTTTCATTCATCAATTAATATGAAAAAATATTTTTTTTTCGGCTGTATTACTTTGGTAAGTGCACTTACCACATTTGCACAAAAACTAGCTGTGGAGGTAAATTACATAATATCGGATCCTGTAGCAAACAAGTCATTAATTTATTATAATCCTCCTTCAAAATTAACCTGGAACGATTTTAAAGGAACCCCTGTTATCACTAGTGATGCAGCAGCAATAACCAATGCAGGCTTGGGTTTTAAAATGATGTTTCAATCGCAGGGTAATATAGCTACTTTAAAAATATTGGTAAATTGTAATTTTTCTATAGAAGATAGCTGGGTTAAAGATAACAGAAGAACTGCGTACATTTTAAATCACGAACAACATCATTTTGATATTGCTTATTTACATGCGATAAAGTTTATTCAAAATTTAAAAGGAGCCAGCTATACAATGAAAAACTACAGCGACGTAATTGAAAATATATATTACCAAAGCCATGTAGATTTGATAACAATGCAAAATGCTTATGACAATGAAACTAAAAATAGTCAGTTAGCAAATGAACAGGAATTATGGGACAAAAAAATAGATGCTCAACTAGCTGCACTTACAAAATAATTGATTAACTATTTTACTCAATGGCAAGTTATTTAGGGTTAATCCTTGCTACAACATATTCCTCTAAAACTGACGCCCTTGTTTTGTAATAAATAAAATTGGCTAAAAGCTGGCTTGTATGAAATTGCTTAAAACGTTGCAACACCTCTAAGCGAAAACCTTTTTTTACAAGCATATCAAAGTGCTCTTTTTTAGTGAAAATTAGCAGCTGTTCATTCGAACTTTTAATAGCTGTATCATCCCAAAAATAAATTTCCGGTTTTATATAAAAGTTGAAAGAGTAAAAATTCTCCCCGTACTGTATAACCTTTTCAGTGGATTTTAGATTGTTAATATAAAATGCAGCTTCGCTTCCAGATTGGTATTTCAAAACCGAAGGATAAAAAAATAAATTTAAAAAACCATAAACTATTATTGCTGTAGAAAAGCTTCGGCTAAATATATTGATTAGATTATTCTCTTTAAAAAAGAAAATCTTTAAAAAAATTAAACTTCCTATCCACGTAAATATTAATAACAAATCAGGTAATCGAAAAAAAAATGTAAGGAGCAACGTACCTGTTATTAATAAAATATCGATACTAAATTGTATCCATTTAATTCGTTTAATTGTTGCAATGTTAGAAAGTGTAACCAGGTATTTTGATGTGATGATTGAAAAAAAAGGAAACAGTATATTTAAGTAATGTGGTAATTGAAATTGAGAAAATGAAAATAGTAAAAAGGTTATGGCTAGTGCACCAAGTGTTATGTACTCAGCATTAATAGTATTTTTTTTAAAGCTTTTAATACTAAAAATAATTGCTGCAATTAACAATACTGACCATGGAAGAAAGGCCCATAGTAAAGTATGAAAATAGAAAAATAAATCACCTTGTCCTTTAATAGGCCCTGAATTAAAAAATCTACCAAACTGACTATCCCAAAAAAAGAATCGTATACCTGAAACACTTGTTTTGTTAAAAATGATTTTTTCCGGGTGCAAATCAAACTGAAGATAAAGGCAGTATAATTCCGGTAAAATAAAAATAAAAATCAATAAAAGTGCTATCCACCACTTTGGTTTTAAAAATTCTTTCCATTGGCCTTTTATCAGCCAGTCTAAAATAAATCCAGCGCCAATTGTGATAAGCACAAACGGCCCTTTCGTCATTACTGCACAAGCTGCAAAAAAAGAACCAGCCACTAAATGCCAGCTAAATTGCTTTTTAAATAAACCGTAAAAATGAAATATACTTGCAACAATTAAACCAGTAAGATAAGGTTCGGCCCTTACATCATTATTAGAAATTACTAAATGTGCCGCTGTAATGTAAATTAAGGATGCGATCTGTGCCACCTTTTTGCTGTATAAAGATAGCGCTAGCCGGTAGGTATAATATAATCCCATCAGCCAAAATAAAAATGCCGGTATTTTGTAGGCAAAAGTGTTGATACCAAAAAATTTAAAACTAATTGCAGTTATCCAAAACGGAAAATGTGGTTTGTCCAGCCAATCTTTTCCACTTTCTGTAAGGTTTATAAAGTCTCCGGATTGAGCCATTGCTTTTGCAATAGAAGCATACAATGCCCCATCAGGTTCTAAAATAGTTGTAAACAGGCCCACTGAATTTACTGCTATTCCTACAAACAACAATTTATAAAACCATTTACCCAGCCAAATTTCCCAGTGTTGTTCACTTTCTTTAACAATCATAAATGAATAATAATATGCAGCGTTTTAATTGATGAAATAGCGAAATTCAAAACCATATAATTAAGAAACTGCCGTGTCGATTAAGGACACCCGCCACAGCTACCTCCTTAGTTGGTGTCCCACAAACCACCTTAACTAAACAGCATTGTAGCGAAATTAAATTATTTAAAATCAGACAGGAAGCAATATTCTTTGTTGTAAAAAATTACCATTAGAAAATATTTCGAAGGTTTTTGCCATAATTAGTCCAATGCACCAACCTAGCAATGCACCTGCGGCAATATCAAAAGGATAATGTTTGCCTACATAAATTTGAGCGTAACCTATTAACAAAGCCCAAACCCACAGCCATTGCCACTTTTTACCCGTTATTTTAAAAATTGACCAAAACCAAAAAGTTGCTAATCCAAAATGGTTAGCTGCATGTGATGAGGGGAAAGAATACAATCCTCCACAATCAACCAGGTTTCTTACATACTGATAAATTTCGGGATCAGCGCATGGCCTTAGTCTTGCAAAATAAGGTTTTAATAAGGATGCACTTACATTGTCTGCAATTGCAACGGTAAGGATACTAAATAAAATAAAAAGCCAGGATCCGTTTCTTTTTTTTTTAGTGATAAAATATAGCATATACAGATACAGCGGTATCCAAGTAATTGGGTTTCTTAAACCCACCATTATATTATCCAAAAAAAATCTGTCTGAATCATTTTGAATTAATATAAAAATAATTTTATCTAAGCTTTTCAATGTCTCAATTAATGACATACTATTTATTTTAGGCTAAGATAAAAAGCCAACCTTATTAAATGGTTAACTAAAAGTTACTACTATATGATGATTGCTTATTGGAGATTTTAATTTCAATATAGTAATTTGTGCTATTAATAAATAGATGGTAAACTATTATTAAAATACTATCCTTTTAATTTACTAAGTAATATACATCTGGGCAATTTTGTAAAAAATAATAAATTTATTACAACCAATTACAATTAAAAAGATGGGATAAAATAAAAGGAATCGTTTTAAGTAGCTTATCGTGCAGCCCGTTTGTATAAATAATATGCCACTACACTAAAAACAATATTTGGTATCCATGCAGCAAGGAATGGAGTAAAATTTCCCTTAGTGGCAAATACAAGGGCAAACCGACCAAAGAGAATATATAATACACTTAACACCACACCAACAGCGAGGTGAAACCCACTACCACCACGCACTTTTCGGGAAGCAAGCGTAGCACCAATAAGCGTTAAAATAATTACAGATACCGGAATAGCATCTCTACTATACCGCTCTACCAACAGGGTATTGATATCTTCAGAACCCCGTATGCGGTCCATTTTTATCAACTGGGTTAGTTCAGGTGTAGTTAACCGATCTTTAAAATAATCATCTCTGCGAAGATCAAGTGGTTTAAAATTATAGCCAACTTTTAAAGAAGCGCTATGACGAATAATTTCTTTGCCACCCAAAAATGTACGTTGCAATACATTGGTTAACTTCCATTTTTTTACAGCAGTATCCCATACAATGTTTTCGCACCTAAGATTATAAACCAGTTCATTATTTTTAAACTCCTGAATAAAAAAATTAGAACCAGATTTACTAAAGGTATCGTAACTCCGTAAACCTGCATAGGTATTAGAATCCATACGGAAATAATAGTTTTGAATAGTCGACTTATTTGTGTTTTCCCCGTAGTTCATATCAATATATTTAGCCTGAAAAACACCCCATATTGTATTGGTACGGGGTAAAATAAACTGATAGGCCAGCCATAAAATAGTTGCAAGTAAAAAACTACCAATACCGTAAGGAACTAAAAAACGCCGAAAACTAACACCGCTACTTAATATGGCGATAACCTCTGACCGGTCTGCCAGTTTTGCGGTAAAAAATATAACGGCAATAAAAACAAATAAAGGGAATAACATGGCATCAATATGCGGAATAAAGCCAACATGGTATTGTATAATAATTTCCCAAAATGATAAGCCGGATTTATGAAAATCATCTGTTTTTTCGCTGGTGTCAATTACAACAACGATTATAGTAAAAAGTAGAATGCAAAAGACAAAAGTGGTTAAAAAACTTTTTAGTATGTACTTGTCTAATTTTTTCATTTTATGTTGGCTGCAAAACTAACTTAAAACAGGCAAGCTTTAAAATGTGTATGGTAAAGTATTTGTGAAATATTTTACTCTATAATTTTCACTTCTGTCCGGCGGTTAAGTCCCCTACCTTCTGCAGTAGTATTTTCAGCAATGGGCACTGTCATTCCGTATCCCTTTGCAATTACTCTTTCAGGTGCAATGCCTTTGTTTAAAAGATAGGCCCTGACTGTGTTGGCTCTATTTGTAGATAATATCATATTGGTTTCAGGTTTACCAACATTATCAGTATGACCTCCCACTTCTATTTTTTCATCTTCTTTTCTTTTCAGGTATTCTGCCAACTCATCAACCACTTTGTATGCTTCGGGCTGTAAGTTTACTTTGCCAGTTTCAAAGGTGCAGTTATCCAGCACAAATGATTTAGGCGCCTCAAATTGTATATCTACATTAAAAGGATTTTTATAATACTGGTTGTCTTTTAAAGCCGGTATATCCAACACATTGTAACTGGTAGAATCGTGAAAGCCCAATATATAAATATCGTACTTGGTTCCATTTGGTAGCCGTAGCGAAAATTTACCGGTAGAATCCGAGAGCCCCTGAAACTCAGTAGCATTGGCCCTGCTTTTAAATATAACTATTTCATTGCTTAGTAAATTACCTGTTTTAGCATCAGCAATGGAAACATTTACCGGCGCATCTTTTGGTAAATTCATTGGTGATGCAGGGGTAGATTGAGCTAATACAAATATTGGCATTATATGCACCATCAAGAAAAAACAATATCGCTGCTTCATGATAAATTGATTTTAAAATCTTTTTTTAAAGATAAATTTTAAAATGCCGCTACCCAAAATTCAATTATTGTGCTACACAGCAAATTTTTAACTTGGTACAACTTATTTTAATTTTACAAACGTTGTTGTAACTGAACCACCATTTCTTCTTTCCAACTTTTAAAATCACCCGCATTAATATGATTGCGGGCCTCCCCCACCAACCACGTATAAAAAGCAAGATTGTGCACACTAGCAATAGTTAAACCTAAATATTCCTTCGATTTCATTAAATGTCTTAAATAAGCTTTACTGTAATAACTACTCATTTCACAATCAATGCCATCATCAATGGAAGTAAAATCTTTCTCCCATTTTTTATTATCAATATTTATAACTCCCTTACTGGTAAACAACATGGCATTTCTTCCGTTACGGGTAGGCATAACACAATCAAACATATCTATACCCAATGCAATGCATTCCAAAATATTCCATGGTGTACCCACGCCCATTAAATAACGAGGTTTTTGAACAGGCAATATATCGCAACAGTATTCGGTAAATTCATACATCATTTCCATCGGTTCGCCTACACTAAGACCTCCAATAGCATTGCCCGTTGCATTTTTAGAAGCTATAAATTCCGCAGAAGCTTTACGTAAATCTTTGTACGTACTACCTTGTATTATTGGAAATAAATTCTGTGTATAGCCATACTTATCAGGTGTTTCATTAAATCGTTTAAAACATCTAGTAAGCCAGCGATGCGTTAGTTCCATACTTTTTTTTGCATACTCATAATCACTCGGGTAGGGCGGGCATTCATCAAATGCCATAATGATATCCCCACCGATAATGCGCTGTATGTCCATCACTTTTTCAGGACTAAATAAATGTTTGCTACCATCAATATGGCTTTGAAAAAGCGCACCTTCTTCAGTAAGTTTTCGGTTATTAGACAATGAAAAAACCTGGTATCCGCCACTATCCGTTAAGATGGGTTTATACCATGCATTAAACTGGTGCAAACCTCCGGCTGCTTCTAAAACTTCTAAACCAGGGCGTAAATATAAATGGTAGGTATTGCCTAAAATAATTTGTGCTTTTACTTCCTTTTCAAGTTGTTGTTGTGTAACAGCTTTTACACTTCCTACGGTGCCAACCGGCATAAAAACAGGCGTTAAGATATTTCCGTGATCCGTGGTTATTTTTCCTGTTCTAGCTTTTGTTGCTAGGTCTGTATATTCAAGTTCAAACGATAATGCTGCCATAATAAAATCCCTTATAGTACTATAGGGTTGCAAATATAAATTTGAAAAGGTAATTAAAACCGTAACTAAAATAATAATACCAAATTACCATATCAATACAATTATCAAAATCTTACTTCAGGCAGTAAACCCAACCAATACTTTTTACTCCTATTAAAACGATTTTCGTCATTTATTGCAACACTGTTACTGTACCAAAATAATGCTGTATCAAATCTTATTATAATAACTCCACCTATTACGTTATTATTTTTTTGTATACCTTACTTTTGCTACTATGAACCTTAACCAACTTATAATGCACTGGCATAGCATTATCTTTTTAACTTTTTGCATCATTACTTTTATTCAACTTTTTTATTACTTGTTTTTCTTTTTACGATTACCTTTTTACAAAGCAAAACCAAAAGCAACATCCCAAACACATCCTGTGTCTGTTATTATTTGTGCAAGGGACGAAGCTGCTAATCTGGCAAAAAATTTACTCGGGTCTTTGGTGCAGCAATATCCTACAACGCATGAAGTAATTGTTGTAGACGACAATTCATTCGACGACAGCAAATATTTGTTAGAAGAATTTCAAAAAACTTTTAAACAACTACACATAGTAGAGCTAAAGCAAGAAGCTAAACTAATAACGGGAAAAAAATTTCCATTAAGTATTGGAATTAAAACAGCCAAATACGAGATTGTATTACTAACAGATGCTGATTGTGTTCCTGCATCTGAATACTGGATACAGCAAATGCAGGAAACCTACGATGATGGCACAGAAATCGTGTTGGGGTACGGTGCTTACCAAAAAAGAACCGGCCTGCTAAACAAACTTGTAAGATGGGAAACTTTTCACACAGCACTTCAATACTTTACGTATGCACTTGCTGGAATCCCTTATATGGGCGTAGGAAGAAATTTAAGTTATAAAAAAACAATTTTTTTCAGACACAAAGGTTTCTCCGCCCACAATAACATACCTAGTGGTGATGATGATCTTTTTATTAATACCGCAGCTACTAAACACAATACAAAAATTAATATTGATGCCGACACCTTTACAATAAGTAATCCTGTAAGCACATGGAGCCAGTGGCTGAAGCAAAAGACAAGGCATTACACTACCAGCAAGTATTATAAACCCTTACACAAATTTTTATTGGGATTATATTCTTTTACCCATTTTTTATTTTTTCCCTTACTAATTATAAGCTGCCTGTTTTTTAGCTGGCAATGGACAATGGTGGTATTTGTACTGCGCTTTGTAACACAAGCCGTTGTATTTTATCCAGCAATGAAAAAACTGAATGAAAAAGATTTGTATCCTTTCTTTATATTTTTTGATATATGGATGTTTTTTTATTACATGATATTTGCTGTGGCATTAATAAAAAAACCAAAGCCTGTATGGAATTAGTTAAACCGCATGCACCCTTTTTAATTTAAAATAGCAGTTGGTATACATGCTAACTTTAAACCGATATCTATACAGTGAAAACAGTTAATTACTTTTAAAGATGGAGATAGTTACAAAATATTTTAATGATTTTACCGAAAAACAATTACAGCAATTTGCAGCATTAAAAGATTTATATGCAGAATGGAATGAAAAGATCAATGTAATTTCTCGTAAAGACATGGATAATTTTTATGACCATCATGTATTGCATTCACTGGTAATTGCTACACAATTTGAATTTAAAAAAGGAGCAGCAATTATGGACATGGGTTGTGGCGGAGGTTTCCCCAGTATACCCCTTGCTATTTTTTTTCCAGAAACTGAATTTCATTTAGTTGACAGCATAAATAAAAAATTAAAAGTAGCCAGTGAAATTGCTGCAGCTATCGGCTTACAAAATATAACTACTCAACATACAAGAGCAGAAGAAATAAAAAATCGAAAATTTGACATGGTAGTTTCCCGGGCAGTTGCACCTCTAAAAAATCTTTGGTTTTGGAGTAAGCCCTTGTTAAAAAAAGGAGGATCTCCAAATGGATTAGTTTGTTTAAAAGGGGGTGAACTTACAAAAGAAATATTTGAAAGTAACTGCAGGCCCAGAGTTTGGGAAATTGAAAAAATATTTTCGGAACCTTTTTTTAAGGACAAATTTTTATTACATGTGCCAATGTAAAATAGCATAGTAATTACAGGAAAGACAATTTTGCCTAATTTATTTACTATTAAAAAAATTAAGGCTTTACCATACTATAAAAGATTACCACTTTAGGGTATTGTATTGTATTGTTTTTTAGCAACCTTTGTTGTACGATGAATATAGCTGTTGCAATAGTTGAAGATAATAATGATATTCGGCAGGCGCTGGAGCAAATTATTTCGATGGCCGAAGGATATACACTCGCTGGTTCCTGTATTAATGGAGAAGAAGCCATCAATAACATCCCCCTCTTAAACCCTGCGGTTGTATTAATGGATATCAACCTTGGAGGAATTGATGGCATTGAATGCGTAAGAATTTTAAAAGAACTATATCCTGAAATGTTGTTTATGATGTGCACTGTGTATGAGGAAGATGAGAAAATTTTTGAGGCATTAAGTGCAGGTGCCAATGGGTATATACTTAAAAAAACAACCCCCGATAAATTACTGAATGCTATTTCAGAACTATATGAAGGTGGCGCTCCCATGAGCAGTCAGATTGCCAGCAAAGTTGTAGCAGCTTTTAAAAGTAGACCACCGGTTTCTTTAAGTACCGATTCATTGGATATCCTATCCAAAAGAGAAAAAGAAATACTGGAAGCACTTTCCAGGGGTTTACTTTATAAAGAAATTGCAGATCAATTATTTATCAGTTCTCAAACTGTTCGTAAGCACGTATATCACATTTATGAGAAATTACATGTAACAAACCGGGTTGAAGCAGTGAACAGATTTTTTGGCAGGTGAGCAAATATTTAGCGCCAGCTATTATTTTACCTTATAATATTATTTCAAAAATTTCCAAAAATAAAAATCGGTTTGTGGCGTATTTGCAATTGGGAAATCATGCGTATAGCCAGAATTAACAAACCCATATTTTGTATAAAATTTCTGAGCTCTACAATTATATTCCCATACTCCTAACCATACAAGCTGGTATTGATGCTGCTCAGCATAGGCTAGGAAGAACCCCATTAATTTTTGAGCAATTCCTTTACCATGGTATTCTTTTAAAACATACAATCTTTTTAATTGTAAAGACTTCCATTCATTTGCCTCAGGAAAATCACTATTGTCTTCCATAAAACGGATATAACCTATAGGTTCTCCATTTACCTCAACAAAAAAACAAAAATCATCTAGATTGCTTAATTCCTTTTGAACCTGCTCAAGGTTATAAAATTGCTCCAGAAAAGCTTGCATATCTTCTTCTTTACAAGTGCCTGTAAACGTATCAAAAAATGTTTTTTTTGACATTTGTGCAAGCACTGTGGCATCTGCTAACAATATTCTTCTGATAGTTATGTCCATAATAATTATAAGAGCAATAAATTACAAAAAAATTACCAGTTTAGTTCTAAAGTATTATTTTTTTGATCTATGTCTGCCATTCTTTTTGTAGGATCAATTTCAACCTTTTTTACATCCGTAAGCCGATGTTTTAATTCAACAATATAGGTAGGGTGCGTCCATCGCCATTCTTGATGCACAATCCGATTTTGCTTTTTATCTTCCACAGGTTTTTCTCCAAACATCAAATTAAGCGGAACATAATGTATTTCAGTAGATCCGTCTTTAAATGTAAGTTGCAAATCAATTGGCATGGGCATTTGCCCCACCTTTCTTATCCTTATTTTTGAAACTCCATTTTCCTCCCACAAACTATCAATGGCGTAATCTATTTTTTTAGTTGTACTGCACCAATATTCTTTATACCAATCCAGTTTAAGACCACTTACATCTTCTGCCAATTTTATAAAATCACTTGAATTGGGGTGTTTAAAATGCCATTGTTTATAATATTCCAATAATATTTTATCTCTCACTTGGCCACCAATAATATACCCAAGCTGTTCCATAAAAACACAACCTTTTGAGTAGGCGGCCACACTATACCCAATATTGGTATTAAAATGATCCGCATGCGTAGTAAGCGGTTCTTCATAATCACTTTTAGCTATGTAGTAATAGGATTTATAATTGCTATTGTGTTCCAATGGTAACAATGCAGCAGCAGAATCAATCGATTTAATGTATGCCGGATTGAATACTCCTTTAACCCTGCTCACTTTATCTCTATAATAACCTTCAACAAGATCGGTAGCATATTCTGTAAACCCTTCATCCATCCATGCATACAAACTTTCGTTAGTGCCTAACATCATCTGGTACCAACTATGCATCCATTCATGAAAAACTGTGCCTAAACCCGGACCGCTTAACAATGTAGCCATTGGATATTCCATACCTCCATCACCACCTTGAATGAAAGAATATTGAGGATAAGGATATTTACCAAAATGGGTTTCTATAAAAGGTAATACAGTTACCGCTGCATCTGCCACCGCAGTCCATGCTTCATCATTATTTATATCGTTGTTTTTGTAGTTATAAATTACGTTTAGTGTTGGTCCTCCATTGGGCATTTTTCGTACCAAATGTTTATATCCGGGATCGGCAGCCCACATAAAATCATGCACATTATTGGCTATAAAATGCCAGGTACGTTTTGGTGAAGCGATAGATTTCAATTCTGTTCCCGGAGCATCATATCCCCAACCAATTTCCGCAGCATTTGCCAGTATGCCCGATCCGCCGAGCTTGTATGTTTTATCAATTGAAATAGTAACATCAAAATCGCCCCAAACCCCATAAAACTCACGGGCTACATAAGGTGTAGGATGCCATCCTTCATAATCATACTCACATAATTTAGGGTACCACTGACTCATACTATACCGCACACCTGTAGTAGGATTGTCCCTTCCACTTCTGCGAATCTGCAAAGGTACCTGGGCTTCAAACTCCATATCCAACACTACAGAAGTTTTGGGAGCAATCGCTTTTGTAAGATTAACTTCCAAAATTGTTTCATGGTATTTAAATGGCTGTGCAATGCCATTTATTTTTAAGGAGGTAATTTTTTGATACCCTATTTCATCTTCTTTTAATTTACTAATACGATCTTTCACCCTTCCATCCCAATCCTGCCTGCCATTTACTAAAGTTTTACCTAACTCCTGGCTACGCACATCCATGCTGCTGTTTGGCTGAAACGCATTAAAATAAAGATGGTAAAAAACTTTTCTCAATATATCAGGAGAATTGTTTGTATAAGCTAATTTTTGTTTCCCTGTAAAGCGATTGGAAGAGGCATCAATATCAATATTCATAGTGTATTTAACCCTTTGTTGCCACCTGTTGAACTGTGCCATTGAAAGCTGCTTGCAACCAACAATTAAAAACAGCAAAAGAAAAAGTTTATGCATCATGATATTTTATTAAAAATGTAGATAAAGCTATGCGTATGTGATTGGTAAAAAATGTTAAATGGCTTTTGGCTATGCTGGTTTTCCCTTCACCACAATTACTATCTCCCCTTTTACAGGCTTGGCATTAAAATGATCCTGTACTTCCTTTAGAGTTCCTCTTTTGTTTTCTTCAAATTTTTTTGTTAATTCACGGCTTACACAGCATTGTCTTTCAGCCCCAAAGTATTCAATAAAGTCATTTAATGTTTTTACCAACCTTACGGGACTTTCGTAAAAAACCATTGTTCTTTCTTCAGCCGCCATCTTTTTTAAAAATGTTTGTCTACCTTTTTTTAATGGTAAAAATCCCTCAAAACAAAAACTACTAATGGGCAAACCGCTGTTTACCAATGCTGGTACAAATGCAGTTGCTCCGGGAAGACATTCAACCCGTATAGCTTGTTTTACACATTCTCTTACCAGTAAAAAAGCAGGGTCGCTGATACCGGGTGTACCAGCATCTGTTAGCAATGCCATTGTTTTACCCGACTGCATTTGGTCGGCTAAATGATGAATGATTTTATGCTCATTATGCTGGTGGTAGGGAGTTATTGGTTTTTGTATTTGATAATGTTGTAATAATACAGCGGATGTTCTGGTATCTTCTGCCAGAATTAAATCAACAGATTTTAAAATATCAATTGCCCTGAAAGTGATATCAGCCAAATTACCGATGGGTGTAGGAACGATGTAGAGCATTTGAAAAAATTGAAAATAAATGACTTTATTGTTGTTACAATAATACGTATGAGTGTTTTACCTTGCATGAGGGATAGCAGCGGAAAGCCCACAAGTGAAGGTTTGTGCCGGGCATTGCGCCGCGGACTTGCAGCGGATAGCCCGACCCTTGCACAGCTTGGAGCATGCCCCCATATTTAATAAGGCTTACTGTATCGTTACTTCAAACATTTCCATTACCTGGTTGGCCAACAATTTTTTGGCGGCTTCTTCTGCAATTAACTTTGCGGCTTCTGCTGTTTCTGCTTGTATTTGAAGGGTAATATTTTTACCAATTCGAACGTCTGTTATACCATTTAATCCCAAATTTGCAAGGCCACCCATTACTGCTTTTCCCTGAGGATCTAACAGTTCTCTTAGTGGCATTACTTTTACCTGTGCAGTGAAGATCATGATGTAGTTTTATTTTTGAGCACCAAAGATAAAATAATGTAAGCAATGAAAATAACGGGTACTGCCAGCCATTTTAGTAAAATGGCAGAAAGTATCGCAATTACTACTAAAATTATTTTTGGCACATTATTTTTTATCGTGTAATCTTTAAACTTCATGGCCATAATTGGTAGTTTGCTTACCATGAGACAGCTTAATAAAATAATAAGGATGTATAAAAACCATTTGTTTAGTATCAAGTTATAAATAAAATCACTACTACCATACCAATAAATTAATGGTAAGGAGGCTACAACCAATCCAGCTGCTGGTATTGGCACTCCTTTAAACCCGAATGCCTGTGATGTGTCTAAATTAAACCTTGCTAAACGGAATGCCCCAGCACAAGAAAAAATAAAAGCTGGAATTAAATATAGGATAGGTGCTTCAATACCATCAGAATCTTTTATAAATCCCATTCGTAAAAACTGATATAATAGTATGCTGGGTGCTACGCCAAAACTTACGAGGTCTGCCAATGAGTCTAATTGCTTTCCCATCTCAGAACAGATGTTAAGCATCCGTGCAACAAACCCATCTAAAAAATCAACTACAGCTGCTATAGCAATAAATAGAGAAGCTAAACAAATATTTTCTTTAAGTTTTATAAACTGTTCGCCTTCTTTTGAATAAATAATATCTATTCCATTTTGCAGTGCAAACACGATAGCTATACAACCAAAAAATAAATTAAGTAATGTAAATAAATTGGAGATGTGTCTTTTCATTATTGGTTATCGCTTTTTCATTAATGATTCAATATCATCAACAGTTATTGGAATATTTTTCATCAGGTCGTTATTGCCATTCTTTGTTATCCAAAAATTATTTTCAATCCTTACGCCCATTTGTTCTTCCTGAATGTAAATACCTGGCTCAATAGTAAATACCATGCCTGCCTTGATGGGCTCTGTACGGGTACCTACATCATGTACATCAATTCCTAAATGGTGAGAAATGCCGTGGTATAAATATTTGCGATAGGCCCTGTTATCAGAATCTTCATTTTTAATATCAGATTTTTTTAGCAGGCCAATATTTTGAAAAATAACTGTAGCCTCGTCTCCTATTTTTTCTGTGTAATCAATGATGCTGATACCAGGTTTTAATATACTCCCTGCGTAATAATATAAGTGTAAACAGGCATTGTAGACAGTTTTTTGCCGTTTGGTGAATTTACCATTTACCGGTACTGTTCTTGTTAAATCGGCATTATAATTTCCATAGGCTGCGCCAAAATCCATTAATATCAATTCACCGTCTTTACATTCCTGGTTGTTCTCTACATAATGCAAGGTTCTTGCTCTATCACCACTGGCAATGATTGATCCATAAGCCTCGCCCGTTGCACGCTGTGATAAAAATGAATGAACGATTTCTGCTTCAATTTCATACTCCATAACACCGGGTTTTATAAACCGTAACAAGCGCCTGAAAGTAGTTTCTGTAATATCAATTGCTTTTTGAATTACCTCAACTTCTAAAGCAGTCTTATTGGCACGAAGTTGTTTTAATATAACCGCACTGCGTTTATATTGATGCAATGGATAGCGTTGCTTCATCATTTCGGCATAACGGTAATCCCTTACCGGTATTAGATTTGCTTTACGATCATTCTCGTTGGTATTTAAATAAATGGAATTTGCAAGATGTATCCATGGCTGTAAAACACCCTCCAACACATCTAACCAAACAATACTTTTTATTCCTGAAATTGCGGTTGCTTCATTTACGCTTAACCGATGACCATCCCATTTTTCTTTTAATTCATTTGGTCTTACCAAAACGAGTACTTCCCTGTATTTAGGATCAGGATTATCGGGGAATAAAACCAGCATGGTATCTTCCTGTTCAACCCCCGTAAGCCATAGCAGATCTGCATTTTGTTTAAATCGGTGAATGGCATCGCCATTAAAAGGAAACTCATCATTGCTATTAAAAATAGCAATAGAACCTTTGTCCATCTTTTCTATAAAACGTTTTCTATTTTGTATAAATAACCCAGCATTTAAGGGAAGATATTTCATAAACATTTATTAAGAAGTTGCAATATACATTTTTAAAAATTTGCATAAAAAAGAGGTCAAACGATTTACTCCGCTACTGCAAAATTGTTTGGAGCTATTGGATATAAATTAAACAATATACAGTAAAAACTACCATTCCATTTCCGGAATTTCGCCTTCTACAATAAGTTTACCCGCAGTTTTAGCAATGATTTCTTCTACAGTAACACCCGGAGCTCTTTCTATAAGTTTAAACCCTTCTTTTGTAATATCTAGAACTGCTAACTCGGTTACAATTTTTTTAACACATCCAATCCCGGTAAGCGGTAACGTACAACGAGACAATAATTTAGATTCGCCTTTAGGATTTGTATGCAGCATCGCTACAATTATATTTTTAGCACTTGCAACAAGGTCCATTGCTCCACCCATACCTTTCACCATTTTACCAGGTATTTTCCAATTAGCAATATCACCGGTTTCGCTTACTTCCATTGCACCTAAAATTGTAAGATCAACCTTGCCTGCCCGTATCATTCCAAAGCTCATTGCGCTATCAAAAAAAGAGGATCCCGGAACGGTGGTGATTGTTTGTTTTCCAGCATTGATTAAATCTGCATCTTCTTGCCCTTCAAAAGGAAATGGCCCCATTCCCAACAAACCATTTTCACTTTGCAGCACAACCTTAATTCCCTCGGGAATGTAATTGGCGACAAGGGTTGGAATACCAATTCCCAGGTTTATATAGTATCCATCTTTTAATTCTTTTGCCAGCCGTTGCGCTATTTGGTTTTTATTAAGCATACCCCAACCCCTAAAAGGGCTTATTTAGTTGTGATAAATAGTATTAAAATTCTTAAAAGCTTCGATGAGAAAACCTAAAAAGCCTCTTTAAGGGTTAGGAAATCTGCTCCTTACTGTTCGTTGCTCTATTCGTTTTTCGTAATTAATACCTTTAAAAATACGGTGAACATAAATGCCGGGTGTATGTATTTGGTTAGCATCTAATTCCCCGGTAGGTAATAATTCTTCTACTTCTGCAATGGTAATTTTACCAGCCATCGCCATTAACGGATTAAAATTACGAGCGGTTTCTTTGTAAATAAGGTTACCCTCCGTATCACCCTTCCAGGCTTTTACAAAAGCAAAATCAGCATCAAAGGCATATTCCAATAAATACTCTTTATTATTAAATGTTCGAATTTCTTTGCCTATGGCTACTTCTGTGCCAACACCTGCTGGTGTAAATATTGCAGGCATACCGTAACCTGCAGCCATACACCTTGTTGCCAAAGTTCCCTGCGGTATAAGTTCTACTTCTAATTCACCACTTAATAATTGTCTTTCAAACTCAGCATTTTCACCTACATATGAAGAGATCATTTTTTTTACCTGCTTTTTATGCAGCATTAAACCAATACCAAAATCGTCAACACCTGCATTATTTGCTATACAGGTTAAGTTTTTTGTTCCTTTTCGTACCATCGCAGCTATACAATTTTCAGGAATGCCACATAAGCCAAACCCACCAAGCATTAAAATAACTCCATCATATATGTCGTTAAGGGCTTCATCTGCGTTTTTAAAAACTTTATTCATAATGGCTAACTATAATTATTATTAAGGGTATGGTTTGGGTATTTTATAAATTACTGGTTTTTGTGTTGACTGCACAGGTTGTGCTAATGGTAAAGTAGATATATACTGTCATAAAAGCGTATCTCCTGTCTGTTTTTGAAATTCCAAGTTAACATATACTGATAAAAATCATTTTTTTAACAGAGCAAACAGATTTAGATTTCAAAAAGAATTTTTGAATTTTGCAACACAGCCACCTATAAAGCAAAATCAGCGTACTTCATC
>JANXSK010000013.1 GCA_025352695.1 Ferruginibacter sp. | reverse complement strand
GCTTAATTTTTTGTGTCGTCATTGCCTTGTTACAATTTTCAAGTAGCCGCCCCTTTTAGCGGCGATGATTTGTTTTTTGTCTTGCGCCGGTTCAGGTCTTTTATGTTTACAAGCGTGCCATTGTGTTTTAAGTAACTGGCTACTATTACCATTTTACCCGTTTTGCATTTTGGGCAGCAGGTGTAATCAACCCCTGTGCGTTGCAACATTTGCAGACTAAAAGGTATGATTACTTTAGGCATTGGTTTGGGCAGATTCAATTGCGCATGTATGGCAGCTATGCGTTTGTTTTTTCCGTTGTGTGCCAGGTAGCCGCCATGACGGATTTTTACAAAACGCTTGGGTAAAATATGCTGCTCAAATCTTCTTGCAAATTCTTCGTGGCTCAGCGTCATCGGCTTTTGCTTTTTTGCATCTGCATAATCCTTGTACGTAAAGGTGATTGTGCTGCCTGTTATCTCTTTTATTCGGTAGGCGGTTATGGCGGTCTTATGCGTGTACCTGCCCAGATATTCCAGTATCTATGCAGGCCCTCCAAACGGTGCATTGGCATGAACGTTCCACCTTATTTTTGAGCGCTTTTCAATGGTACTTTTTAAGGTATTTATATCCGTGGTTTTTAGCTTTTGCCGATCAAGTAAGGTTTGTATTTTTTTCAGAAAACACACTGATTTCCTTATATTAATTTATCCCTTACCGTTAGCCGTACTGGATAGTACTACAGGCAATACACCCCCGCTCTTTATGGTTGCAGCCAATGATGATGAGTGTTGTTCGGAACCCCTTTTAAAAATTACCACACTTTATCGTAAAGCGCATGTAAAAGTATTGATGCATTTATTTGCCCAAGGCAATCATGCCTTTTATATGGGCAAACGATCCACATTAAAATCTATTAATACCTGGCCGCAACGCATGGCTGATTGGTTATTAGACAATGGAATTTCAACTCCTGCTATTCTTAAATAAATAAATAGAAAACTTAGCGCAAATGTTCTGCCTTACGAAGCGGAGGTGCTTTAATAAAATCGGAGGGATACTTTTTAAGGTAGCGCCAAAGTATACCTAAAAACTGAGGATAATCTTTTAAATGAATACCTCGGCTTTTTACTGCTACCAAAAATGCCAAGCCAAAACTTACAGTAAAGTTTAAGAAACCTATCCCCATAACACCAATAATAGTATACCATAATTCTTTGGTACTAACCTGGTTATCTAATCCAAAAAATCCAATCGCTGTATTGGCGGCTGAAATAGTGATATGCCGAATGTCGAATGGCAATCCAAACGTTTTACCTAAAAATCCAGCCATGCCCAAAAAGAAACCAAGCGAAATATTACCCATCAATGAACCGAGGTTATTTTCTACATAATGTACAATTTTATACCTGCGCTTTTCATTAAAATTATTTTTAAAAGAAGGCAGATTACGCAGGCGTTCTGCAATTTTACCATATACCACATAATTTTCTACATAGCCTGCAATTAATCCGCTGGCAAATAAAAAGAAACCTGTAAAGCAGGCGTACAACCAGGCAAGACTGTGAAGCGGTTGCTGATCGGAGAGTAATTTATGGGCAGCAGCACCCTCTGCAATTTTTACACCAGTGGCTCCAAAAAACAACCAGGCTAATATATAAGTCAATGGAAATACTATAATAAGGTTGCCTGTAAAAGAAGCAAGCTGTGTGCGGCTCACTTTACCAATTGTTATTGCAAGATTTCTTAAATCCGGTTGTTCGTTAATTTTTTGAGCGTCCAAAGAACTAGCCACATTGTTAGCTGTGTAGGCAGGTTGCTTGGTAGCCAATGTAGATCCGGTATCCTGTATTAAAATAAAGCCAAGCGAATAGTTGGTGCTGTATAAAAACCCATGCCAAAAGGGCGCCATAGTTACTTTAGCCAGTAAATTTTTTATAATGCCAATAAATGAAATAATTATACCGCCACCAACTGCACTTCTAAACATCCGCCAAAATTCTTTACGGGTTGTTGTAATAAATTTTTCTCCGGTTCGGCCGCCATGCTCAGCAATTTGATAAGCCAGGTAACCAGTATTTGTACTCAAAAATTCTTTGATTGAATTTTTTCTGTTTTCATTGTGTACTACTGTTTTAAAGTACGCTACAAACCTTTCTGTATTAAAAAGGTTATCCTTATCCAACACATCCAGTATAATAAACAACCTGTCTATCTGTTGTTGTAACCTGGTAATAATATAAGTTTGCGCCAGACTGGTACCATAAGCAATGCGTTGCTCCCTTATCCATTGAATTGTTTGATTACAATTGTGCAGCGCTTCTGTAACGTTTGTCAGTAATATACGTTCAGTATCTTCAGTAGCAATAGATTTATGCAGGTGCAGGTATTCATTCACCAAACGGTTCTGCTCTAAAAAAGGAAAAATGGCATTTTCAAAATCGTCGTAACGTTGGGTAATTTCTTTTTCAAGCCCAAGCGTAGTAATGCGGTAACTCAATAATTGTAAAGCACTTTGCAACTGCTTTATCAAAGCAGGTTCTGTCATATTTATCTGCATACCCAGCACTTCAAAAAACTGTATCCATAAATCCAACTCAATATCTTCTACCCAGATATGATCCTTTTTTTTATAAAATATTCTGTTGATAACGTATAAAAAATTACCAGGTGTTTGTAATTCAGGCAAAAACTTATGTGATATTTTACCGATCAGCTCCTGCACAAATCCTCTGCTACTCGTAATACCACTTTCGGTTAAAGCATTTACAATATTTGTTTTTAAAAATTGAGTAAGTAACGCTTTGCGTATCGAAAAAAGAGAACTGCTATCCTGCGTCATTTGGTAAAGCAATGCCTTAAAACGAAGTGTTGCCTGGGTAACATCCTTTGCTTTTTCAGGACGAATGGTATCAATCAATTCCACTAAAAAATCAAGACTCCGGTTGGCAGCATGCAACGGCAACACAATCGCCTGCTGCTTTGCTGTCTTAGGTGTCGTGTCTTTATTTTTTTTTAAAATGCGCAGCATAATAGTAAAAAGGGTGAAGAATTAATAACGCTTAATATGCCTTCAATAATATATACAGACAATTTTAATGTACATTATGTTGCATCAGTTTGATAGTAGCTTCGTAATTTCGTCTTAATTTTGTTGTCAAATAACATGAAAAATACTAATAACCATACCAAATATAAAGAAGACATGGATGTACTTACCGAGCTGGACGAGTACTGCACCCTTATTGTTTGGAATGATGAAGTAAACAGCTTCGATTGGGTTATTGAAACCCTTGTGAACGTTTGTGGCCATAGTCCAGAACAGGCTGAACAATGCGCCATCATTATCGACTGCAAAGGAAAATACGCTGTTAAAGAAGGCAGCTACGATATACTAAAACCTATGTGCGATGCGATTACCGACAGAGGAATAGGGGCAACTATTGAGGTAATTGCAGGATAAATTCCTACGCTGCTTTACCTGCATAAAAGCTACATTAAGAAATTATTATCTTTCATCTGTCTGGGCTTAAAAGCTATGTTGATCATTGTTGCATCGCCCTCTTTTACCGTATACCATTAAGCAACTTTTACCACCTTTTAGTGCTTTTAAATTTTTTATTTTAGCTTATTTCTTCCGGTTGCTGGCTAACAAATTTTATCTTTGCCACATGGTTTTATTAAATAATCAATTAATATTCCCACCTGTTGAAATGACTACTGAAGAAGGCATCATTGCCATCGGTGGTGATCTTGGTATTGAAAGATTGTTGCTGGCTTATCAGAGTGGTATTTTCCCCTGGTATAGTGAAGGCGAGCCAATTGTTTGGTGGAGTCCAGATCCCCGTTTTGTATTATTCCCCGAAAAACTACGGGTTACTAAAAGCATGCAATCGGTCATAAACAATGGCAGTTTTCGTTTTACAATTAACCGGGCTTTTACCTCCGTATTACAAAACTGTAAAACCATCTACCGTAAAGAGCAGGAAGGTACCTGGATAACACCTGCTGTACAACAAGCCTACACAGCGTTACACCAACTTGGTTATGCTCACAGCGCCGAAGCATGGATAAACGGTGAACTTGTAGGAGGCTTATATGGCATCCGGCTGGGCAATGTTTTTTTTGGCGAAAGCATGTTCAGCAAAGTAAGCAACGCCAGCAAATTTGCTTTTATCAATTACGTTCGACAGTTACAAAAAGAAAAAGTAATACTCATAGATTGCCAGGTGTACACCCCACATCTCGAAAGCCTCGGCGCAAAGATGATAGAACGCAATAAGTTTATGGCCTTGCTTGCTGAAAATTTATAAGTTCACAACATGTTATACGCCTGTTTCAAATTCCATCACATTTTTTGCCGGTTCTGTCACATATACAATAAGGCCGTTTAAAGGCACCCTACTTTTGGAAAAATATAAAACAATGAAAGTAAGATGGCGTCAACACGAAATGATATTTGTTACCATGCTGGCTGTAATTGCACTTGGCGGATATTTGTAGCGGATACACAATACTACAACAGATCAGTTTGCCGGTCCGTTTGTTAACAATCATGTTCTCTTTAATTTGTACCGCAATGTATTGCTGCCCGATATTGGTTTGGTATTGCTTACTTACCTGGCTTTCCTTTTTATAAACCTGTTTACCATCCCCCGCTTACTGTTTCCCAAAAAAATAGAAGCCGGTACCGCACAGGTTTCCATATCACTCACCAGAATGAAGGTGTCATGGCGGGGTAAGGCTGGTAAAGTGGTAAAAAAAATGGTGTGGCTGATGTTGCAAATTCTTTTAATTGTTTTGTTGCTTGGCACGGCAGAAAATGTGGCTACTTATTTTAAACACGAGTGGTTGTTTCATTATCCCCGTTTTTCCATCTTCTTTAATAAAAACATTCCCGATTCTCAATTGGATATCTGGAGTGGTTATGAGGTTGTATTTTTTTCACTGGTGTTATATGCATTATAAGTCTGCATACGTGAAGTTATTATTTACTGGATTGAAAGAGCAGGCGGCAGAAGAGATTTCAGGATTTTGATCTGCAATGAACTTACACTATTTTTAGCTGAATTAATATTACTGCCTTACTTTTTAAGATCATTCAAACTTGATGAAGGACATGGATTTTTTATACCTTATTTTTCTCTTGTAATTCCTTTGTTTCTGGTTTTTATGAGCAATACGTACTGGCTATTCCCACTTAAAGGAACAAGACCATTTTTAAGTAAACCTATTCTTACACGCTTATTATTATCAACCCTTTTATATACCCTTCCTTTTATTTTTCTCTTATCCTTTTCACCATACGTTTTTATCGGGCGTGCTTTTCTTATTTGCTGGTTAAGTCAGTTATTTATTTTAACACCCATTTCCTGGCTGGCCTTTCAGCAAAAAAAAGATAAAATACTTGCGCTAATGGGCGCACAGAATGAGTTGGTTAAATCAAAAGCTACCCTCCATTTCCTTCGTTCCCAAATAAACCCCCATTTTCTATTTAATGTACTCAACACTTTATACGGCACGGCTTTGCAGGAAAATGCAGACCGCACTGCCAGCGGCATTCAGCAACTTGGCGACATGATGCGCTTTATGTTGCACGAAAACAATCTTGATTTTATAAACATGAGCAGAGAGATTGATTACCTGGAAAATTACATAACCCTGCAAAAATTACGCACACAATCTTCTCCTGAAATTATTATTGAAAACAATATCACCGGGCAAAATTGTAACCACAAAATAGCACCTATGTTATTGATTCCACTTGTTGAAAACGCCTTTAAACATGGCATCAGCCTCAAAGAAAAATCATGGATAAAAATCAGCCTCACCTGTAATGAAAAAGAAATTCTTTTTGAAGTACGGAACAGCATGCACACCCGGCAGGATAATGACCCTGAAAAAGAAAACTCCGGCATTGGGTTTAAAAATGTTTTAGAACGCCTGGAACTTATTTATCCCGGCAAACACCAGATTTCCGTTAACGGAGATGGTCACGAGTTTTTTGTACAACTTACAATTCAGCCATAAAAATATTTACAAAAACTTAAATAAATAATATGAAAAGGATATTCGCAATTATATTGACATGGGGAATTATACCTTCGCTATTTTCGCAGGATACTATTTCTAAAAAATTAGATGCTTTGATGGATGCCTATTACAAAGTAAACAAATTTAATGGCTCAGTATTGATTGCCCGAAAAGGCAAAATATTACTTGAAAAAGGTTATGGTTTTAAAAATTTCCGCGACAGTACTTTAAATGGTCCCAACACTATTTATCAAATCGCTTCAGTTACAAAACAATTTACATCAACAGTAGTCCAAAAGCTTGTTGAATTAAAAAAGCTTGCATTAACGGATAAGCTAAGCAAATTTTATCCAGGATTACTACATGGCGACAGTATAACTATTGAAAACCTGCTAACCCATACTTCAGGAATTATTGACCATTACAACGATAGCAGTTCAACTCCTGCAACCGGAATTGAAGAAGAAAAATTATTAACCGCTATTAAAAAATATGGACTGGACTTCTCTCCCGGTACCAACTGGCATTACAGTAATTCAGGTTATCAATTATTGGGCTATATAATTCAAAGGGTTTCTAACCTGAGCTATTATGAAGCTGTAAGAAAATATATTTTTATTCCGCTAAAAATGGATAACAGCGCTTTTGATTTTATTCATTTAACGAGCAAGGATAAAGCTACAGGTTATTGGTCTATTCCTGAAAGTGCAGCAGTAGAAGTAGCAACCCTCATTGATTCATCCGCCCCCTTTGCTGCGGGTGCAATCTATTCTACTGTAGAAGACTTATACAAATGGCACGAAGGGCTTCAAACCTATAAAATAATCAGTAAGGCATCATTAGATAAAGCATATACCCCATACAAAAATAATTACGGATATGGCTGGATGATTGATTCTCTTTTTGGCAAGTGCATAATTCACCATAGTGGCGATATTTGGGGATTTAAATCTGACATTTCGAGGATAACAAAAGACGATGCCTGTATAATATTATTGAATAATATTGAAGACCCGGATTTGGGGATAATTACAAAAAAAATATTTTCCATTCTCTACAATCAGCCATATAAATTACCTGCAAAAAACGAAATCAGGCTGAGTGAAAAAATACAACATAAGTATTTGGGCACTTATGAAATGCAGCCCGGAATGTTAATAAAACTAACACTCGAAAACGGACATCTTATGGCTGCAACCGATCATAAAGAAGAGTTGTATGCTCAAAAAGAAAATAATTTTATTGCAGAGAGTGGCGACAATCAAATTGAAATAGAATTTGTAGTTGATACAACAGGAAAAATTGACAACTTATTTTTTATAAAAACGGGCAAAAAATAGTTTTTAAAAAAATAAAATAAAAAAAGATTACTATCTTTTGACTAAATCTCAATCTGTAAATAATGCTTAAAGCAATTGCCATAGACGATGAACCGATTGCACTGGAAGTTGTAAAAAGCCTTTCATCAAAAATAGCTTTTATCGAATTGCTTAATTGTTTTACCAATGCGTTTAAAGCAATTGATTTTTTGCAAAAAGAAAAAGTTGATCTCATCTTTCTTGATATTAAAATGCCTGATATTCCCGGCATTGATTTTTTGAAATCACTTTCCAATCCGCCTATGGTGATTTTTACTACAGCCTACAGCGAGCATGCGGTGCAGAGTTTTGAGCTGTATGCCATTGATTATTTATTAAAACCATTTTCTTTGTCAAGGTTTTTAAAAGCATGCAACAAAGCCAATGAACAATTTTTGCTGAGAAATAAAACCATTGCGCCTTTACCTGAACCATCCGCTATTTTTATTAAGAGTGGTTATGAACAAATTAAGGTTGAGCCAACTGATATCTTATATGTAGAAAGTAGCGGGAATTATATGCAATTTGTGCTAGACAACCGTAAAATTGCCTCACGATTAACTATGAGTGAAGTAGAAGCATTGTTACCAGTGCTGGATTTTATACGTATTCACCGTTCCTACATTGTATCAAAACAACACATTCAAAAAATGGATAGAAAAAGTATCCGGGTAAAACACACAGAACTGCCTATCGGAGCGGCTTATGTTGTAGAAATTGAGAAATTATTAAAATAAAAAAACGCAGGTAAAAATTACCTGCGTTTTTTTATTTGTTTTCTTTGTTGATTAGGAACCACAACTTGCGCAACCATCCTGCATAGTACAGGTCGGCCCCGTGAAGTCGGTACTAATATCATCTACATTATTTTGATTTTCTACAGCGGGTATTTGCGGTATCACCGGTGCCATTTCTTCACTACCTTGTTTTTCAATCGTAAACTGTACAGCTTGTGTGGCAGCTTGCGAACGCAAATAATACATACCGGTTTTCAATCCCTTCTTCCAGCCATAAAAATGCATAGAAGTTAATTTAGAGGCTGTTGGACTATCAACAAATAAATTCAATGACTGACTCTGACAAATAAATGCACCCCTATCGGCAGCCATATCAATTAAATTACGCTGCTTAATTTCCCAAACTGTTTTGTACAGTTCTTTGATGTCTGATGGAATCTCCTGTATTTTTTGAATAGAACCATTGGCCGCAATAATCCTGTTCTTCATATCGTTGTTCCATAAACCAAGGCTCACAAGGTCTTTCAGTAAATGTTTGTTTACAATAATAAACTCACCACTTAATACACGCCTTGAATAAATATTGGACGTGTATGGTTCAAAACATTCGTTGTTACCCAATATTTGAGAAGTAGATGCTGTTGGCATTGGAGCAACCAGCAAACTATTTCTTACGCCATGTTCCATCACTTCTTTTCTTAAACTATCCCAATCCCAACGGGTAGAGGGTTGAACATCCCACATATCAAACTGAAAAATTCCTTTTGATAAAGGCGAACCATGAAAAGTTGAGTAAGCGCCTTCTTTAATGGCAAGATCTTTACTTGCAGTCATAGCTGCAAAATAGATGGTTTCAAAAATATTCTTATTTAAGATCTTAGCAAGGTCACTTTCAAAAGGCAGACGCAATAAAATAAATGCATCGGCCAACCCTTGAACACCTAAACCAATCGGACGGTGACGCAAATTGCTGTTTCTTGCCTCTTCAACAGGGTAATAATTATTATCTATTATCTTATTTAAATTAAGTGTTGCCTGGTAAGTTACTTCATATAATTTCTGCTGATCGAAACTTCCGTTAATAACAAAACGCGGCAATGCTATAGAAGCAAGGTTACAAACTGCTACTTCATCCGGGCTTGTATATTCAATGATCTCAGTGCAAAGGTTACTGCTTTTAATAGTACCCAGATTTTTTTGGTTGCTCTTGCTGTTGGCCGCATCTTTATACAACATGTAAGGAGTTCCCGTTTCAATCTGCGAATCTAATATAGCAAACCAAAGTTCCTGCGCCTTGATGGTTTTTCTAGCTCTTCCTTCTGTTTCGTATTGAGTATACAATGTTTCAAATGCTTCGCCATAGCAATCGCTTAAACCTGGTGCCTCATTGGGACAAAATAAACTCCACTCTCCATTTGTTTCTACCCTTTTCATAAACAAATCGCATATCCACAAGGCAAAAAATAAATCCCTTGCACGCATTTCCTCTTTACCATGATTTTTTCTCAGGTCAAGAAAAGAGAATATATCTGCATGCCACGGTTCCAAATAAATAGCAAAAGCACCTTTTCGTTTGCCACCACCCTGGTCTACATAACGGGCGGTATCATTAAACACTCTTAGCATTGGCACTATACCATTGCTAGTTCCATTGGTGCCACCGATATAACTTCCGGTTGCACGAATGTCGTGAATTGCTAAACCAATGCCACCGGCACTTTGAGAAATTTTTGCAGTTTGTTTTAAGGTGTCGTAAATACCATCAATACTATCTTCCTTCATGGTTAACAAAAAGCAACTGCTCATTTGTGCCTTGGGAGTGCCTGCATTAAATAAAGTGGGTGTAGCATGTGTAAACCAACGCTCACTTAAAAGATTGTAGGTTTCAATAACGCTTTCAATAGCCGCTTTGTGAATACCTAACGCCACCCTCATAAACATATGTTGAGGACGCTCAACAATTTTGCCATCTACCTTTAACAGGTAGGCTTTTTCCAATGTTTTAAATCCAAAATAATCAAAACTAAAATCCCGATCATATATAATGGTGCTATCTAATACCTCTGCATTGTCTTCAATCACCTGCCACACATCATCTGCTATCAGAGGCGATTTTTTACCATTTGATTTATCTACATACAAATACAATTTCTTCATCGTTTCAGAAAAAGATTTGATGGTATTTTTATGTAGGTTACTTACCGCAATCCTTGATGCTAAAATAGCATAATCAGGATGTTTGGTAGCTAGAGATGCAGCTGTTTCCGCAGCAAGGTTATCCAACTCTGTGGTAGGCACGCCATCGTAAATGCCTTCAATTACTTTTTTAGCAACATCAATAGCATTTACCAATGGGCTCAAACTGTAAGATAATTTCTCAATTCTGGATGTTACCTTGTCGAACTTAATGGTTTCTTTTTTACCATTTCTTTTAATTACATGCATAGTGTTGTAAACTTTATATCGAGGTGATGATTTTTCTTGTAAAATATTTCAGACAGAAAAGCTAACAATTAAAATGAAAATTGTCGCTTAAATAGTTTCCACAGATGTTAATTACTTTTTAGAAATCTTCTTCAAGCGAAAATGCTTGGGATTCTTTGGAGCCCATCACACCTGCTTTCTGGTAATCTCCTACTCTTTTTTCAAAGAAATTGGTTTTACCCTGAAGGCTAATCATTTCCATAAAATCAAATGGATTGGTAGCATTGAACATTTTAGGATAGCCCAATTCTGCCAGCCAGCGGTCGGCTACAAATTCAATATACTGCTGCATTAGTTTGGCGTTCATTCCAATCAATGCTACAGGCAAAGCTTCTGTTACAAATTCCTTTTCTATAACAACTGCATCTGCAATAATGGTAAATACTTCGTCTTTTGTTAATTTGTTTTCAAGCATGCTATATAATAAACAGGCAAACTCACAATGTAATCCCTCATCGCGGCTTATTAACTCGTTGCTAAAAGTTAAACCCGGCATCAAGCCTCTTTTTTTCATCCAAAAAATAGAACAAAAACTACCACTGAAAAAAATACCCTCTACTGCAGCAAATGCTACGAGCCGTTCTGCAAAATTTCCTTTGTCAATCCACCGCAAAGCCCACTCAGCTTTTTTCTTTACAGCAGGTACGGTATCAATAGCATGAAACAGCCGCTGCTTTTCTTTGGGATCTTTTATATAATTATCTATTAATAAAGCATAGGTTTCTGAATGAATGTTTTCCATCATTATTTGGAAACCATAAAAACACCGTGCTTCAGGCAATTGCACTTCACTCATAAAATTAACCGCCAGGTTTTCATTTACGATACCATCACTGGCTGCAAAAAAAGCAAGGATGTGGCTGATAAAATGACGTTCGCCATCATTCAGACTATCCCAATCTTTTTGATCGCTACTTAAATCAATTTCCTCTGCCGTCCAAAAACTGGCTTCATGCTTTTTATACATTTCCCAAACCTTTGGGTAATTGATTGGAAGAATTACAAAACGATCTTTGTTTTCTCTTAAAAGTAATTCGTTGCTGCTGGTGCTGTTTGACATAGTAATAATGGTGTTTTTCTTTTAAATAAACACAATATTAGAAACGACCATCAACAGTAAACCCGGAGTTAATTGTTTGGGTAAACTATTGAAGTGACATTATCCTTATTGCGAGGCTGTTGCACTTTCTTATTCAGGTTGGTAATCTGACTTGTAACTGATTCTGCACCGGCAAATTTACCGGCCCAGAAAAATAATTAATTGCGTTACTTACAGTTGCGCAACAGTCCATGAATTTCACATGGTTCCCTATTAATTTTTTACATGTGTTTTTGCTACCTGAACAAAATTTACAAGAACTGTTGCAATACTACTATTGGTTTTAATTTTATAAACAAAAAGTTAGTAACACAATTTGTTAATATCCTATGTAACCTTTGTGCATATTGTATTGTGTGAGATAGCTTGTTTTTTTACACATTTTTAGGCCCGATTGGGTATAAAAAAAAAGAAAAATTGAAACTATTTCTCCTATACTCAATTAACAGGTAATCGTTAGACAAAAACTTATCTTCCAAACTTTTGCTTTAACGCTGCAAGTGCATCATTTAATGGTAATTCTGCTATACTTTTTTGTAACTTAATAGGTGGTTGCCCATGAAATTTTGACCGCTGATTTCTTGCTGGAGCTTCTTCTGTTTGCTTTATAGAAAGTGCAATGCGCTTTCTTACTGTGTCCACTTCCAGTATTTTTACTTTTACGTGTTGATTTAATTTTAAAACTTCATTTGGATCAGTTACGTAAGTATTTGAAATTTCCGATACATGTACCAACCCATCTTGCTTTACACCAATATCAATAAACGCACCAAACCTGGTAATGTTGGTAACAACACCAGGAACTTCCATTCCAATTTTTACATCATCAATACTGTAAATATTGGCAAATTCAAAAACCTGTGCTTCACTGCGAGGATCAAGCCCTGGCTTTTTTAATTCATTTAGTATATCCCTGATGGTTAGTTCTCCGATTTGTTCGGTAGCATACTTTTTTGAATCAATGGTTTTTAATAATTCTTCTTTGCCTATCAGCGATTTTACTTCCACACCGAGATCTTTTGCCATTGCTTCTACAACCGGATACGCTTCAGGATGTACCGCACTTTGGTCAAGCAAATCATCGCCTTCCTTGATGCGTAAAAACCCTGCACATTGCTCAAAAGCTTTGCCACCAAGGCGGGGTACTTTTAATAATTGTTTACGGCTGGTAAATTTGCCGATCTCATTCCTGTATTTTA